>JAQBVM010000293.1 GCA_027623095.1 Verrucomicrobiota bacterium
AATAACGACGGGCATTTCGAGCTTTCTTTTATTATTTCGCACTTATATCACGCTTGAATCAGGACTAGTAAACACAGACGAGTGGAACTTGTCTCCGGCGGGCACTGCCATGCGATTTCGCTATTGGGCTCATATCCGCCTCGAAGATGATTCAAAAGCGGACCTACAGCAGCGGACGGTTTTTGTAGAGTTAACTTCTGAGCCTACACCTTGTTCCGAGGTATATTTTGGAAAAATGTACTTCGTAGCCCCAACGGCTCCGCATGACAGTCTCAAAGCTGGTGGCCGTTTCGAACTTTGCGTCGGACCGATTGTGAAGGCTCGAGGAGTCATTACAAGCCTAGCCACCGTTGAATTCGGAAAGGGTTCAGCCCGATAATTGAAAGAATCAACGGGCGCGGGCAATTTGAGCTCCAGGAAAGTCGCCGCCTTGGGTTCAGGCTCTGGAAACGGTCCTCAGGCTTTCACCGCTGCGGCGCTTGAGACCGTGATAATCGATCCTCAGCGCGTGGAGAGCGACTCTCATCGGAAATAGTCCATGAGTCGGGCAAGCACAATTCCTAAGAAAAGCGCCAGCGTGTGCGCGTCCCCATCTTCACCTCCGGTATTTCCATATTTGATCGATGACAACTTCAATGTGTTGCGATATTGTCGTTTCAATCCAAACAATGTGGCGCGCGCCTTTGCCGCCGCAAAAATGGCGTTCGCCATCGAAATTCGAATCAGGAAGCCACAAATACACCGATCCGAAAATCACGCCGCCACCCGCTTGGGACAAAGGCGTTTCACTTCAATTCAACATACCATCGCCAAATAGCCGCGATGTCCAGTGGCTCCAGGAACGTACCAGCTCGCTGATCAGCAATTGACCGGAATATTTTTCCCGAATTCGTGTCGGAGTGGGACGTTGGATGGCGATTCGCTCCTAGATGACGGTGCCGTGCGGGATGGATGCGTTTTTGGGAACAATGACGATTCCGTCGCGAATGTAATACAATGGATGATCCACGTCCGCAGGTTTGCCAGCAGGGGAAAGGACGCAGTTATTACCGATTCGCGCGTTCTTGTCGATGATTGCATTCTCGATGCTGGTTCCTTTTCCGATTCCGATTCTGGGAGTGCCTCGGGCTTCGTGGTCGGCGATCGACTGTGCCGATTCATAGTAGTCGTTTCCCATGACCACCACGCGATTCAGAGTGCATCCCTGATCGACGATGCCCCGAATCCCAAGCAAAGTGCGGTTGAGAGTTGAATTGTTGATAATGCACCCGTCCGAAATGAGGGACTGTTCGATGGTAGCGCCGTTGATTTTTGAAGCGGGAAGGTATCGTGGACGGGTAAAAATGGGGGCAGTCATGTCGAAGAAATTGAACCGCGGCAAAACCGAAGTGAGATCCAGGTTCGCCTCGAAGAACGCACGAATTGTCCCGATATCTTCCCAATAATCGTGGAATACATGGGCGAACACACGATGCGTTTGAATCGCAGACGGTATAATATGTTTGCCGAAGTCCATGAGATCGTTGTCCAGCAACCGCGTCAGCACGGCCCTGTTGAAGACATAAATACCCATGTTTGCCAGGAATAGCTCGGCATCCCCGTCCAGGCCGAGCTTCGGATACCATTCTCGTTCGAGCCGGAGTGTGTCCTGAACGGCCGGATCTTTCGGTTTCTCGACAAACCGTTTGATTCGAAAATCCGCGTTCATCTGCATGATTCCAAAACCTGGAACATCGGAACGTGTCACGGGCAGAGTCGCCACAGTGATATCCGCCCCGGAATCGACATGCGTCTTGAGGATGGATCGATAATCCATGCGGTATAACTGGTCGCCGCTTAGGATGAGAAGGTATTCGAAAGGATGACTTAGCAGATGCATCAGGTTTTTCCGAACCGCATCGGCCGTTCCCTGATACCAGGATGTGTCCGTAAGAGTCTGTTCGGCCGCCAGAATTTCGACGAAACCTCGCGAGAAATGATCAAATTTGTACGACTGAGAGATATGCCGGTGAAGGGACGCGGAGTTGAACTGGGTAAGGAGGTAAATCCGCTTCAAACCCGAATTGACGCAATTCGAGATCGGGATATCGACGAGCCTGTACTTTCCGCCGAGCGGCACGGCAGGTTTGGCGCGTTCCTTGGTAAGCGGAAACAGCCGAGTTCCTTGTCCACCGCCCAAGATGATTGTGAAGACTCGGTCCTCACCTACAGGGGAATGCATAAATTCTGGTTTCATCGGATATCTCTTTGCGCGAAAACAGGGCCTATTTAGGGGGAGATTCCGGCTGAGGGCAAGCGGCATTCGTGCGCGAGTCACGGCATTTGGTGAATATTGCCTTGGCAGTTCGCATCCGGGCAATTAACCTTTTCCCGGTTCTTTGAAAGTCCGGGCCTGCAAGGCCCAAATACATAACACAGCTAAATGACTGGGAACCTCGTGAAAATCGGGGACGGTTGCGCCACTGTAACAGGTTACGAACTTCCAATGCCACTTCGCGAACGCGACAAGGAAGGCGGAAGCAAGGCTTGAAACCTGAAGTCAGGATACCGGTTTTGCTGTGCTCGTCCGTCTGGCTTCAAGGCTTCTTGAATGCCGGACGATCAACTTCTCCGCAAGAGAGAAGGATGAGGCCGGTCCACCGGACTGTTTTCGGTGGAGTTCGTTGAATACCTTCATTCTCGTCTTGTTGGAGTCTGAAGGTGTTTTTGTTTCGGGCGGTTGATTCTCTAATCAACCTCCGGCAAAACAAGGAGGACTCCACACTGGTCTCTCAAGACAACTGTCATTTCGCGCCTGCGCGGGATGATTCATTGAAAGATCAGTCTAATGTACAGAAATTGCATGCTGGCTCCGGTGTTTGCCGGACTTATTCTCGCTTCACCCACTCTTTTTGCGTCCGGATTCGCGGATGCGGTTCTCTCGTATGAACCAGGAAACGGATTCTCAAAGGAGTTCGGAAGCGGCCTTGGTTATACGAATAACATGGCTGTTCTTGGGGAGCCCTCGCGGGTAACCTCGGGACAGTTTGGCGGCCCGGTCGATCCATTCAGCCCTCCATATCTTCGGGATCAACTCCTTTCAATTGGCGCCGGAGGATCAGTTACGTTGCGTCTTGAGAATCCGGCGTTCGATCTGCCTTCAAATCCTTACGGAATCGATTTTATCATTTTTGGAAGCTCCGGTTTTGTGATTACGAACGGAGATTTCACTGGCGGCGGAGTCACGGACGGAACGTTGTTCGGCGCCAATTCCGGCGCGACACGCGTGTCCGTAAGCCCGGACAACACCCGTTATTTCATACTCGATCCTTCCATGGCGCCTCCAGTCGATGGTTTTGCGCCAACGGATGGGTCAGGAGATTTTCATCTTCCCATCAATCCCTCGCTGTCCGGTGAGAGTTTTGCCGGGCTCGACATTGCCGGGATACGGGCTTTGTATGCCGGTTCGGGCGGCGGAGCGGGATACGACATCGCGTGGGCTCGGGACGAGAATGGACAACCGGTCTCGCTTGAAAAGGCGCGCTACGTGCGGATCGAAGTGCTGGATGGAGCCGCGGAGATTGATGGCATCTCGGCGCTCCCCGGCGGGCGGACTCTTGAGGAGACATTTGACACCGACCCACGAGGCAAAGGGTGGAGTTCAGCGGGCGACTCTTCGTTATTCACCTGGGATTCTCAAAGCCGGAACGTGAAAGTCATTTGGGATTCCGGGAAACCGAACAGTTTCTTCTATTGGCCCTTCCAGACAGTTCTTGGGAAGGGCGACGATTTCAGTTTTGGTTTTGAAATAGCGATGGACAAGATCGCTGTCGGCCTCCGGCCTGACCGGCCCTACACATTTCAACTGGCGTTGGGGCTTCTCAATCTTTCCGAAGCGACAGACTCAGGGTTTCGCAGGGGGAGTGGAAACCAGTCACCGAATCTCGTCGAGTTCGATTACTTTCCCGATTCCGGATTCGGCGCCACAATTTCACCGGTGATCGTCTCAAGCAAGAATCGGTTCGTGCCTGGATTTTCGTATCCCTTGGAATTGACGTTGGGAGACGTCTTTCGGGTCAGCATGAGTTTCAGTTCGGCAAGCCAGACGCTCGTGACAAAGATGTGGCGCAATGGAGATCCATTTGGCCCAGTTAAAGATGTGACTTTGCCGTCCACGTTCGGCGAATTTCGAGTGGATGCATTCGCAATCAGCAGCTTCAGCGACACGGGAGGCGATGGTTCCATTCTGGCCGAAGGCGTTGTTGACAACGTCTGGGTGAACTTTCCGCATCCACCAGTGCAAGGCGTTTCGGGAACTCTTTTGGGTGGCGAATGGCAGGTGGAATTTCGAAGCCGGTCAAACTGGATGTACGTTTTGGAGGAAACTAGAAATTTTTTGGACTGGAATCCCGTTGGAGCCGCAATTGCCGGAACGAATGGGATTCTCCGTTTAACCGATCCGGCACAGCCGGGAACGATGATGTTTTACCGGGTGCGGGCAGAGCCCAGGTGAACCGCATGAAGACGCGGATGAAACGGTCTCTCTTACAGGCGTTCACTTTGGTTGAGTTGCTTGTGGTGCTGACGGTCCTGGCGGTGCTCGTGGCAATCCTCCTGCCGGCCGCTGGGCGAGGGGCGGCTTCCGCCAGACGCCTGAAATGTATCAGCAATCTCCGCCAGCTTGGCATCGCCGCGCAATTGTACACAAACGATTCTGGCGGGAGACTGTTTCGGTGGCGAGGGGAAGCTTCAGGCGGAGGCAGGCGGTTCTGGTTCGGCTGGCTTCAGAATGGGATCGAGGGCGAACGGTCTTTTGATCTCACGCAGGGCGCATTGCACCCATATCTCGGTTCAAAAGGGGTTGAAGTGTGTCCCGCGATGAACTACGTGAAACCCAAGTTGAAGCTGAAAGCGACTGGAGCATCCTACGGATACGGCTACAACATCGAGTTGTCGGCTCGTGATGGCGAACCCCTATTGGACGCGGCGAGGATTCCTTCTCCGAGCCGGATCGTGCTGTTTGGCGATTCTGGTCAGGTCAACACGTTTCAGGCTCCCGCATCGCGGGAAAACCCAATGTTGGAAGAGTTCTATTATCTGAGTGTTTCCGAAGCGACCGGTCATTTCCGCCATACCGGGACCGCTAACGCGGTTTACTGTGACGGACATGCGGGCCAAGAGAAACCGCTTGCTGGGTCATTGGACAATCGGATTGCTGGGGAGTTGATCGGCCGATTGATGCCTGAGGTTCTCCGAATTGATTGAGCGGACCGAGTGCAGACTTTTTCCAAACATGTGGGCGTCATTCCCCAACTTGCTTTCGGATCGCTTCTCCCCACGATTCCCGCACATTGGCGCCGCTACCTTCGAGGAGAAACCTCGCTTCGAGTTCAGTGCCAGTATAGCGCAGCAAGACTCAGCCGGAACCCGCTTTCAATTCGTCTTCCGCCTTGGAGGCGAGATGCATCAGTTCCGGAAAACTTCCACGATTTGCTATGGGGTAATCAGACTATTCGTGAGGGATTGCGTTGGCGTCGTCTGGAGCGGAGCCGCGAGCTGCTCCACAGCCACTGAAGCCGGGTTGACATGGATGATCTCGAAATCTTTCGGGGTTTGCACGCTGATCTCCATGACGCGGCTGACACCGGTCAGGACCGTAATGTCCGAAACATTGACAAACGCTTTGATGTCGGACGCCGATAAGATTCGGTCCGAGCGGGAACGGCGAATCTTGACTTCGACCTCGCGCGGCGAAATCTGGAAGACTTGGGGATCCCCAGGAACCGTGAGCGTCAGCACTGGGATCCTTGAATAGGTCGATACATCCCCGCTTCCAAGCAAACCGGGACGAATATCGCCGAGAAGCGAGAACCGAACCGTGAGCCACACCACAATCGCCAAGGCCAGCGCCACTAGTTTCCATCGAATGTTGGAGAGAATGTAATCTTGGAAGGCCATTTGCTATTTCTTTTTCACATTGGTGGCCGCGGGGAAGGCGGCACTTTCTCGCTTCGGCGGAGCACTGCGAGCGCGTCCGCTCGTAACCTTAACAAATACGGAGCTAAGGAAGGCGCGCAATTCTTCCTCGGTGACGCCTCTCACCAGATGTCCTTTATATGCGTGTGAGATTGCTCCAGACTCCTCCGAGATCACCACGACTGCGGCATCCGTCTCCTCGCTCAGACCGATTGCCGCCCGATGGCGGGTGCCGAGCGACGGATTCAAGTCCTGGCGCTGTGTCAGCGGAAAAATACAAGCGGCACAGGCGATTCGGTCGCCCTTGATAATGACGCCGCCATCGTGGACCGCGTTATTGGGGAAGAATATGGTTTCCAGCATTTCCGGGGTTGCCTCGCAGTCAATAATAATTCCGGATTCCACGACCTCCTGCAGATGAATCGTCTTTTCGATGGCCATCAAGGCGCCGATGCGAGCTTCGGACAGGCGCTCGGCCGCTTGCACAATCACTTCAATATTTTCGCGTTCCTCCCTGGCTGAACTGAACATCGGGAGGTTCCCGAGCTCGGCGAGCATTCGGCGGACCTCCGGTTGAAAGATGACAAGAGCCGCAAATGCGGACACGGCCAGAAACCCTCTCAGAAGAATGTTCAATACTTGCAATTCAAGGAATGTGGTCAACAGCGTTATTCCCAAAATCAACGCAAATCCGATCACGACGGGCCAGCCGCGCGTGCCCCTCATGAACATGAACGTATAATAGAATCCCACCGCGAGGATGATGATCTCGACGACGAACCGCCAAACGGTCTGTAGATTCCAATCCACTATTTTCGGTTCTTGATGATGTTTTCAGTCATGCGAACGGCCTGCACAGTGTCCCGGACATCATGGGTGCGGATCATTTGCACACCGGATTGCACAGCCCAACAAGCACAAGCCAGGGACGCCGCGCCGCGTTCCTTACCGTGCGACCCAAGCAGCTTGCCGATGAATGATTTCCGCGAAACTCCAAGGAGCAGAGGACGCCCGAGTTTTGTAAATCTGTTCATCGCAGCCAGCAATGCTAAAGTATCCTCCAATTCCTTTCCAAAGCCAATTCCAACATCCAGTACGATCTGTTCCGGGGTAAGTCCCGCGGCGGCGGCTCGATCCAATCGATCCACAAAGAAGTGTTCGACATCAGCCACGACGTCCCTGTAAGCCGGCTTCGATTGCATTGTCTGAGGGGTTCCCTGCATGTGCATCAGAATGTATCCTGCTCGGGTCTCCGCCGCCAATCGCCACATCGTGTCGTCGCTACGACTGGCTTCGATATCGTTGATGATGCTCGCGCCGGCTTGAAGAGCGGCTCTCGCGACGGCGGGTTTTCGGGTATCAATCGAGATTGGCACGCGCAATTGACCGGAGAGCCGTTCGAGCACGGGAAGGACACGCCGCAGTTCCTCTTTCTCGGCGACCGGTTCGGCATTTGGGCGCGTCGATTCTCCGCCCACGTCAATGATGGCTGCTCCCTCGGCAGCCATTCGAAGCGCATGATCAATGGCGGCATCCGGATCCAGGTACCGGCCACCGTCGGAGAAGGAATCGGGAGTGATATTCAGAATACCCATCACCAGAACCGGGCTCGGGAATAAGAATTCGAACTGGCGGGCTTTGAAAAGCATGTTGGTGACAATTTGGCGAGAGCTTCGGCAGAGTCAATCCCGCCGTCGCGCGGCTTGCGAGATTTGCAACTCTGGCTTAGATGTTCTGCATGAAATCTCCAGATCCAATTTTTTCCGCGTTGGCGAATGATCCTCGAAATTTGGAAATAGACGGTGCGGCGGACCGGACCCGGCTCAGTCGAAGGCAGGCGATTCAGCGGACAATTGCTGTCGCCGGGTCGGCTGCGCTGGCTGGACCGTTCGCGCTTCCAGCATCCGGAGCGAGCGCTGATTCCCGCAGAGAGTCGCGCAAACGCTTCGAGATGAAGAAATCGATCAACCTTTGGGCATTTCCGTATCCGGAACGGATGACACTGGAAGAGTGCCTGAAACTGGCAAAACGGGCTGGATTCGATGGAATCGAATTGAACTACGATCTCGAAAACGATCTGTCACCAAAATCCGGCACAAGCGAATTTCACGCGATTCGAAAAATGGCGGACGATATTGGAATTGCGATCAGCGGACTTTGCTCGTTCCTTTTTTGGCCATACCCGCTCACGAGCAACGACCAAGATAAACGGGAAAGAGGTCTCGAGCTTGCGGGGATGATGGCGCAAGCCGCCAATGACCTGGGGGTCGAAAATCTTCTTGTGGTTCCAGGCGCCGTTTGTATCCCGTGGAGGACGGACCACACTCCTGTGCCGAACAACGTGTGCGATCGCCGCGCCCGCGAGGCCGTCGGGAAACTTGTGCCGAAGGCGGAGAAGCTCGGAGTGTTTTTGAACATCGAGAACATTTTTTTCAACGGATATTTAATGACACCGATGGAGATGAACGCATTTGTCGATAGTTTTCAAAGCGATCATGTGCGGATTCACTTTGACACAGGGAACATCTCGATGTTTCAGAATCCCGAGCATTGGATTCCGATCATGGGAAAAAGAGTGAAGAACGTTCACTTCAAAGAGTTCACGAAGAAAGGAACGGACTATTCGCTGGAAACCTTCAGACCGCTGCTGGATGGCACGACGGATTGGCCCTCCGTTTTGGAGGAACTGGATACGATCGGTTATCGGGGATATACGACGTTCGAGTATTTTCACCCTTATCTTCACTATCCTGAGGCCCTCGTCTATCAGACTTCGGATTCGCTCGATCGAATGCTGGGCAAACTCACGGAATAGTGAAAATGGCGATTGGTTGTCCGCGTATTTTCGCCCCCCTGATTGCTTTGAGGTTCGGGCTGAGTGCGCTCCAAGCCGTAATCTTCTATTCCACGGGTGATCCGGAGTTTAATTCAACACCTCCTGGGGGCGAGCTGATTGGGAGTGGTTGGGAGTTCCAAGGAAGTTGGGGCCGTTTCCTTGGCACAACGATCTCACCCAGGCACTTTGTTACCGCCCAGCATGTCGGAGGATCGATCGGCGACGGATTCTTGTTAAACGGCAAGGTTTACGCGGTGGCGGCGATCTTGGACG
>JAQBVM010000294.1 GCA_027623095.1 Verrucomicrobiota bacterium
CCGCCATAAATTCCTTCTGGAATTGGATTGGTGATCTGGCCGTCCGCCCACTCCTCCGGTTGGCAACTCGCAAATCATAAATTGTAATCTACCAGTCGTGCATCCTCAGTCTTGTCTCAAAGCTTCCGTGGGATCGACCCTGGCCGCTCGCCGTGCCGGAATGTAACATGCCAGCAGTGCGACCCCGCTCAGGAGGAGAAACACGGTGCCATACGTGGCCGGGTCTGTCGCCGTCACGCCGTGAAGCTGGCTCGCCAAGAGTCGTGCCAGAGCGATGCTCACCAGCATCCCCAGCGCCAATCCCAAGGCAACCCTTTTGGCGCCTTGAGAAATGACCAGGCCCCATAAACCCTCCGCCCGTGAGCGGTGCCATAGCAACCATGGCTGTCGCGGAAGTTCCCGGCAAGGTCCGAGCTCGTTCGACAAGATCGTCGAAAAATCTTCGACCGGTTTCCTCATTGTACCCGGCCAGTCCGACATCGACGGAACCGATCAGAATTCCGTTCACGTCGTACCCTGTCGCAATATTCACCGCGTGTTTGGCTGTGCGAATGAACAATCCCGCGCCCACGAGCAACATGAGCGACAAGGCCACTTGCGCCGCCACGAATCCGTCGCGCAACAGAGATCGGTGGTGTCCGCTTTGAACCGACGATTCCTTGAGTGCGTTGACGGTGCCCCGCCGGCCGGTGCGCCAGGCGGGCAACAGGCCCGAGCCAATGGCCGCGATCAGCGACGCGCCCGCGGCAAACGCCACCACTCGCAAGTCTGGGGAAAGATTCAACGCCTCTGATTTTCCGTCCTGCGGAATCATTAGAATAATGAGATCGCTGAACCAATAACTCAGAAGCACCCCGGCGCAACCCGAGGCCAGGGCGATCAGGAGATTCTCGACGAAAAGCTGTCGAGTCAGTTGGAATCGGCCCGCCCCCAGCGATAGGCGGATTCCCATTTCGCGGGTCCGAGTGAAGCCACGCGCCAGGGACATGTTGGCGACGTTCGCGCATGCAACGAAGAGCACGAGACTAACCACGCAGTGCAGCAATGTCAGAAACCGGCCAATCTGGGTGTTCTTCCGAGAGCCGCCCGCGCCGACGAGGCCGCTGGAAATGAGAATCCCCCGGTCTGTGTTCGACTCGGGATAAGCCTGCTCGAGCAGGGCGGCAATGGCCGTCATCTCGGCCTGCGCACTGCTCAGCGGCACCCCCGGCTTGAGCCGCCCGAATGCCCGCACCCAACTAATCTCATGACTGGTCAACATTCGGTTCGGGTCTCCAATTATTGGTCTGGCCGCGGCGAGCATGGATAGCGGGACCCACGCTTGCGTCGCGCTCATGATGTCGATTCCGATAAATCCCTTCGCGGCCACTCCGATGACGGTGAATCCGTGACCATTAATTGTGACCGCGGTTCCGACGATCCCCGGATCCCCGCCAAACGTGCGTTTCCATAAAGCGTGGCTAATGACCACGACCGGGTTGCCACCGGGAGATTGATCTTCCTCAGGCCGGAACCCTCGGCCCGTTGTCATGCGAACGCCAAGCACCTCGAAGAAATTTGCGGAAACGACATCGCCGGGAACCCGCTCCAGTTTTCCGTCGTGACCCAAACCCAGCTCGACGTTAAACGCCGCGGTCACACCCTCAAGCGTGGTGCTTTGGGCGCGGTACTCGAGGACGTTTCCGTGCGACATTCGTTCGAAGTACTCGCCCCGTTGGGTTGGGCGAATTTGAGATCGTTCATGATCAATCCAGCGCCGTAGCAACAGGCATGCCATTCTTCGTCAACGTCGGCTCAGCCATGTGAAATCAATGCCCGGTGCAGAACATGGGTCGGCCGAAAGGAATCCGAGTGACCGATTGTGGGAATAAATCGTCCCATCGATGGGACGCGTTTCATCGCTTTCGCTCACGCTGCAGCGCCTCCATTGGCTCAGTTTTCACCGCGTGGCGCGCGGGCAGCCAGCGCTGCAAACAAGCTGGGCCGTTTGCCAGGTATTGACGGGTCACCCGCCAGCGTCCCGCGCCGAGAGCCAGCCGGAGCGCGATTTTTTTCACCGGGAGTCAGCTCTGACTATCCAGAATCACGCTTGCCGAGATCCGAATCAGCGGTGAACGGAGCGATTCGATTGAGAACCTGTCTCTTGCAAATTAGTGGATTCGCCGCGTTTGAAAATCGAAGTATTAATTCCGTTGTTGATTGAGTTCGTAATGGGAAGCAGGAAAGCCATCGGAGAGATGATGCCTGGGCCACTCGAAACCATATCCACAACATTCCATAGTCCCTGATAGATGAACAAACAGGCAACGATGTTCAGGTTTCGCTTAATCTTGGCTATTTCCTGCGGATTTGAATGGCTTTGGGCTTCAATGAGAGCCTCCTCACCCTCCGTCGCTTTGCTTTGGCGTGGCAGGCTGCGGTTGCTCCCGGGCGGCGCTGCGACAATCTCATCCAGGCAAGTCTTCACTTCGCTGACTTGTTGATAGCGGTGCTCCGGCTTGATATCGCGGTGGACAATGCCCCGGTCGTGGGCGAATTGCAGCGCGTCGCACAGTGGCGGAACGATTGTCAATGACTCTTCCGGCGAAAGTTTTCGCATCCGCAACAAATGCCGCAAGTTCAGACCGTCCACGAATTCCATCAGCAGGAAATAGAATCCTCCCGCCTGCCCGAAATCGTGAATCGTCACGATATTCGGATGATTCAACGCGGCCAGCGCCTGCGCTTCCCGTGTGAAGCGTTCGGCGAACTGCGTGTCACCCACGCGCTCGAGAGCGAGGAGTTTCAACGCCACGAAACGGTTCAACGTCTTTTGTCGCGCCTTATAGACGACTCCCATGCCACCTCGTCCGAGGCATTCAAGGATTTCCAGTTGCGGAAAATGCGGCGCGAGGCGTTCGGGCGGGAGCGGCGGTTGCGCGGCGGACGTTGCATCGCTGAAAACAGTTTCCGTTTTCAGGTTCAATGCCATGAGGCAGTTTGGGCAAAGCCCGGCGGTGAAGCTCGTTTCAAGCGTGGCGCCGCATTGCGGACAGATTGGCAAAGAATCGTTGCTCATGCCGATTACTTACCTGTTTGCGTAAGATTGTTACGCGTTAGCCTGGGAATTTCATTTCCGGGCCAGGGCGGCGGCCAGATGGCGCAGTTCACCCTCCAGATCCACCCCGTTGGCGAGGGTTTGGGAGATTTCTTCACGATAGACTTGGCGAAAACGCCTCCGCAACCGATGAACGGCGACCCGCGCCGTGCCTTCGCTTACCCCGAGCCGCTTCGCGACCGCCGCGTAATCGATCGCTCCGCGTTCCGCGACGAGACAATTCTTGAGGGACTCGAAATCATCGGCTTTTCCTGCGTTCGCGAATTCCTCACGCAAACGGGTCACGGTCAAATCCAGCAATGTGAGTGCCCACTGTCGATCGAAGGTTTCGTCCGCAGCGAGAGAAAAACCGTCAACGGCGTAGCGGCTTTCTGCAAAGTTGGTGTCAAAACGAACGTGCGATTGTCCACCGCCCCGGCGTTGTGTAGAAGCCCGCCTCCATTCTTTGCTCATGAAATGTTTCAACGCCACAATGAGGAACGTCCGCAATTTGCCCTTGTCGGGATTGACGCTATCCAGCCAGCGTTTTTCGAGCAGGCGGCGGAAGAACTCTTGCGTGAGATCTTGCGGGTCGTGAGGGGATTGACCACTGCGTCGGACGTACGCGTAAAGCGGATACCAGTAGGCGTGGCAGATGTTACAATCCCCGTTTACCGGGTCGAGCGAGGAGCAGGGCCACTCTGGCCTGATGTAGCTGGTCGGCCAGGACCGGCGCCAAGATCAGGCAAGCGCCGCCGATAATAAGTGTAATTGCAACGGGAGTTTTCATTGGATGATTTTGTTGAGGGTGATAATGCGCGGAGGAAATTGGTTGGAATTCAGGCGACTTAACGGCCACGACGTTTTCATCAAGTTTTGTGCTGAGAAAAGTTCTACCGGCAGAGGTGGGGAGATCAGGTCCATCGGCGAAACGGCTCGTTTCACTCCGTCGGCGGCGCAACGGCATCGCTAGCTTTTGGAGTCTCCCCTGCAAGCGAACGGAACTTGCCGTCATAGCCTAGCGCGAGGATCATATCCTGGCCTTCGCCCGTGTGGACGTAGATGAGTTGAATATTCGCAGCCCGCAATTCAGCCAAATCAGACGCCGCCAAGCCGTCCTCCAAACGCGGCTCATAAATGAACTCTTCAATGAAATTGTGGTGGAACGGATGGTACGTCTGCGAGTAATAACCCTTGAGCAAAATGGGCCGCGAGATCAGCCCTAAAATGCGAGTCTCGTCCCAACGCAGCAACGGCGCTGTTTTCAGTTCGATCCCGCCGCCCCGTTGTCGGTACCAGAAAAAACGCGTCCGAACTTCGAGTCCGTTCTCACCGCGAACCATGCGCTCCACCGGCGCGCCGAGCGAGTCAGACGGGAAAACCGGCTGAAGCAACACTTCGTGAACGGTCGTCGTTGCTGGGTTTCCTTCGGGGTCGAGCTTAGGCAGTGGCGCCTGGAATTCAACACGCAGGCGAACCGTGCAATCCTGAAGTGTCACCAAAGCGCGCTCCGATTCCTGAGATGGCTCAGGTAATTCCGTGATCAGCGAATACTGCCGATGATTCAAGCCCGAACCGGCCGTCCAGCGGTCGGTGAGGATACGGTTGGTCCGGGAAAACGCCGCCTGGGAAAAGCCTGGGAGAATACCTTCCATGACATGGATGTCCGAGTCCTCCACGCGTGTGATGCGGGCGTGCCGATAAAGGCTCGCGTTCAAATTGGATTCCAGCAAACGCAAATCCCGGGTGTGCAACGTGAGTTCGGATTTCAGCCGGTGGATGGAGAAAGCGTCGCTGAATTCACTTTGCAGGACGGTGAACGAATTCGTGTGGTCGAGAAAGAAATGGGCTGGATCGGAAGCCGCCGGCATCTCCGGAATCTGACGGATTTGTTTTACCGAGAGAACGCCTGGCTGCAATTTCTTGTATTCGAAATCGAGCGTGAATTGAGTCTTCGCGAGAAAGTAATCTCGGAAGCGATCGGTCGCGGCATAGAGCATCGTCATCAACTCCTGGTAATCCTTCTCCCAGTCCATAACGGAGGCGCCGAGTGGCACGAGAGCGGAGGATTGCTTGCGCGTGAAGTAGGTCTGGGCGCTGAACCGTTCAGTGCGGACCACTTCGGGGCGCGCGCTGGTGTCTGGGTTCGACACCGAAGCCGCTCCGAGCTGAGTCACCAATTCCGCTGTGAAGTTTGTCGAGCCCGGGCCAATGAGCACCCGGAGCGCGGCCACGCCATTGGCCATTTCCAGGGTGTCCGGCGCGGAATGATGTACAAGCAAACCCATGCCCGCGTCGTTCTCGCTGATTTTGTGCCGGAGCCGTTCGAAGAAGGCATTGTCGTTGTAGAAGCTGGCATAGACTTTCTGGATCGCGCGGAACACGCCGCGTTCCTTGGATTCGGTGGGATCGCAACGGCTCGGTCCGGACGAGTCTCCGTCGAGGTCATCCGCCAAACAACCGCTGAAGCTGTCGTACAGGCCGGCACCGCTGAATTGTTCGCTGTCCTCCACGTTGGTCGAACTGCGAAAACGAATCCTGAGGTCCGGATCAAATGTCTGGAGCGCGCTGATCACAACCTGCCGCAATTCCGGCGAAAAGCGCGCCGTGTCCGTGATCAGTTCGCGAATCCCTGCCAAAGTGGCCGAAAGCGATGGCATGGGCGGCGGGTAGGTGTAGCCCGTCAGACGTTCCCTGATTTCGCTGCGCAAAGTCATCCCGGTTGGCAATGCCTGATCGAGGAACGCGTCCCAGAGATCGAAAGAAAACGCGATGGCGACCGGCGAGTTCGACGGAATACCCTGGCGGAGCAGGCCAAAATTCGCGGCTTTGCCACCGAAGTATTTGATGTCTGCCGGAGCCAAACGATCCGCCGAGGCCGCAAACGCGCCGGAAGTCTCTTTCCGCGGGATGCGGATGGGCACCGGTTCCTTCATTGCGAGAATTTCATTCTTCAATTCCGGGGCAATGTCCGGATTCAGGGCGAAAAGTTCGACGCGCCCATCCCATTCTGTCCGGCCCGCTTTGAACACGACTTCCCGATCCACACATTGCCGAACCCATGCGCGATTCGACTCACTAGACAGGTAAGCGAACGGAATTCCCAACGACCGCGCCAGAATGACCACGTGCGAATTGGGCGTGGACGGCGTCAGGGAGATGATGCCCGCGAGCACTGGAATTTCTGCGGGCACGCCGTCGGTGAGCAGAATGTCTTGCGGCATTAAGCGGCCCTCTGCAAAAGCCTGCGCAATATCTGACGCCGGAAAATACTTCAATCGCCCGAGCGCCCAGCCTTGGGAATACGTCTGATCACCAGGCAGCCAGCGATTGACCGAGCTCAGCTTGATTCCTTGCGACTCGTAGAAAGCGCGGTCCGTTTCCGCGACGCGGCTTTGCTCGAACGTAGGCAGATAGAGTGCCTCAAGATCGGATCGTCCCGCGACCGCGGACTTCACAAGCGCGAACCACGGCGCCACGCTTTCTTTCGGATACGGATCCAGACCGACAAATTGAATACCATACTCCGAGAGCACACTCGCGGGCGGGAACAAAACCGCACCGAGGACAATTCTTTGCCCACTCGACCTCAATGAGACCGCGTCAAAGGCGCCGCGGGTCAGCCCCACGAAGGGTTCAAGACGTTGCACAGCAAAATCGTAGTGAAACGGATGCCTCGTGCTGTTTTGAAAATAGACTCGCGTCGGTTCGTCGAGGACAATGGCAAACTTCACCCAACGCATGTCCTCAGAGTTCATCAGGGGTGACAAAAACGCATCGCCCGGAAATTGAATTTTGAAGTGCTGCTTGTAGGCCGCGACAATCCCACTGGCGTCATTCAGGCATTTCTGGATTTCAGCCTTAACCTGTTCCGCCGCCTGCCGCCTGCGGCTCGCTTCACCTGAGTATTCGCTGCTTCGCGAGCCTTCAGCGACCAGTCCCCAACCAATCAAGATTCCAATGCCGGCAAAGCAGCCGACGACCCAAAACAATGCGACGGACGCGGCGATGATGAACCAGCCCACATAAAATCCAGGGCGTGTCTTCGACATTCCTGTCGGCAGTGGCGTCCCCGTGACTTTCTGCAGGGTAAAGGATGTCAGGTCTTTCGAAACCAGTGGCCGGGGCGAGACCTGTTGAATCGCTGCCCAGTATGCGCCAACGTTAGCATCGGCAAACTGGGGTGAGACGTGGACGACCACGCTGATGAAGAAGTTCGGGCCGCCCGCATCGTAAATCCCGCACCAAGGACACTTGGCCAAGTGCGAAGGATATTTGTGGCCGGGGTCGCGGGAGCACCCTCGGAGATTGTTGGACAGAAAATCCAGAGCCTGAAACCATTCCCGCCCCGACGGACGCGCGGAATCTCTTTCAGAACCACGCAAAAACGCGCGCTCGAAGAGTTGTGTGAGATTGTCCGGCAGGACGGACAGTGGTAGTGCATGAGGTGGCGAGGAAATCCCAAGCGAACGCGTTCTTGGTGTGAACACAAAGAGGAACTGCCCGATTGCATTCTCGATTTCAAACTGCTCCGGGCGGTCGGGGACGCCTGCAAACGGATGCCGCCCCATGAAAAGTAATTGAAACATCAACACGGCCAGCCCAAAGCGGTCGTGATTTTTCGTCCGCACCAGTCCGCGAAAATCTCGACCCTGCAATTCAGGCGGTGTCCACAACGGAACGCCAACGTCACAGTGAAAAACACTAGACGAGTGAGAGAATTGGTAGGAATCGCAGTCAATCAGTCGCACGTAACCGCTCGAAGTGACCAGCAAGTTCTTCTCGTTCACGTCCGCCATAATGACACCGTGTTCGTGCAGCGTTTCGAAAGCGGCAGCACTGTTCTTCGCTACGTGAATCAGGAAGTCCCAAGCAGCTGATGGAAACTCCACGTATCGGTCGTGAGGCCCATACAGGCGATGAATTTCTTTGCCCTTCGCCACCAGGCGTCGTAAGCCTCTCGCCAAGACGGATCAGATTTCCACTCTCATCAAGCCAACTCATCGCGAATTTGTTCAGTAGCCACGCGACGCGCGAGCACAAGCGTCTTGTCGTCGTCAGTTCGCTCGTTCACGCGGTCGGAGGATAAGAAACTGATCAGCGGAGAGAGCAGACTGGTTTCATCGTCACACTCTCCCAATGCTGCAAACATCGGTTGAAAGAATGGAGAATGGACGTTCTTTGCTGCGAGGTTGAGCGCCAACGCCTGAACGCCGTCGGTGAATCCTGCTGCGGAAGTAAGCGCCTTGGGGCAGTTCTGAAACTGCAACGAGTCAAGAGCGTCCGGTGATGTGATAAACCTTGTCTCATTCGCGAACTCCCCGTTCTGGGGCCAAGTCACCGCTCCAAAAACCCCGCTCTTTTCGGCGATCCATGCCCCATCCCCAATCTGCCCGAATACAGCGTGCTGTTCGCCCAAGACAGCAACGAGAAGCGTGCAAGCCAACTCCTTCGTTTCGATTTTCTCCCGCCCGGCTACCAATTTCAAATGTCCCAGAGCATTCGCGAACCAAGCTTGAACGTCCTCTCGGCTGATGTCTGCGACGGAGCGTTCGCAGGAAGCAGCCTGACGCAATAGAGCGCCGACCGCTTCTTGCGAACCAAGGTGTGAAAAGGCGGCGCTGCCGGATTCTTGAGCGGAACGGAATCACCGGGAGTCGAGCGAGAAACCGACTGCTGAGAATTGGACAACCACTCAAACAATTTGCGGAAACAAAGCCCCTTCAACTTCAGCGGTTCGCGCTTTGAAAGCTCGCCGAGCTTTTGCATGTCCGCGTTCTCAACGCCAACGCCGAAGAAAGAAAAAGTCTTCGCGTCCTCGCCGTTGCGAACCTTTTCCACGGCTTCAGCCCATTGTTCATTCGGCTTCTCGAATCGGTTTCAACTTGTTACGCATCAGCGATAGACCTCACGGCGATGGCGTACACGATTGACGCG
>JAQBVM010000295.1 GCA_027623095.1 Verrucomicrobiota bacterium
ACCCATCCCGTGCCGCCGCGACCCAAATCCCGTCGACAAAAAACCTCCAAAAGTTGTGGGTAATGCATAGGTCCAAGACGCTGCCGCGTTATCTGAAGGCCCGCTCGCAGCCCTGGCTCTTTACTGTCCCTTGAGATTCGGTTCAATTGACCTTCTCTTCCGCGATGCAATAGAGGTGCTTGTGTCCGCGCAGAAAGAGCGCGTTGCCCACAACCGCGGGCGAGGCGTCGAGAGCGTCGTCGAGTTTGTTGCGCGCAAGGATTTTTAGTTCCCTGGATTTCGCAAGCACAAGAGTCGTCCCGTCGCGTCCAACGATATAGATGCGATTGCCCACGCCGATTGGCGACGCATAAACGCCGTTGATCCCTTCAAGACGTTCCTGGACAAACAGCGGTTCACCTGACGCGGCATCCAAGCAGGTCAGTATCGATGTGACATGCTGAACGAAATAGAGCATTCCATCGTATAAAAGCGGCGATGAGGCGTAGGGCGTTCCCCTGCTGAATTTCCACCGAACAGCGCCGGTTCCGGTCAAGTCTCCGGATTCCCCAAGGTGGATTGCCATCGCCATCGGCGACGTGCGCTGGCCGGACATCGCGTACACCGTGTTCTCGTCCGTCACGACCATGGGAGCGACATTGATTCCGAGTCCCGAGCATTGCCACAAAATATCCCCGGTTACCGGATCGTAGCTCCGGACAGCCTTTGATCCGTTCACGATCACCTCAGTTCTGCCTTCACGTTTTAAGACGTACGGTGTCGTCCAACTCGAACCTTCATCCCTTCTTTGCTTCCAAAGCTCCTTTCCCGTTCGTTTGTCAAAGCCATAGATAAAGGACGCGTCGTTATTGTCCTGAACCACGATCACAACATCGCCAGCGAGTGCCGGGGATGAACCTTCTCCCCAGGTCACATTGACTTTCCCGAGGTCTCGCTGCCAGAGAACATTTCCATCGAGATCGAAACCGAAGAGTCCGTGAGATCCAAACGATACGATCAACTGTTCGCCGTCTGTTACAGGAGAACCGGAGCTGTGGCTGTTTGTCGGCTGAATCTCCTGGTGCGGACTATCCAGCCTGGCAACCTTCCGCCAAATCGGCCTGCCAGTGTCCCGATCAAAACAAAGAACCGTAAACGCAAATTGCTGCCCGGCGTCCTCAGGTGGAACCGCGGTCAAAAT
Source organism: Verrucomicrobiota bacterium (assembly GCA_027623095.1). Classification (GTDB taxonomy): domain Bacteria; phylum Verrucomicrobiota; class Verrucomicrobiia; order Limisphaerales; family SIBE01; genus JAIPJX01. The sequence goes on from JAQBVM010000295.1 coordinate 1,181, forward strand.
GAAGATCTTGTTCCCCCATAGGATGGGTGATGCGTGCCCAAGTCCTGGCAGATCAATTTTCCATTTCACGTTTGTCTCCTCGCTCCAGTTGAGAGGAGGATTCCCGAGGAGTACAAGTCCATTCCCAGACGGTCCGCGCCACTGTGGCCAATTCCTGTTGTACTCGCCTGCCTCGGCTGCCGATACAGATTTCAGAGCCCCAGCGATACAAATGACAATAGCAAGGGCGATTCGCCCGAAACGTGAAGATTGCATACGCATGCTATCATGACACACGCAGCGGATAGGCTTCAAGCAGGAGTCTTGAGTGATAGACGCTCGCAAGTTGGTCCTTTCGAGCAATTAGCTCTACCGAGCAATTTTGAATATGGCGCGCGGCCTTCCAGGCCGCAGCACGCGAAAATAGAGGAAAGCTGAAGGCCAAATCCGAACGTGTTGCCCAAGAAAATGTGCTGCGGCCTGGAAGGCCGCGCGCCTAAACCAATGGATCTCCGTTGCACTAGCCAGCCAAGCGCAGACTTCCCTCATTTTTGCCAGTCGCACCACCTGCGGAACAGGCTCCTTACCAATTGGTGTCAGCGAAGTCCTGTCGTCGTCACGCGCACACGTCCGATTCGATGATTGACACAGACGAACAGGGTTCGACCATCCTCGCCGCCGAAACATAGGTTGGCCGTGCGATCACCGGTGAGGAACCGTCCAAGCAACGTTCCGTCGGGTGCCATCACACAAACACCTCCCGGTCCGGTTGCAAAAATGTTGCCATTCGAATCGACCTTCATTCCGTCGATGCCGCCTCCCACAGCACGGCTGACATTCCATTCGCGCGTGTCCACGAACACTTTGCCCTCGCCCGTGGATCCGTCTTCGCTGACAGGAAACGCCATCCATGTGCGCCCATTCGTGACGTAGAGCTTTTTGGCATCCGGCGAGAGAGCGATTCCGTTCGGCCTGAGATCGCGCGAGACCAAGTGAAGCTGGCCATCCTTTGCGCTTATCCTATAAACCCCGGTAAAATCCAGTTCGCGCGTGTCCCATTGCGCAAGTCCGTATGGAGGGTCCGTAAAGAAGACATCCCCGTTTGGATGAATGGTCAGATCATTGGGACTATTTAGGCGTTTTCCCCTGTATCGATCGGCGAGCACGGTCCGAGTACCGTCTTTCTCAATCCGCACGACACGCCGATCACCATGCTGGCAGAGGATCAACCGGCCTTGCGCGTCAAAGGCGAGGCCGTTCGAGCCGGGTTCATCTCCCGGCTTGCCGCCACGCTCTCGTTCACCGGTGTACCCTGACGGTTTCACATGCTCCGATGTCCCTTCGCCTTCTTTCCATTTCATGACGACATTATTCGGAATATCGGAGAAAAGAAGCGCCTGATCGGCCTTCGACCATAGAGCGCCTTCAGTCCAAATAAAGCCCTCGGCGATCTTCTCCATCTTGGCGCCCTCCGGCACAAGCTGGTCGAAGCGAGGGTCCAATCGCTCAATTGTGCCGATAACTTCCGTGACAGAGGCGGTCGCTAGTTCCGCTGACGATTGTTGAGCGGCGCGGTTTCCGGGCGAAACCAAAATCATAGCGAAAAACAGCCACCCAATTTGCGATTGAATTCGTTTCATAAAACTGCGGAGCTTTCGGATTATAATAAATGTCTTCAGCGTAGGCCGAAGCCGTCCGTGATCGTTTTCGCCGATCTCGCTACATGTGCGCAATCAGGTTATCGCCAAACTCGGAACATTTGATCTCTGTCGCACCCTCCATAAGTCGGGCAAAATCATAGGTCACGCGCTTCGAACCAATCGCGCCGTTAAGCCCTTTGACGATCAAATCCGCTGCTTCGGTCCATCCTATGTAGCGGAGCATCATTTCTCCGCTCAACACGACACTTCCAGGATTGACGCGATCCAAGTTCGCATATTTTGGGGCCGTTCCGTGAGTGGCCTCGAAAATCGCGTGGCCGGTCGCGTAGTTGATATTGCCCCCGGGCGCAATGCCGATTCCACCGACTTGAGCCGCCAGCGCATCCGACAGATAATCGCCATTCAGATTTAATGTCGCGATTACCTCGAATTCATCCGGACGCGTCAGGACTTGCTGCAAAGCGATATCCGCGATCGCGTCCTTAATTAATATGGCCCCCGCCGCGAGCGCCGCTTTCTGCTCGTTGATGGCAGCCTCTTCCCCCTTTTCTTTCTTCGTTCGTTCCCACCGAGCCCAGGTATAAACCTTGTCACCAAAAATGCGCTCCGCCGCCGCATAGCCCCAATCCCGGAACGCGCCCTCCGTGTATTTCATGATGTTTCCCTTGTGAACCAAGGTCACACTCCTCCGGTTGAACCGGAGCGCGTACTCGATTGCGGATTTTACCAGCCGGATGGTTCCGATATTGGAAACCGGTTTGATCCCGATTCCCACCTGGACGGGAATATTTGAAGCGTCGTGATCCGGAGAGGCGAGCGTCATATAACCGGCAATCGCCTCCTTCGTGCCAAACCGGATTTTGGCAAAATCCTTCGGAAATGTCTGCGCCAGGAAATCGAGCACTTTCTGCGCCTCGGGAGAACCTCCCTGATACTCAATCCCCGCGTAGATATCCTCGGTGTTTTCCCGGAAGATCACCATGTTCACCTTCTCGGGGCACTTCACCGGAGACGGAACACCGGTGAAGTACTGAACCGGCCGCAGGCAGACGTAAAGATCGAGCATTTGGCGCAATGCGACATTCAACGATCGAATTCCGCCGCCAATGGGAGTCGTTAACGGTCCCTTAATCCCGACCAAGAATTCGCGAAATGCCTCCACCGTATCGTCGGGCAGCCAGTTGTCGAATTTGTCCTTCGCGGCCGCGCCTGCAAAAACTTCAAACCACACAATCCTCCGCTTGTCCCCGTATGCCTTATTCACAGCGGCGTCGAACACTCTTTCGCTTGCGGCCCAAATATCCGGACCGGTTCCGTCCCCGCGGATAAACGGAATGACCGGCTTTTCCGGAACGTTCAGTTTTCCATGAGCGATCGTAATTTTTCCACCTTCGGGCGGGGTGATATCTCGATATGACATAATGATGCGTGGCTATCCTTGAGGGAGACATGCCCGCCTGTGTCAGGCAAGCGCCGTTACCGGGATCGGCTCCAAATGCTCACCTGAAAACGAGGCCTTCGCCTGATCAAGCACGCTCTGGACGGTCAGACCGTATTTCTCTCTTAGATGATTCACAGAAGTCGCATGTTCGATAAATTGATCCGGCCATCCGATTCGAAGGACAGGAGTTGTGATTCGCTTTTCGCTGAATAATTCCAGCACGGCGCTGCCGTAACCACCGGTGATCACATGGTCCTCCAACGTAATCACCAAATCGGCCGCCCTGCCAAAAAACTCGGTGGTTCCCGCGTCGATCGGTTTTGTGAATCGAGGGTTGATAATGGCGGCGTCGCAGCCCTCGGCTTTCAACTGTTCCGCTGTCGCGCGCGCCAGCGGCACCAAATTTCCCAATCCGAAGAGAGCGATTTTACGTCCGCCCGAGTTATTAAAACTCTGCAAGACTTCAGCTTTCCCGATCTCAATGAGCTGCGGTTCCTCCTTGATCTTCACTCCCTCCGCAGGCCCGCGCGGATAGCGAATAAACGCCGGATGTTTCTGGCGCGTCGCTGTGAACATCATATCCACAAGTTCGTCTTCGTCTTTCGGCGCCATCGCGATGATGTTTGGAACCGATCTCAAGTACGCGATATCGAACATTCCGTGATGCGTCGGCCCGTCTTGCGGAGACAAGCCCGCGCGATCCATGCAAAAGATTACCGGCAAGTCCTGCAATGCGGCGTCGTGCACAATGCAATCGTAGGCGCGTTGCAGGAACGTTGAATAAATCGCGCACACGGGATGAAAGCCCATGGTCGCCATTCCACAAGCGAATAGAACGGCGTGTTCCTCGGCGATTCCAACGTCGTAGTAACGATCCGGAAGCGCTTTCTCCAAGATATTAAGTCCGGTACCGGTCGGCATTGCGGCCGTTATGCCAACCACCGAGTTGTCCCTCTGGCAGATGCGAACCATTGCCTGCCCGAACACATCCTGCCAATTCGGAGGCCCCGCCGTTTTCTTCACCGGCGCCACGCCGGTCTTGACGTCGTATGGCCCGGTGCCGTGCAGCTTTTCGGGGTGTTGCATCGCGACATCGTAGCCCTTCCCCTTCTTCGTAACCGCATGCACAACCACCGGCTGATCACAGTTTTTGGCATACTCCAGTACACTGATGAGCAGGGGAAGATTGTGCCCGTCGATCGGTCCAAGATACCGAATCCCCATTTCTTCGAAAATTAGGCTGCTACCCCACCCGCCTCGGCCATCCGATCCAGCGTTTTCTTCGGTTTGCTCCAGCGCGACCTCCATCACCGCACTTTTAATAACTTCCTCCGCTTTGTGCCCCAACCGCAATGCGAGCTCGCCTTTGGGGATGCGCCGCATCCACCGTTCGAAGTCTTTCTGCAGGCGATTGTAGCGCGGATGGGTGATCAATCGATTCAGATACGTGGCAATGGCGCCCACGTTTTTGGCAATACTCCATTCGTTATCATTAAGTATTCCAATAAAACGCTTTGTCGTATGGGCGATATTGTTCAGAGCTTCAAATGAGATCCCATTCGTCAGGGCCGCGTCGCCAAAAATCGCCACCACGTTTTCATCCGTCTTCAACTGATCTCGCGCCGCCGCCATTCCCAATGCCGCCGAGAGCGCGGTGCCCGCGTGCGCGGCACCGTAACAATCGTGTTCGCTTTCCGATCGCAAGGCGAAGCCGCTCAACCCGTCTGTCGTGCGAATCGTGCCAAATCTCCCTTTCCGTCCTGTGAGCAGTTTATGGACATAAGTCTGATGGCTGACATCCCAGACAAACTTGTCTTTCGGCGTGGAGAACACGGTATGCATGGCAAGCGTCAGTTCCACAACTCCGAGGTTCGGCCCCAAATGGCCGCCTGTCTTCGCGAGAGTGGTGATGAGCTCGGATCGAATGTCCTCCGCCAGTTTCACCAATTGGTCCAGCGTCAGCTTCTTAACGTGAGAAGGATCGTCCACCATGTCCAAGAATCGGCTCATACATTGTGATTTTTTGTTAGGCTAAGATATTGCGCATTTCGGTCGCCGGTGAATCGGGAGAAGGTAAGACGCTACTCCGGAGATCCACTCGCGCTGTCATCGGAACTTTCACCGGAGACGTTGATTTCCTCAAGAACCAACTCGCCGTCCGGATTTTTTTCGAGCTTTTGGATCTTAAGTTCCGCTTCGGAGAGCTTCGTTTGGCAGTGCTCAGCCAACTTCGACCCTTCTTCGAATCGATCCAGGAGCGTTTCCAAGGGCAAATCGTCCGCTTCCATCGACTCAACAATGGATTCGAGCTTTTTGACCGCCGTTTCAAACGGCATGCCTTGGATTGCAGAGGCGTTGACTCCGGATGTTTTCACCGCTTTTGGCATTTTCAAAAACCTAGTCGAATGCCGGACATGCGTCTAGGAGTTTGTCAAACCGGGCTTGCAATTCGCAAGGAAAGCTCAATCATCGCCAATCCAAGCGGTGCGAAAGCTGAACCGGACAGCATGTTTTTGGGTGCGAAGCGCAAAGCATGAAATTCGCCTCTAATAACCTTCAAATCTACGATTGACCTTTGGGTGAAACACCAAAAGAGTCTTAACGTCTTCCTGGAAAAACCGGTTACCGTGGACGGTCCAACAACCCGAAGAATGCTCAAACTTGCGGAAGAAGCCTCCGCAAAAAACATGAAAGTGGGTGTCGGACTCATGGTTCGCCACTGCAAAGGCCGCCAGGAACTCAACCAACGAATCCGCGACGGAGAAATCGGCGATCTTATTCTGCTCCGAGCATATCGCATGGGCGGTCGAGCGGCCACAGTCGGTCCAAACACGGGCGACGTAAGTGAACTGCTCTACCAGATTCGGAGGTTCCACAGCTTCTTGTAGGCGAGTAGCGGAGTTTTCTCCGACTTTAATATCCATCAAATTGACGAATGCTGCTGGATGAAGGGAGCTTGGCCGGTTGAGGACACGCCCACCCCTCGCAGTTCGACCGGGGCGGAGGCGCCGACTCTCGCTTCTCTTGGTGGGGCGACACTCCGTGAAGCCCTGACCGTCCCTTGCGCTCGACTTCTATCCGGGCTCGACAGAGTCTCGCCCCACCGAGGTTCATGTGGAGGCGAAGCAGCTTAGCGTACCAGTTTCGGCATCGTCGGGTGAAAGGCTCAAATGCCATAAGCGAAGGAGTTCAGCGCAGGTTGTTTCCTTTTGGCGACCGCCACGATCTCGCGATATCGCTCCAATTCTGCCTGAATAACCCAACGATTTTTCGTGGGTGTAAGAAAAGATCAGTTCGGTGCTACTAATACCGTCAAAACCAATGAATTCAGAACACGACGGTTTCAGTCTGCTGCTATTTACCGCAGCGGGACGAAAGTAGAGCCATGCACGACACCGAGCGCGATCGCATCTTCAACGAGTGGCTGGCAGGCCACAAAGGGATTCTCTTCAAAGTGGTTCACGCGTATGCATTCGAACATTCCGACCGGCAGGATCTCTTTCAGGAGATTGCGGTGCAGGTCTGGCGCTCGGTCGGCGCATTCCGCGGCGAGTCTTCCGTGCCCACTTGGATGTATCGTGTCGCCCTGAACACGGCGATCGCGTGGACGCGCAAGGAGGGCAGGCATCGGCGGGGCAAGGAACCGCTCGAGGCGGTGGAAGGCCTGCTCACCGCGGCGTCCTCGGGCACGCCCGACCCGCGCGTGGAGTGGCTGTATCACAAGATCGCGCAGCTCAAGGACGTCGACCGCTCCGTGGCCCTGCTGCTCCTCGACGGCTTCAGCTACAAGGAAATCGCCGCCATCCTCGGACTCACCGAGAGCAACGTGGGGGTAAAGATCAACCGAATCAAGTCGGCGCTGGCCGGCAAACATATGGAGGAAGCAAAATCATGAATCTCGACGAATTGATGGCGGTCTGGCGGACGCAGGACGCGGCCCCGCTGCATGACATGAACAAGACCCTGCTTCATCTGGCGCTGCGGCAGGATGAGGCGAAGCTGCAGAAAGAGCGGCGGAGAGAAAGGTGGATCGTCTACGTCGGGAGCACGGGTGTGGTCGTCGCTATGGCGGTTTTGCTCGGCATGATGATTTTAGCCCGCGAGCGCAAGGTGATGACCGACTGGGATTTCGTCATTGGGATTGGCGGCGCGGCCGCCGCCTTGCTCGCCGGGGGTGCCATGTATGTGGGTCACCGGGCGCGGGCGCAGCGTGAGCAACGCTTTGGCGAGTCGCTTCGAGATCAACTCAACCGGCGTATTGCACAGCTCTATGACCGAGCGACGAATACCTGCGCGTCACTGGTCAGTGTGCTGCTGGGCGGAATCGGAGGGACAGCCATCATTCTCCTCGGCTATCGGGTCAACGAGAAGGCCTTTAGCGAAAATGGCTTTACGCTCGTCAGCACGATTTTGATGTGCGTCGTCTTGCCTGTGGCCGCCGGCGTCTGGGAAGCCCGCCGCCAGGCACGGGATGTTGTGTTGCCGCACAAGCGCCGGCTCGAGGCGTTGCTGAAGGAGCTCGACGGCCAGTGATAGCTCGCCGCATCGATCGGGCCGCGGCGGGACCGTTGACCTGATCGTCGATCGCCAGCGCCTTCGCCCAGATGCGGTGCGTGATCCCTGCGGACTCAGTCCGGGAAAAGGGGTCAACCCATAGCTTGGTTCGTTTTCCACCATTTTAGCGACCCTTTGAACTTTGTAGCAGACCGAGTGTCACCTCCAATTTCGGACCATGCTATGGGTTG
>JAQBVM010000296.1 GCA_027623095.1 Verrucomicrobiota bacterium
TTGGGTAACACCCCTTTTGGCGCAACGATCTCCTCTCCTGGGTAACAGTTAGTTTTGGCGCGCGGCGGCGAGACCCGATTCCTTCCTTCCGGGTAACAGTTACTTTCGGCGAACGGCGCCTTTGCCTTGCCGCCCTGCCGCGCTAAGCAATAAAGGACGGGCCGTGAGGCCCGTCCTTCCCGAACGCAAACTGTATTGTCGGAATCCCTCGGATTACCTGGCTTTGGCAGCTTCCTCGATCGCTTTCACCGAGTCATCCCAGGCGTTGGCGTAATGATTCAAGGCTTTGTCGAGGTCATTGGCCGCAGCTGCCGCCGCGCCTTTGTCCAGGTTTTCCTTCGCCCGCTTCAAGCTGGCATCGACGGATTTTTGATTCTTTGCATTCACGGCCACCAAGCGCTCGTTCTCCGTGTATAGAGTCCGGCTCACCAGGCGCGCCTTCGCCAGCAAATCAGCCAGCTCCTCCGCCGCTTGCTGCCCGACCGCCGCGATCACTCGTCCCTTGGCCGCGTCCTGCACCACGTTCGCCAACTCCCGCGCCGCCGACTGCATCAGGTTGAACCCCTTAATGCCGGTATTCAGCTCCAGATGCAGGAACAGCGGCTCGTCGGTCCAATACTTCGGATCGAGACTCTCCTCGGTCAGTTCCATCGCCTTGACCAGTTCTTTGGCGGACTGGCTGCGTCCGGCGGTTTTTATCGCGTCCTGGGTGTTGTTCCAGGAACTGATGAAGCGACGCACCGCTTTCCCGAAGTCACCTTCATCCACCACCGCATTGGCTTGATCCAAGTAATCCTTGGCTCGGTCCAGGGCTGAATCGACCCGTTTCTGCCTCCGGGGATCCAGCGCGACCAGGCCTTCATTCTCCAGATACAACGTTTCACTGATCAATGTGGACGCGCAGATCACGTCCGCGAGGGCCTGCTCAATCGCGGTGATGGCGCCGGCGCTCAACGTGTCCTTCTTCGAGTCGTTGAAGATTTTCTTGAAGTCGTCGTCGTCCTCGCCGTCGTCCTCATCCCGCGCATCGTTCTCCCGCTTCTGCGAAGGCTTCAGCAGTTGCTCCATCATGTCCGTGGCTTGGCGCCAATAGACCAATGCTCTCTTTCCGCCCTTGGGGTTGAGATGCACTTCATCGACCCAAAGCTTAGGTTCCAGGCTGGCCGTCAGATCCTTGACCGCCTTTTTCAGGCGCTTGGATTCTTGGACGAACGGCACCAACCCATCCCGCGCTTCGGTGGCGCAGCCCAATGCGCTGATCACGCTCACGGTCAAGGTGTCGCTCGCGCTGTCCAAGTGACTGTCAGTAACCGTCAATGTCACGGTATAAACTCCGTGGTGGGCATAGACGTGAGAAGGCGTCAGCGTGCCGATGACGGCCGGCGAACCGTCGCCGAAATCCCAGCCGGCTACGTGGCTCGGACTGCTCGGATCAGTGAAGCTGCCGGTGAAAGTCACCTCGTCCAAGGCAACTTTCTCCTGGTCCGGACCGGCGTTCACGACCGGCGGCACGTTCTTAACCGTCAGCGTGCCGTTGACCTGGGTCACGGTGTAGTTGCCCAGCTTGCTCTCCAAATCGAACAGGCTTGGAACGATCGGATACGTGCCGACCGGGCTGGCCGCGGACGCCGCGGCGCTGTAGGTGGCGGTGATATTGTCACTGTTGACCACGCCGGTGAGCGAGCCGGCGAGAGCCGGATTGGCCGAACCATAAACGCGCGAAGCATCGTGGGCTGTGCCGATCAACACCGCCCTGCTCACTGTGAAGACGAAGGAAGCGCTGGCACTCAAAGGAGCCGGCGTCCCGTCATCGGTCGCGATCACGGATACGGGAAACGTTCCGGCAGCCCTGGGAATGCCGCTCAAGGTGCGAGTCGCCGCATCGAAGAAAATCCCCGGCGGAAGTCCGGAAGCGGCGTAACTCAAGGTCTGCTCCGCATCCACGTCGCTGAATGTGTTCGCCGGAACGTTGTAACTGAAGGCCGATCCATACGCGCCCGTTTGATGGGCCAATGGGTTGGCGAGGACCGGCACGTCGTTCACGGGCATGACGGTGATCGAGACCATTGCGACACTGGAGTCGGCGTTGCCGTCGTTGACTTTGTAGCTAAAGATGTCCAGGCCGTTGTAATTGGCCTGCGGCGTGTAATGGAACGAACCGTCGGTTTGCAGTGTCACCTGACCGTGGCTGGTACCGCTGACGAGAACCGCTTGCAGTCCATCGCCATCGGGATCCGAGTCGTTGCCCAGGACGCCCGGCGCACCGACTGCGAGCACATCATCTTCCGCGAGCGTGACCGCATCCGCGTTGGCCAGAGGCGCGCGATTGATCGACATGGCAATGAACGTTCCGCCGAGCTCCGTGATCTTCGGCGTGCTGGTATTGTTAAAAACAACCGTGAACCGTCCGCCCGATACGGTGCTGTCCAGGTCGTCGGTAGTGTCCTTGATTGGCGTGGCCCCGCCGCTGCTCAACAGGTTGACCCAAGCTGAGCCATCGTAATAGCGGAGCAAGAGCGCGATTTCGGCCGCGCCGGTGACCGCGTCACCGTAGTAAAATTTGACCGTGGCGGTGTCCGAAGCACCGGCGCTAATGATCTGCAGATCCACAATACCTCCGCCGGTGTCGATGGCGGTCCCGGCCACCGGGTTGGACGTGTAAACCGCTGTTGTCACCGTGGCGTACGACCAGCTATCTCCGGTCTTTGTAAAACTCGCGGAGAGGCCCGCTTTGCCGGATACGGACGGGAGCACTTCGGTTGTGGTTGTTTGACCTGCATCGACGACACTCGACTGATAGGGACCTATGTTGTTGGATTTGATCGTGAATAGATTTGGCGCCGAGCGTGGCACTTCCATCTGAGTCACCGTAACGTGCACAACAGAGAGGTCCGCTGTGGACGACAGTTCGCTGGCTGGGATTTGGGCGGTCAGCAGAGCACTATCGTGAAACCTCGTTGTGAGCGGCAGCAATTCGTTCCATATGACGCGCGCACCCGGAACGAAATTGTGGCCCCGGACAAACAAGGTCAAGTCGCTGCTCCCGCCCACAGTTTCATTCGGCGTGATGGCCGACAGGACCGCTGGTCCTGGATTTGACTCGCGTTCATCGACTCTGTAGAGATCAGACGTTGAAGTTTCCGATGCGGCGGAACCTCCCGCAAGCAGCACTAGGACCCCGTCTATCAGTGTGGTGGTGTGGTGGACACGACCGACCGTGAGGGACGCGGCCGCGGTGAAGGTGCCGTTGATCGAGTCGTAGTGCTCGGCGCTGGACAAGGCTTGTGCGGGGGAGCCAGCCGAACCACCGGCCACGAGCACAGTGCTACCTCCCAGAGTTGTGAGCAAAGGCCGGCGGCGGCCTGAGATCATGTTGCTAGTGGGTGAGAAGGTTTTCGTGCTCGGATCATAAATCTCGGCGCTCGATAGCGCTGGAGCGAGCGTGATGGCGTCGGTGGAGCCGCCCACAACCAGCACCCTGCCATCCGCTAAGAGTGTGGCGGCGTGATCAATTCGCGCCGTACCCATGCTTCCTGTGAAAGTGAACGTTCCGGTGGCTGGGTCATAGAGCTCTGCAGCGGCTAATGGAGAAATGACGGGTACCCCACCCACCAACGTCAAGGCTCCGCCACCCACCAACAACACGGTGCCGTCAGCGAGCAGCGTGGCGGTATGGCGCTGGCGGGGGCCCAGGAGGTTTCCCGCTGACGAGAAAGTTCCCGTAGCCGGATCGTAAAGCTCCGCGCTCATGAGGATGGAGGAAAAACCGGAGGCATTATTTCGTCCGCCGGCGACCAGCACTTTGCCATCCGGCAGCAAGGTGGCGGTGTGAGCCATTCGCGGCTGTAACAAGCTGCCGGCGTCGTCGGAGCCGCCGGTCGGTTTGGCCCCGCTCGAATCATACCACTCAGCACTGGACAAAGCTCCACCGTCACTCCCCTGGCCACCCACCAAAAGGATCCAACCTTCGGTCATCACCGTGGTCGTGTGCCGTTGCCGGGCCGTTCTCATCGGATCAGCCGCTGTGACCTCACTCGGGATCACAACGTTGACGGAGATGACACGGGTCGCCACGTCGAATCCGTCGCTCACTCGAACCGCGAAACTGTCTTTGCCGGTAAAGCCGGACGCGGGGAGGTAACTGATAAAGCCTTTCGTCGTAATGTCCGCGCTGCCAGACGATGCGGTGGCACCGCCGAAGTGGAGGGTGCCGTGGCTTGGCGGGGAACTTTGGGTCCAGGTCAAGGTTTGGCCTGAATCCACATCGCTGGCACGGAACAGGGACGTGATGTCTTCGCCACCCGGAGGAAAGGTGGCATCATATATCCACTTGGGCACGTTGAGCGGCGCAACGGTTCCGACGAATTGGGGTGCGGTGTTCACCACATTGACGGTGATGGTGCGAGATGCGTAGCCCAGTCCGTCTCTGACTTCAATGGTGAAGGTGTCGGTGCCTACAAAATTGTTATTTGGAGTGTAAGTAACTTCGTGCGGAACGACTCCCGTATCGCCCCCCGATTGAGAATTGAGCGGAGTCTGAACGGTCGCCCGACCATGGCTGGCATGCCCTACTACCTGCCAGATCAGCGTCTGATCGCAATCGAGGTCGCGAACACTTAGAAGGGGTTTCAAGGCGAGATCGAGATTAAGGAGGTCAAATTCCGACGGATTAATGCCAATCTGCATCGCCTGATTCGCAGTGGTAAATTCAGGAGGTGTATTCACAACATTCACAGTGCGAGTTACGGTGGCCATATTTCCAGCCGCATCCCGCGCTGTATAAGTTACGATATGGCTCCCCGCACGACTGGTATCCACAACGGGGGAACGAACGACGGTTACACTTGAAATTGAGCGGCAATTGTCGTCAGTGGTAACCCATGAATCATCATTTTGGCCCCACTGACAGCCGACCGGAATGTCAATACTGGAGGGTCCAAGTAACGTAATCGTAGGAGGTGTTTCATCCAGAACGGTGACCCGAAGTAGCCGAGGGCTGGTGACATTTCCACGAGCATCACGAACGACCACGTAGACATCGGAGGGTCCGTAGCACTGAAAGTGAGCCCTATCAAAGAGTTCATTGGTTTTAATATTGATTGAAGGCATGACCGACTTTACCGGAAACGAAGCCGACACCGTTCTGTCGTAATCCCGGGCTGTCGCCCACCGAGTCATCGGTATCGATCGCAGCTTTGGCCTCCCCTTTCCACCACGAAACCGCATTGTTTGGCAGGGATGCGGGACCGGGTCGAGGTGGAACGAATTTACCCTCCGCGCCCGCATCGTGGATTGCCTGGATTTCCGGGCCGGTCAATGCGCGGTTATAGACCGTCACTTCATCCAGTGCACCGACAAAGGATGGTCTCCCTGGGAAACGCAGATCATTACCCAAACGAACGACGGATTTGGGATTGATTCGGATGCCCTGGGTGATGCCCGGGCTTTGGTTGACCAATACTCCGTTCAGATACATCCGGGTGCTCACACGATCTGAGACGCCTGCGATGTGGTGCCAGGTGTTCAGGTCGAGACTGGGAGTTTCAACAGTTCTCCAGATTCCATTGTCATTGACGTACCAAGTTAGCGTGGGTCGGCCATTGGGAGACGGATTGAGATGCCTTAGCCAGACATTGGTGTCCATTCTATCGAGGTTTTCACTGCCTTGCCCCAAGATAGCGCCGTTGTTTGGAACAGAGATTTTTATCAAATACTCGACGGTGATCTCCGACTCAAAGGATCGGAACGGCTCGGCCACGCTCACGAAGGCATCTAAGTCAGGGAAGCTGAAGGCTTGGCCAACTTTGCCAGCGGTAAAAGCGGCGTCGTTCAGCATCGCGCCGGCACTGCTGCCCTCCGGTCGTTGGCATTGTTTTCGGCCTTCCACCAGGAAACGGCGCCGCTGGGCAGAGTGACTGGCGCCGCGTTTACCCTCAGGCAGATCATAGCAAGGAACACCAGCCAAAATCCGCTGCTCCTGAAAGGCAAAAAAGTTGAGGTCCGGCGCGCGCCTAGCGAGGCCTGGCCTGCGTGATTCATTAAACTATTCATACGTGTGGGAATCATTTGTGGGTTTGGGGTCATTCAACGCGATTGATGGCTCTGGAGAGGCGTGGCGGCAGGGCATTGTCGTTTCGCGCAACATAGGACAACTGGCTCGAGCCCGGGCCTGTTTCGTTTTTCATTCTCTCAATCCGCATTCCGAGCTCACTCGCTCCTCCCTACGCATCCGGCATACCAATCACCTCGGCTGGATGGTTGCGTATATGTTTCGACACGCGTTTGACTCACCCGAAACTTCGCAATGGAATGAATCTGAGTCCTCAATAAGAGATTGGGCGGCGAGTGCCTCGTGCGCAGGCGGGCACACGGAACCTATGCGAAGTCATTGGTTTAAGGGGAATCCACGCACAGGGAACCGGACCGAGTGAGAACTCGCGACGGAAGCGGCGCGGAATAAAATTTCTTGATTGCGAAAAAGTATCTTGCCGTCCGATTGCGGCGCTGAATTCGCAATCAAATCGCGATCAATCTCCAATCAAAGTGAGGGGAAGTTGCGATCAAATTGCGATGAAGCCATGACGGGATGGCCCACGAAACCCACGACTCCAACGAAAAAGGGAAAGTCGCAGATGCAAAATCCACCCCGTGAAAAACCGAACGACCGAGCGTTCCCGCAAGCTTGTCTTCCTGGTTTCTTCCTTTCGCGAATTCCGTGTGTTTCCCGGGCTCAACCAACCCTTAACGATTCAGCGCAATCGATACTCGGTGGCTTTGCCGACGTTTGTCCGTTCCAGGAAACCAGAGGCGCTCAACTTTCTGAGGATATAACAGGCGCGATGGAGGCCGACGTCGAGCAATTTGCGGCACTCGGGATTGCTAATGCTTCCGTGGGCTTCCACGTATCAAAGAATTCGGTCTTCGTCGCTGCCTTCCGCGAAGCGAGATCGCTTTCGGGATTGATCACTCTTGACCACGATTTGATCTTCTTTGAACGCGGCGCCAGTCGGCGCGGCCGATAAACGAAAATGTTCGGGAACAATGGCCGCGCCGCCGCATTCAATGAGCGCCCGTTCAATCAGGTTTTTCAGCTCCCGGATATTCCCTGGGAATTCATAGCTCTCGAGCTTCGCCAGTGCCAGCGGGCTGATCGCCGGTTCGGGCATGCCCATCTCATCGGACAAGCGCTTGAGAAAATGTTTGGCGATCAGCGGAATATCCTCGCGCCGCTTGCGCAACGGCGGCACGTCGATCGTGAAACCGGCGAGGCGAAAGTAAAAGTCCTTGCGGAACTCTCCGGCTTGGATGTTCGATTGCAGCTCCGCATTCGTCCCCGCGAGAGTCTGGACTTCGACTTTCTTTTTTCGCGTCGCCGAACCCACCGGCTCGATCACACCGTCCTCGATCACGCGGAGCAGTTTGGCTTGCAGGTCGAGCGGCATGTCGCCGACTTCATCGAGGAACAACGTCCCGCCATCGGCCTGGGCAAAGTAGCCCGCATGGTCCGAAGTCGCTCCGCTGAACGCACCTTTGACATGGCCGAAGAACGCAGACTCTCCAAGTTCCTTCGGGATGGCGGAGCAATTCACGGCGATGAACGGTCCCTTGGACTTGGCGCCTCCGTAATGAATGGCCCGCGCAATCAGTTCCTTGCCTACGCCGCTTTCTCCAAGGATCAGGACATTCGTATTGGAGAATTGCTGCAGCTTTCGGATCGTGTTCAGGATCTCGGAAAACGCGGCGCTCTGCCCGATGAAACCGGACACGCCCCATCGGCGGGCCTCCTGTTCCGAAAGAATGGAGAGCTGTTGATCGGCTCGCTCGAGGGCCGCTTCGGCTCGTTTGCGCTGGTCCACTTCCTCCTGGAGCGCCCGGGTGAGCCGATGATTCTTGAGATGCGTCTCGATCCGAATGAAAACTTCCTCCTCCTGAAAGGGCTTGGCAATGTAATCGACGCCACCCGAACGAAAACCCTCAACCACACTGACCGTTTCGTCCTTTCCCGTGATGAAGATGATCGGAATATGAGCTGTGGCGGGATTGGCTTTGAGCCGGCGGCAGGTTTCAAATCCGTTGATTCCGAGCATGATCACGTCCAGCAGGATCAACTCCGGTGGATCGCTCTGAACCAGTCTCAAGGCAATCTCACCGCTGGGCGCCGCGGCAACAGAGTATCCCTGTGAATCGAGCGATTGACAGAGCATGGCCCTGTTCGCATCGGAGTCATCCACAACGAGAATGGTCGCGCCTCGCAAGTTCATTGAATTCCGTCTCACGCAAGACTCAGGCCAAGCGGCTCAGGATTTCAAGAATCCTGTCCACTGTTGAATGCTGAACGTCTTCTGTTCCAGCCACGCGCAAAGTGATCCTCCCTGACTCGGTGAATTTTACCGCGTTCCCCAGGATGTTGATCAGAATTTGGCGAAGCTTTCCTTCGTCGCCCCGAAGAGGAATTTTCAATTTTAGATTTTCAATTTCCAATTCCCAATTTCCCGGCCTCCGGCTCATATCCGCATTCAGCTCATTGATAACTGCACGCTGATAACGGATCACTGAGCCGTCCCATTCCACCTTCCACTCAAGTCCCTTTTCCCGGCACCTTGGATCAAACATCGCGGATAGACAGAGGATTAACTCTCGCAAATCAAAGTCTGTCTCGGCGAGTTCGATGGCCCCGGCTTCGATCTTGGACAAGTCGAGCACTTGATTGATCAGGTTCAGTAAGTGCTCACCGCTGGACTGGATGGTTCTGACTGCCGCCTGCTGATCGGCGGGAAGATTGGGAGTGCGGCGCAGGATTTGCGCATATCCAAGGATGGCATTGAGCGGAGTACGGATTTCATGGCTCATGTTTCTATGGTCGCGAAATTCGGTTGGGGAGATGGGGATCGCAAAGTCAGCTATCGCGCAATGGGTTAGGT
>JAQBVM010000297.1 GCA_027623095.1 Verrucomicrobiota bacterium
CGGAGACGTGTTGGATTGTTAAGGAATCTCAAAATGCCTGAAAATCAAAACGACGTATTTCCGCTGAAGACCTTGCCTCCTGAAGGCCGGGCACCAAAGGCTCGTCTTGACGATGCGAAGAAGGCTCAGGATATTTACTGGATTCTGCACCGTGCCAACCAACTTAGGAATCTTCGGGGCACCTACATCCAGGGAATGTTCGATGGAAATCCGCCGTATAAGCAAAGTGCGCTTCGAAATCAGGCTCAAGGGTGGCGTGCTAACTTCAATAGTCTTGAGGGGAAGGCTAGGAAAGACGCGGCCAAGACTCCCTATTACGACCTGTTTTCGTCCACTCCTACCTACGCCGATGTTCGAACCGAGGTTGACGGTCCTCAGCTAGATCGTCAGTCCGCTTCAGACGCCATCTCGGAAGAATTCTACGAGATGCTCCGTTCGTGGCCCGGGTTCGACTTGAACTTTTGGAAGATGCTGGACGATTTCGTTGGATTCTCTCGCGGTTGGCTTTGGTGGCCCGACATGCTTTCATGGCATTTCAAGAGAATCGCTTGGTGGAGAGTTCTCTTCCCAGACGGAACGGATGTTGACCCGGACGAATGGAGTCTATTCGCCATCGAGCACATCTTTGACCCTACAACGCTCAATGGTTACATTCAGGACGAGGAATCCGCCAGGGCTGCGGGATGGAATGTCGAGGTTGTGCGTCAGGCGATTATCAATGCGTGTCCAGTTCAGCCGAACAACATGCGGGATACGATGCTGGTTCAGCAGGCAGTTCGAGACCAAGATATTTATTTGACTACACGGGCGAGCACAGTTCAGGCGGCGAGTGTTTACGTGAGGGAGTTCGATGGATCATGGTCGAGGATGATTGTTCAGACTGGAATGGATTCATCCAATCCGCCCGCGCTTCAGCCGAACCAATGGCTTTTCAAGAAGGATTCGGTTGCCAAGAGCGTTCGAGAGTTGATGGCTTCGTTTTTCTTCGAAGTGGAGAACGGGTCCGTGAACGGACTAGGAGGCCTCGGACGGGACATTTTCGACGTGATAAAGACTAAGGACCGGATGCGTTGCGAACAAGTGAACAACGTGTTCATGCGGTCCACGATTCTGCTTCAGGCGCAGACCGCGAGCAGTCAGATCAAGGCGGGGTTGATTCAGGTTGGAGGGGGCGTGACGGTGGTTCCTGTGGGGATGAACATCCAGCAATCGACGATGATTGGTGACGTTCAGACCACGATGGTTGTCAATCAGGACTTGGACAACATGCTCGACAAGAACACGGGCATTTATCGTCCGACATTCGAGAAGCCCCAGGGAAACCCGGAGACTGCTACAGCGGCGTCGCAGAGGTTCGCGCAGGCGACAGTTTTGACGAACAGCTCGGTGAATCGATTTTATCAGCAACTCGATTGGTTTTACGATGAGACTTACCGCAGGGCATCTCAGGATTTGCCGGAAAGCTCCGACCCTGGAATTAAGTCGGCGCGTGAGTTTCAGAAGCGATGCAGAGAGAGGGGCGTGTCTGATAAGCAGCTTCGAACTCCTAGATGGGTGAGAGCTTCTAGGGCTATCGGCAATGGAAGTCCAGCGATGCGGCAGCAACTCACATCCGAACTCGCTCCGGTATCTGGTCAGTTTGGCCAACGCGGTCAGAGAGCTTGGCTCAAGGATTACGTGGCTGCTCGCGGTGGACAGGCGAAGGTTGACAGATACCTTCCACCGCAAGACGAAGCCGACTTGCCGAGTGAGCAGGATCGTGAGGCGCTTCAGGAGAACGCCTCCATGATGATAGGCGCTCCGGTTGTAATTGTTGAAAACGACAATCACCCGGTTCATTTAAGGCGGCATTTCGAGGGTGGATTTTCTGCACTTGAATCCGTTCAGCAGGGGGCAGACCCGAACAAAGCCGCAGCATTTTTGCAGCAAGATTTACCGCATATCGAGCAGCATATCCAACTTCTCGCAAGGCCCGAGATGCAGAAAGAAGCAATTCAGGCGTTCAAGCAGCTTGAGCAAGGGTTGGCTCAATTGATGAGTGCTATCCAACAATCCGAACAGGATGCCGATCAGCAAGCGAGATCCATGAGCGATATTGAGCTAAAGAACCTTTCCACGCAGTCGGATATTCAGCGCCGGGACGCGAAGGCTCAGTCGGATATGTCACTCAAGCAGCAGAAGGCTCTGCATCAGATGGGTCTCTCGGATGCTACCACGGCCAGCCAGATTACTCAGCAAGTGGCTTTGACTCGGACCAAGATCGAAACGGACAGGATTAAATCGTCGCAAAATGCCAAAAAAACTCAAACCTAAGCCGGTCATAGTTGGAATTTCTCTTGAACAATGGCGCTCAGATTCTCAGCGTTTAGCCTGGTGCCAGCATCAGATGTTGTTCAAGGAGATTGTGGGGGTGATTCAGAACGAAGCCTATCTTGCGCTTTCTCCAATTCAGGGAGGATCGGAAAGCCGAATGTTGGGGAGGGCTGAGGGTTATCACATGGCTTTGGAGGTTCTGAGGTCAATGGCTAGGGGGATCGATCTTCCAGTGCCTCAACTTGAGCCTAATTACGAACTCGACACCGAAAAGGAATAAATTATGGCAGATCAACCTCTTCAATCCGCAGTCACAGACAGAACTATTTCCATCACACCTGCTCAGGCTTCAAGGCTTGACGCGGCTGCTCATTCCGGTCAATCGCGAGCAGATCAGTTCTCTCAAAAGCAGCAAACTCAGATCATGCCCACGCCGGAAGATCAGGCGAACTTTGACCGAGAATTTTCCAAGGCTAGACAGCAAGACCTTGGTTCCGATTCGTTCAATGGAACAAGGCAGGATGGAGACGCTCCCAGCGGGACCAAGGTTGACCCGGCTGACGATCCGCATTTCAAGAAGCCAGTCAGCGACGCCGCTGCGTTGCCCGCCGAGGACAAACCAAAGGCGTCATCTGTTCCAGGTCTCCCGGAGTGGAAGCCAAAGACCAATGAAGCGTCGAAGCATTGGGAGGAGATGAAGACGCGGCATTCTCAAGAGGTTGCCCAAATCAAGTCTGACACCGACAAGCTCAAGGCGGAGTTACAGGCGGCGCGTGCTGCTGGTGACTCGGAAGAGGTCAAGAAGATCAAGGATGAGTTGTCGCAGTATCGCGAGATCATTCGCGACGTGGCCATTGAGCGAGATCCTGATTTCAAGCAGCGATACAGCGCCAGGCAGGATGCGGCGATTAGCGCGGCCAAGCTCGCAGCCGGTGATGCTGCCCCCCAGCTTGAGGCTCTTTTGAAAGCACCTTCCGGCCCGTGGCGAGACGAGCAAATCAATTCATTGATCGAGGATTTACCGGCGTCATCTCAGAGAAGGGTTGGAGCGGCTCTTGGAGTCCTGGATCAAATAGACATTGAGCGTGATACAGAGATTGCTTCGCGACGGACTCAGTTCGACCAGAAGCAATCCGCGTTGATGACCCAACAGCAGCGCCAGCAAGAGCAGCGGACTCGGGAATTGACAGGGGCTTTCGAATCCACGCTGAAGGAATGGACAGACAACAAGAATGGAAACCCGTTCTTCGTTGAGAAGGATGGCGACACTGAGCACAATGCCGCCGTCCGGGAGAGCATCGAGCTTTCGAAGTCCATTTTCAACGGTCAGCTTCAGCCAGATGAACTTTCCAGAGCGGCGCTCTGGGCGGCGATGGGACCGAGAGCGCTTGAGGGGTGGCAAATCGCAATCGCACGCGCAGAGAAGGCCGAGCGGATGCTCGACAAGATCCGAGGGGTTCAGCCTGGTTCGGGGAGAGGCGGAAGCGCAACGGAGATGCCAGCGCAAGGCGATGCTCCGAAGGCGGGGACAGCTCAATATGACGACTACATGAGGCGCGGGATTCAGGCGGCTCAAATGGCGGACAGGCAGAGAGGGTAATCCTAAATGCCACAGCTTCTCGTCGCAATCCCAGTCTGCCACAAGGACGTTCATCTCGTTGAACGCAATCTTGAGAGATGTATTCAGCTAGGGAAGAAAGCGTCGCACAATGCCATCGTTTGTTGGGATGGAGATGTTTCCGGACAGATCGAGAAAATAATCGCTAAGGCTGAAGCCTATTTCGACTCGGTTACGGTCTTCAAGTATTCGCCCTGGCGCGGTAATTCAGCATGGCCGCACCCTCAGAATTACGCATGGCAGAGCGTGGCTCGGTTTCTTGAATCCAGTCAGCATTCTGAAAAAGGATGGCTTTGGTGGGAAGCGGATGCGACTCCGGTAACATCGAATTGGTTGGATGTTCTAACCTTGGCATACACCAAGTCGAGGTGTTCTTTCTACGGGAACATAGTCGAGGGCAGAGGCCACATGAATGGCGTGGCGATTTATCCTTTCCAGATTTCGAACTTCTGCACAAACGCGCTTCTGGCGAAGACGGTGCCGTTTGACGTTGTATTGTCGTCTGAGTGCAAGAAGCAGGGAATCATTGGCAGGGGAAACGATTACATTGCTCACTCACTAAAGAGGTTTGGCGGGGAAGAGCCTGGAGCTTTAGATGCGTCTTTGTTAGGCGGACTTCCTTCAACGGTTGTTCTGTTTCACGGCTGCACGATGGGTCAGGGTCCGATGCGTCACTCACTGGAAGCGGTGCCAACGGACAGGCCGACTTTGATGCAGGTCTTGACCGCGTGGCGGTGCGGCAAGAAGAAATATCTGAATGGAGATAAACCGGCAAAGAAGCTTTACGATTTCACGATTTCCATTGAGCGCCCGAAAGTCTGGCATGTAACCGAGCGCCACAAGACCGATAACCAGGATGCGGAACGTCGGACAATACAGGCTGAAGAATCGTGGGTTGAGATTTACAGGGATGGAGGGATGAATCCGTGCCATTTGTGGCGCTATCCTCGTTCTAGTAAGTCAATCGGGGATACTCGCGATCTTCCGTTTCTCAAAGACGTTTTGGCTGAAGGTCTAACCAAGTGCGGAGAGCGTGACGTTGTTCTTTGGACAAATGATGACACGATTCTTCACCCGGATTCAATCAATGCCGCGTTGAAAATTCTCAGCAGGACGGGAGCGTGCAGTTCGTTCCGGGTGAATTTTGAGAAAGGGAAAATGCCGAAGACTTTCGAATCTCCAGATAAGATTCGAAGTCTTGGCAAGTTTGATCTTGGCCGGGATTTGTTCGCTTTCCGATCCGAATGGCTCATTCAAAACTGGAAAGCCATACCAGACTTCTACCTCGGAGAGCTTGAGTTTGATCTTGTTCTTGCCGTCCTGATTCGGAAGCTCGCGGGACAAGCCACGACCAAGGTCAACATTCACGATCCGGTTCCAGTGTGCGAACTTGAGCGTGGTTACGTTCTGCACGAGATTCATGCCAGAAGCTGGGTCACAAAGGAGCATGAGAAATCCCCTGCGAAGGCGTGGAATCAGAAGATATGCCGCGAGTGGTATTCAGATCATGGCTTCCACGCGTTAATATCCAAACCGATGCCGATATGATTAAGCGATTGAAGAGATTATTTAAGCGATTGAAGAGATTATTTTGGAAGATCGTTGATTGCATTCTTATCATACCACCAGAGTTTCGCGACAAATGAAAACTTGCGAAACATGCAAACACTGGACAAACACACGGGAAAACCTTGATCTAAGGTTCTCTAATGTGGTTGTGGTTTCTGGGGATTGCGATTTGATTACAGACAAGGCCGGAATGGGGGATGGTGTTCGTGTTTACTCCGACAGTGTTCCCATTTGCACGGAGTCAGGATTCGGATGTATCCATCACGAGGAAAAATGAACGTCGTCTCATTCAGCCTTTGGGGAAACCTCCCGATGTATTGCCAAGGCGCCATTCGGAACGCTGAATTGATGCCGAAGGTTTATCCCGGATGGAAGATGGTTGTCTATGCCGACGATTCCGTTCCAAGAGAAGTCACGGCGAAGCTTTTCAAGCTCGGTGTCGAACTGCGAAAACCGCCGTTCTCAAATGGCATGTTCTGGAGGTTCTTCGCGGCGACCGGCAAGGATTTCGAGCGCGTGATTTTCCGGGATACAGACAGCCGTATCAACGACCGAGAAGCCAGAGCTGTGCGTGAGTGGGTTGAATCTGAAAAGAGGTTTCATGTCATTGCGGATCATCCGCACCATACGCCGGTAATCGGTGGTGGATTGTGGGGGACCCGAGGGCATGTGGAACTTGAAAAGGATGATTCCATGCTGCTTAAGAACGATCGTAATGTGACCTACAATTCCGATCAAATATGGCTTCGAGATACCATGTGGCCAGTCGTCAAAAGCGACGTTTTGATTCACGACTTCTGCTATCACTCCCGTCGTCCTGGCTCGAAGCCGCTTCCTGCCAAGTTCGGCGACTGGCGTTTCGTTGGGGAAGTATTTGACGAGACAGACAAACCGCGTTCGTTCGATTGGGAAATGCGGATGAATTGGATGACTGTATGAAAAACGAAAATTCGTTTTGGTTTAAATGCGCCAAATGCAAGTCGAAGGTAAAGGTAACATGGGTGGATTTAGACGATCCAGCTAGAATGAAGCTCTGCGCTCATGGGCCAGCTCGGTGTATAATTTGCAATTCGGTGGTTTTTGTAAAATTCAATCCGAATGAAAAAGTCTTACAGAATTGAAAGGCGTATGAATTGGATGCAAACATGAACGACCTCCTTCTACTCGGACACCTTGGCCTCGGCGATCATCTCGTCTGCAACGCCATCGTGCGCCACTTGGCCAAGTCGAACAATCTGACGATTCTGGTCAAGCCGCACAATCAGGCTTCCGTGGATTTCATGTTCCGGGATTTGGTCAACGTGGAGACGTTCACCGTGGCGGATGACACAGAAGCTCGTTCTGCCGAAAACGAGGCAAAGGCACAAGGGTATCCGGTTTTCGGACTTGGCATCTTCGGGATTCCGCCTTTTTCAAGCGAGACGTGGGACAGGGATTTTTATCGGCAGGCTGGGATTCCTTTCCAGGATTGTTGGACGGGATTCAAAGTTGCCGACCAGCCGAGTCGTGAATTGAGCTATCCAAAGGGCGATTACGTTTTTATCCATGAAAACGTAGCGACAGGATGCGTAATGAACCGGAAGCGGCTCCCGAAGAAACTCAAGGTGGTTGCGGCGGACCCGAAGAAGACTAATAACATCTTCGACTGGTGGGGTGTTATCAAGAACGCCAAAGAGATTCACGTCATGGAATCGTGCTTTGCGATTCTGGTGGATCACACTCCGAGTTTGAAGGCGCAACGGATTGTGGTTCACGACTACATGCGGAAGAGCGTTGCTCCGATTTACACGAACACGTTTGAGAGGATAAAATGATTTATGGATGACGATTTTAAAGTTTACTGGTCAAAAGTGAAAGAGCATTTCGAATACATGCGAAATAAGAGGGTTGAATTTTCAAAAGCGTGCGATGAATTGAGCGATGTATGCCTTGGCGCTCCTGGAACCGGGAGAGGATCAATCAAAAATAAAAACTGGAGTTGGGCCGACTTCGAATATTTTGAGGATTCGGTTTTTAAAAAATGGGTTGACCAAAAAAAAGGAGTGGATAGGGCCAGACTGGTCAAAGAGCTTGGATTGTCTAAAGAGCAGATTGAACTGCTTGGGGTTGAGCTTTGAAAATCCACTTCGTAACGTTTGAGAGGATAAAATGAAGATTAAAGAATATGTAGTTGTCGAAGAATTAAGTATTAAAGACTTAGAAGAAGCCGTAAACGGATATATTGAAGAAGGATGGGAGCCGTTTGGGTCTCCCGTTGTGTTTAATGATCACGACATGCACCGTACTCATTACCATCAAGCAATGATTCACCATGGCCCTATTGATGATGATTAGGAATGAAAATCCACTTCATCACCATCGTTCTCAACGGTATGCCTTTTATTTCCTGGCACTATCCGATTTTTCGGCAGCTTACGTTCGATTGGCAATGGACTGTCGTTGAAGGCGTGGCCGCTCCAGAGAATTGCACGTCATGGTGCGCTCAAATTCCTCCAGGACTTTCAACGGACGGGACCCTGGAATGCCTTGATTCAATAGCCAAGTTCGATAAGAGGGTCGTCTTGCTTCGAAGCGCATATTGGCATGGGAAGGTCGCCATGTTCAACGCAGCCTGCGAATTGATCCAAGAACCCGGATTGCTTTGGCAGGTTGATTCGGACGAGATTTGGACGGTTGCTCAAATATGCAAAATGCGTGAGATGTTCCTGAATGATTCAACCCGCAATTCAGCTCGGTTCTTATGCCGATATTTCTTGGGACTCGATATTGCCATCACGAGCCGAAACTGCGGAAACAATACCGAATACGAATGGAACCGTGTTTGGAGAATTAAACCGGGAGTCCGGTTCAAAAGCCATGAACCGCCAATTCTTGAAGCCTTCGAAGAGAAACCGTTTACTCATCAGAAAACTGAAGCAGCTCGGCTGGTATTTGACCACTATGCATACGCGAATGAGGCGCAGGTTGCATTCAAGGAGGAATACTACGGCTCCGAAAATAACAAGTGCGGAAGCCAATACAAGGGGGCCGTTGACCGTTGGAGAAAGCTCCAATCGAACCTGAAATGGCCCACAATCATCGGCAAGGATTTTATGCCGTGGGTTTCGTGCAACAATGTGACTGTGGATAAGGTATGAGCGAACCTAAAGGCCAAATCCTCCCCAATAGCGAATTCGGAGACCTGCTAACTGAGCTTGCCAAGAAGTCCGAAACCATCCTTGAGATTGGAACTTGGCATGGACAGGGAAGCACGCTTTGCCTGGCGAAAGGATTGGTGCGTCCAACGCAGAGGATGTGGACGGTGGATCAGTCTTTCGAGATGTGGATGGAAGCAAAGGCGCACTACGTTTCCGATCCAAGGATTCGATTCTTGAACGCTTG
>JAQBVM010000298.1 GCA_027623095.1 Verrucomicrobiota bacterium
CAATAACGACGGGCATTTCGAGCTTTCTTTTATTATTTCGCACTTATATCACGCTTGAATCAGGGCTAGCCCGATTTGGCAAGCAACCGGATAGGCAGGGATTAGAAGTCGAGCGCTTCCGAGAAGTTGCTCTTACCTGCGATCGATTGGGACAATGCGGTTTGGAAAGCAAGGGGCTAGTAGGTAAACAGTTCCTCCATGGAATACTGTTTGCGTGTGAATGCATTCAAGGCGTGAAGAACTTTCGATTGGACGTTAGGTGTTAATCTTCTGCCTTTGCACGCCCGAGAAACCATTTTGTAAGTAAGTTGGTCAGTGGAGATATCGACAAGGTCCCGTACCCTGAGGCCTTGATCCAACATGATCCGTGCGATGGGTTGCGCTCCGAGGTTGCGTTCTATCTCTTTCTTCACTTTCGTCGAATACGATTTAATGACTCTTGTCGCTTATCTGCTGGCTCCTTAAACATCCGGTCAAGTTGACCTGATCCACATTCTTTGCATGAGAGATACTCGTAAACGATCGAAGAGTTGATCGGATCTCGGGCGTCGGCATCTCTCTTGGTGGTGATGAGTTCATGGCCAAGAATATCGGCAATGATCATCTCCTTGACCAAGCCTGGTTGTAATAAGTTAAGGATGCCCACCGTGCGCGCCAACTCGGCTGCCTTCAGAACCAACTCGATAATCTTACGATAGATATCACGAGCCATATGAAAACTCGATTACCTTCTGCCCACCGTCAAGGTCCGCGAGTCGTTGCTCTGCTGCCGCCACAAACTGTGGTTCCAACTCAAAGCCCATGAAATCACGCCCGTTCTTCCTGCAGACTACTGGACACGTGCCGACGCCGGAAAATGGGTCTAAGACGAAGTCTCCCGGAGATGAACTTGCCAAGACAATTCGCTCAATAAGCTTCTCGGGCTTTTGAATGGTGTTCAGAGCCTCCCGGGACACCAATTCCTTCGACTTATAGGTCAGTTGTTTTATATCGCCCCATACATCACCGGGATTCTTTCCGCTCTCATTGAATTTCGTCTTTCCATACTGGCCATTCGTCACAGAAGGAACTCGTTCGCATCGGAGGCGATGTTCAAGTTCTACAAGCTGAGCAACCCGAATGGCATCAAGGTTGTAGCATCGTGGGCGCCTTCCCTTAATAAAGTAACTAATAACGTCATAATTGTTGGTGTAATTTAGGCGCCCTTGCGCCAATCGACTCGGCTGATACCAGACAATCTTAGAGCGTAAAGTTAGGAACGGTCGATAGTCCACGAAGTCAATACAGTCCGGCTTCCCGAACAAGTAAAGAGCGCCACCGTCCTTGAGCTTCGGGGCAAACCGTTTGATCAAATCCAAATTGAAGTCCTGAATTGACGGAATCTTGTCCCAATCATTCGGTGTCACACCATAGGGGCCATCGCAGACGATCAAATCGACGGTTTCATCTTCAACCTTTCGGAGGAGATCAAAGGCATCGCCGCAGTAAATGGTGTTTCGTTCGAGCATATTTTGCTTTTCTTGGGCTAAAAGTGATTCAACGACCAATTTGCAGCCTCCAAAGGCGACATTCTCGTAAAGTAGCAATAACTTCCAATTTTTCGATCAAATGCTTGCGATTTCAACGAGGCTTTAAATGTAAGGAGCGAAGGCTGCAACGATTCATGTTCGGAACCGTTGCGCAATCGGAACGCGGCGTCCCATTCCGAACGCGCGGGGTGATACCTTCAATCCCGGAGCGGCTTGCCGGCGTTTATACTCGCTGAACGTGATCTTGTTGATCACGTCGTTCACGATCGCCGGATCAAATCCACGCGCGACAATCTCGTCGCGACTGCGGTTTTGGACTACGTAGGCTGAGAGAATCGCATCCAAGATGTCGTAGTCCGGAAGCGAATCTTGATCCTTCTGGTTGGGCCGCAGTTCGGCGCTTGGGGGCTTGGTGATAGTTGCTTCCGGGATGATCACTCTGTCGCGATTGATCCACCGCGCAATCTGATAGACCTCGGTTTTGAGCACGTCCGCAATCACCGCCAGCGCTCCACACATGTCCCCGTACAAGGTGCAGTAGCCTACGGACAACTCGGACTTGTTGCCGGTTGTCAACACCAGCGAACCGAATTTGTTCGATAGCGCCATCAGAATCACCCCGCGCAAACGCGATTGAATGTTTTCCTCAGCCTCGTTGCGGGCGAGCCCCGAAAACTGTTTTTCCAGTTGGCCTTCCATCGCGGCGACGACCGGCTCAATCGGAATCGACTCGAAACGGATACCGAGATTCTTAGCCAAAGCTTCAGCATCGCGGAGGCTGCCTTCGCTTGAAAACTTCGAGGGCATCGCCACACCCAAAACGTTAGCGGCTCCCAGAGCATCGACCGCCAGGGCGGCCGTCAAGGCCGAATCGATTCCCCCGGAGAGTCCGCAGACGATCGATTTGAAGCCGCACTTGCGAACATAATCGCCAATTCCCAACGACAATGCTGAGAAAAGCTGGTGCTCACCTGCAGGCCATTTCCAGTCAGTTTGCCTTTCCGGCCCTGCCGAACCGGAGTTCACATCCACAATGAGAAGATCCTCCTCAAACCCCTTGCCCATCGAAATAATCTTCCCCTCATGATCCAGCGCCACGCTGTGCCCATCAAAGATTAGCTCGTCATTGGCTCCGATCGAGTTCACTTGCAGCAGTGGAATCCGCTCATCCGCCGCCACTTTCTGCAGCATTGCCAGTCTCGTCTCTTCTTTTCCCCGGTGCCAGGGCGACGCGGATAGATTGAGAATCGCATCCGCCCCCTTCGCAATCAGGTCTTTCACGGGATCGGCACGGTAAAGCCGTTCAGGCCAAAAATCTTCGTCATTCCAAATGTCCTCGCAGATCGTGATGCCGAGTTTCCGGTCTCGATGCCGAAACACAGACACTTCGTCCGCGGGTTCGAAATACCGCGCTTCATCGAAGACATCGTACGAGGGGAGAAGGGATTTGTGGATCCTCTGAACGATCCGGCCGTTTTGGAGAATCGCCGCGGAGTTCCTCAATGGTTTGCCCGGGCGATTTGGATTGCGATCGACGAAGCCGACGCAGAGCGGTGTCTCGCGAACTCCGGAAGCGGCCTGTTCCAGCGCTTGAAGGTTTTGTTGAATAAAATCCGCGCGCAGCAAAAGGTCCCGCGGCGGATAACCGCACAGAAAAAGTTCAGGGGCGGCAACAAAGTCCGCTCCACCCTGGCACGCCGTTTCATACCCATCGAGAAGCCTCCGACCGTTCGTGGCAAAATCGCCGATGGTCGAGTTGAACTGTAGCAGTCCGAATTTCACGGATCGAGACTATGGGTGGATTTTAACACCAAGCAAGGTCAGTCTCAGGCACACGGGGCCATGCCGCGACAAAAGAGCTCCGGCATTGCGCTTGCGGGTGCGTTCGTTTACGTTTCCGGAATGACGATTGTTCCCTCGGCGTTGTTTCGTCGGTTCGCCTGTGTCGCAGCTATCCTCCTCTTGGCAGCCTGCACGAATTTCACAGGAAACCCGCTGGACGACGAAAGTAATCCGGATTTCCAAGCGGGAAAACGGCGCATAAGCGCGCTGGATTCCCGGGGCGCCATCGAATCTTTCGAGAAAGCTCTTCAAACGAACCCCAATTCAGCGCAATCCCACTTTGAGCTCGGGTTGCTGTACGAAAAAGATGTCCGCGATTACGGTTCCGCAATTTACCATTTCCAGAAGTATATGAAGCTGCGTCCGGAATCGAACGTTTCGGACATGGTGCTCGGGCGGATCAACTCGTGTAAAGTCGAGCTGGCCAAAACGGTATCATTTTCCCTCGTAAGCAAGAATGCGTTCGCTGAGATGACCCGGCTTGCAAACGAGAACGCCGCGCTTCGCGAGCAGGTAATGCAGTTGAACATGCAAATCGCGCGAACGTCTCCGGTGCCGCCGGTGGGAGCCATCGGCGAATCTCGATCAGCCCCTCCTCAGTCATTGGAACATACTGCCCGGGCTTCACCCGCCGCGCCATTGCCGGCCGCGCCCGCCACCTCACCTCGAACCCATCCCATTCAGCGAAACGAAACCTTCTTCTCTCTCTCGAGAAAGTACGGAGTCACTGTCGCGGCTTTGAAAGCGGCGAACCCCACCGTGGTTCCAGAGCGTCTCAAGGTCGGCCAGGCCATCACCATTCCTCCTGCAGGAAACTAAGCGATATGCCGAGCCGTCTTGCATTCCCGATCATCGCGCTGTTCTGGATCTGCATGAACGTCCTGCTGTGGCGCTCGGAGTTCGGGAGCATGAGGGAATTCGGAAGCGCTATTCCCGTCGCGGCGGTGTGGGAAAAGATTCTCACGGCTCCCGATGACTCGGCGCTCGGGATTGTGCAACGCGGCAGAAGCGCGGGCTACTGCCGCTGGCGGCCGAACGTCGGGCAGGAAATGGCGACCGGAAAGGTCGCAACTGATGACTATGAACTCGATGGCAGAGTCGAGAGACCGTCCGGTTATCGCATCGACGGAGAAGGCAGCCTCAATCTCGAAGGAGTGAGCGAGCGGATTCGCTTTAATTTCCAGGGCGCTTTCGAAACAAACCACCTTTGGCGAAGAATTGAAGCGCGCGTCACGGTGGGGTCAAACGTTTGGAAAATACAGGCAGATTCGGGCGAGGAGCGGTTCCGTCTGAGATCTGAAGGCGCCAATGAGCATTGGGAGAAGGAGCTGAGTTTTGCGGACATTCAAAATCCGGCGGCTTTGCTGGGAGAGCTCGGCTTTCCCATGCTGCCAATGTTTCTCAGCCAATTGGGCGTTGGAGATTCCGCCTCAGCGCTCTCCCTCGGGCTTGAGTGGGAGGCTCGCCAAGGCTGGTTCAAGATTGGCCACTCCCAAATTCGCGTGTATCGACTTCATGTCAAACTTCTGGATCGTTTTCAAATTGTAGTCATCGTTAGCCGCATCGGCGAGATACTGCGCATAGAACTTCCGAATCAGATTCTATTGGTGAATGATGCTTTCACGGGGCTGTAGAGAGTCATCCAAATTCCAGAAACAACCCGCCGGCACGACGATTACCAGGCACAATTGTAATGATCGAACTGATCAACCTCAAAAAGCATTTTGGCGGTCTCGTCGCCGTCGATGGAATCAATTTGTCCGTTCCGCGCGGTGAGTTTCTAGCAATGCTGGGCCCTAACGCGGCCGGAAAAACTACGACTATCCGGATGATCGCCGGGTTGATAAAACCGAGCGCGGGCAGGATCATCGTTGCGGGATATGATCTTGAGTCGGACTCTTTGGCAGCGCGGCGGCGGATGGCATACGTGCCGGATTTTCCTTTCCTTTACGATAAGTTGACACCGTCTGAATTCCTTCGGTTCACCGGCCAGCTCTTCGAGTTGAGCGAATCATCCATCAACAGCGCGGCGGCTGATTTGATTGAACGGTTCAGCCTCGGGCCCTATTTGAACAAACCAATCGAGGGCCTGTCGCACGGCACCCGGCAGCGGGTGGCGATCGTTTCCGCGCTGTTGCACCAACCGGAGGTTTTCGTCATTGATGAACCGATGGTCGGCCTGGATCCCTTCCATGCGCGTGTTGTCAAAGACGTTCTGAAAGAGCGATCGAGGAGTGGAATGACGGTTTTTCTTTCGACTCATCAACTGAGCGTCGCCGAAGAAATGGCGGACCGAATCGCAATCATGCATCAGGGACGAATCGTTGCCGTGGGAACGCGTGAGGAATTGCGGGAAAAAAGCGGTGCGTCAGGTCCCCTGGAGCACACTTTCCTGGCACTCACATCGCAGGAGGCAAACCTCGCGGAAGAGAACGCGGCGACGGGGTAGAGTTGGATGGATTCGCCACGGGAGAAAGATCAGATGCCAGGGTTTCTCGCCCTCTTGATTCGCGTGAATCTAATCCAAGCGTGGCGGCGATTAAAATCAATTGTCCAGCAATCGCGTTTGCTCGCCTCGATTATCTGCGCATTCATCGCCGGATACGCCTGGATCTCGTTCTGGTTATTTCACAAAGGGCTGAAATTCGTGGAGCAATTCCCGGGGCTGGGCCCGCTCTTGACGGAGCGATTGCTATTCTTGCTCTTCGCGTTTTTGTTCGTTCTCCTTCTCTTTAGCAGTCTGGTGATCAGCTACACAAACTACTTTCGGAATCGAGAGACGGCATTCCTGCTGACTTTGCCAATTCCTCGCCAGCAAATCTTCAGATGGAAATCGATCGAATCCGCCGTGCTTGCATCATGGGCCTTTATCTTTTTGACCGCGCCGCTGTTAGCGGCCTACGGGCTCACTCGCGGAGTTCCCTGGCATTTCTATTGCGTCACGGTTGTTCTGCTCGCGTTGTTCATCGTGCTTCCGTCGATTGCCGGATCGTGGATTGCGGTGAGCTTGGGCAGATACATGGACCGCCGCGCTTTTCAGATTGCGGCTCTCATTTGCGTCGGGGCGATTCTTGTCGGAGCGGCGTTCTGGTTGAAGGCGGAGCCGGTCACGGACGAAATGCTCGAGACTCGGGTGCTGGCGGTAATGGATCGTCTCCTCGAAAAAACACGATTCGCGCAGTTTCCGTTTCTTCCAAGTTACTGGCTCTCCTCGGGGGTGTTGAACTGGTCCGAGGGAGCGTTTGCGTCCGCAGGCTTTTTTGCCCTCGTGTTGCTGAGCCACGTCCTCTTCTTCGGGGTCCTTTCGTTCACCCGAACGGGCGGCCTGTTTTTCGATGCGGTCTCCACTGTTCAAAGCCGCGGGAGTGTCTTGGCACGATGGGCTTGGTTCCGCACCTGGCAAAGCCGCACGGAGCAACATTACGAAAGACAAGAACCGCTTCGACGGGTTATTGATCTGTTGTTTTGGTTGAGGGCCGACACGCGCGCTTTTTTAGTCAAGGACATCCGAATTTTCTGGCGGGACACCAGTCAATGGGCACAGACGCTTGTTTTATTCGGTCTCCTCGGTGTTTACATCATCAATCTCCGGCACTTCTCCCACCAACTCTCGAATCCATTCTGGATTAACCTGGTCTCGTTTCTGAATCTTGGTGCCTGCGCCTTGAATCTCGCGACATTGACGACTCGTTTTGTCTATCCGCAGTTTTCACTGGAAGGAAAACGACTCTGGATTGTCGGCATGGCGCCCATGGGCCTGAAACGCATGGTGACGATAAAGTTTGCGTTGGCCGGTTGGACCTCGCTGGCCGTGACGCTCGGGTTGATTGTCCTGTCGTGCGGGATGCTGAACGTTCGATGGGATCGCGTTCTCTATTTCGCGTTCGCCATCACCATCATGACCTTCACTCTGAACGGTCTCGCGGTCGGCTTGGGAGTTCTGTACCCAAATTTCAAGGAGGATAACCCAAGCAAGATTGTGAGTGGCTTCGGCGGCACATTTTGTCTCGTTCTGAGCTTCCTATACATCGCTGGATCCGTTGCGCTGCTTGCCATTGGATCGCCGTGGGACATAAGTGGAGAATTCAGACTTCTGCGAATCGCCGTTGGAATGGGCGGATTTGTTTCGATGTCGATCCTGTTGGGCTACTTTCCGTTGATCTTTGCTCTTCGGAAAGTCACGGCGTTTGAGATCTGAGCACGCTGGAAATTCGCCAAAGAGTTCGAGGCTAATAAAAACTTGCACCACTTCGAAACTGAATTATCGTTCAACTTCCTCGAGGCGGCGGGGTAGCCAAGTGGTAAGGCAGGGCTCTGCAAAAGCCTTATGCGTCGGTTCGATTCCGACCCTCGCCTCCAATTTCAACTTCTTTGCTATCAATGGCTTTCAACGCGAATAATCCGAACTTCCAGTAAAAGTTCCAGTATTTTCGCCACTCTTGCGCCGCTCGCCCACAATTCGCGCGAGCTCCGCGAGAACTCCCTAACCACGGTTCGCCGCGTTTCCATAAACTGAAAGGAAACCGATGAAGCCGAAGTTTCGACTCTTCCAACGCGCCAGCCGCGTCTTCTATCTCGAAGACACTGTCACCCGCGCGCAGGAGAGTCTGAAGACCAAAAACCCGGTGATTGCCAAGCGGCTGTGGCACGCAAAAAACGAAGCGTATATCCAGCCGACGATCAACCTTCAAATAGCGCGAGCTTATTTGTGCGCCACTGATCCCGCTTTGAAACAGAGAACGTGGAGACACGCGTTGGATACCATAATCGAAACCAAGCGCGGGCCCACAAAACGGCGTTGGGAAACGGCTGGCAAAGACAAGGCATTTGATGGCATTCGAGATTGTATCCTGATTGAAACGCAGGCGGAGCAGTTGATCGCCGTATTGAAAGTCGGAACTGTAAGCACCAATGTGCATCTCCGAAAGCTCCACAACTTCTGTTTGGCAATGAATTGGATTCCGTGGCCGATCATTCCCAAGAGACAGTGGCCCCCGGTTATCTTTAAGGAAAAGCGAGGAATTTCTATTGAGGAACACCGCTTGATCGTCGCCGCCGAACACAATCTGGAAAAGAAAGCGTTCTATGAATTGGCCTGGAATTTAGGCGCCGCCCAGGGCGACTTGGCCGCTCTCCGAGCGGAAGATATCGACTGGGACGACCGAATCATCGCGTTCTGCCGAAAAAAGACATCCACGCCCTCGCTGATTCGTTTTGGCAACGAAATAGAGGCAATCCTAACGCGCCTTCCATCCCATGGTTTTCTCTTTCCACACCTTCAATCCATATCCGAGATGCGACGAGCTCGCAGGATGGCTTGGGAACGGATCACGCCGCCTTTGACCGAATCGACCGGCAACGGCACCGGGATGAAGCCGGTCGGCGGCTTTCAGACTCATCT
The DNA here is from genome assembly GCA_027623095.1 of Verrucomicrobiota bacterium. Lineage (GTDB taxonomy): Bacteria > Verrucomicrobiota > Verrucomicrobiia > Limisphaerales > SIBE01 > JAIPJX01. Next base: position 8,773 of record JAQBVM010000298.1, read on the forward strand.
TCCCCCCTGAGCAGATCAGGGATCTTGTGGTCTCGCTGTAACGCAACTCCTTGTCAGGGACGCCCTTGTCGCGGGTTGTCCAGACGATTAATGTTCG
>JAQBVM010000299.1 GCA_027623095.1 Verrucomicrobiota bacterium
ATTGTCTAGTTATTTAAGAGACACTACACTAGTTTAAATCCAAAAGCGGCAACTGCGCAGGCTCCGTTGCCGCACTCCATGACCTGGCGGAGGATCTGATGGGCCCTTTAACGTAATGCGGCAGCGTCTTGGACTGCGGAGACGAAACGGAGTGAAGTCACCGCTTTGGCACTGGAATTCTCGGACCCTTTGGAGCGGCTGAAGCGCGCGCTTCAATCCGACTGCGGCGACTCCGCAGGCTCCGTCGCCGCAGCCCAAGACCTCGCGGTTGCTTCGATGGCTCATCGAGAGTGACGCAGCGCTTCTCTGGCTGGATTTCGCGGAGGTTGATGCGGCGAAGGGAAGCATGGTAACCTCCCGCGGATGACATCAACGAAACGAGCCGGAGATCTTGACTATTTGCCGCTGGCAAACCCGCATACGCGAGCCGGTTACCTCCAACGTTCGATGCAATTCTCTCGATTTCCACTTGCGGTATTTGTTGCTCTACTCTGCAACTGTTCGGCACTCGCGGAAGATACTTTGGAGCTTTTCAGCGGAGCTCGGATTCAGGGCACTGTCACCGAACGCTCCGGAGACGGAGTGACCATTCAGACAACCGTCGGCACCCGCCAATTGACTCGGAAGTTTCCCGTTAACCTGATTCGGACACTCAGCATCGACGGCAAGCGAATTGAATTGCGCCCCGAAACCGCGAACTCCCCGGCGACCGTTTCCCAATCAACGGACACCGCGGCCACCACGTCGGAAATGATTCAACGATCGCCCTCCGAAATCACAGCTCTGATTGATCAGCTTGGAAGGACGCCCCCCGATTGGTTTGAATCCACTCTTTTGGATTACCCAAACACCCTCGACCTTTCGTGGCCGGAAGATCCGAATCTTGTGTGGAACTACACGCGCAATGTCGATCACTTTCTCTGGGACATCATCAATACCAACCCGAAACGGTACCGCGGCGGCGTTCGGCTCATGCATCATCTGCTGATTGTGAATCAAAACGAGACCGGCACTCGCGAACGAGTGATGAACGAACTGGGACGAATGTATTTTGAGTTTTTCAAGGACTACGCCCGGTCGGCATTCTGGTGGCGGAGCGCGGGCGTCGAGCGCAACACCAAGTTTGCGCAGACAGCGAACGCCGCTCATTTAGCCGAGTGTTATTGGAAACTCGGGAGCCGCGAGATGGCGATCGAACTGCTCGACGGCCTTCCGCTCACCTACGCCGTCATCAAGCTTTGGAGCGATTTGAAGGAGACGGAGAAGTCGATTCGACTCGGCCAGGAAGGCATCAAGGAAGGTCTTGAACCCAGCGAGATCTTTGTGCTCGCGGGAGACGCCTGCCGGACGGTCGAGAAATATGCTGAAGCGCAACAGTATTACGCAAAGGCGATCCAAGTTCCGGCCGAGGGCAAGAACAAAGAGCAAATCACCCGAAATCACGACCGCGCCCAGGCCACTATCGAAATGATTCGGCTCTTCGATCGGCTTGACATTGCCCAGATCAAAGAAGGTGTCTATGAGGACAAGAGTTACGGATATGCGGGCAACGTGTACGTGGAGGCGTCCGTGAGAGACAAACGAATTCAGACACTGGCGATTACGAGCCTGAGCGATAAGCAGTATTATCACGCCGTCGATCAAACAGTCCAACGAATCCTAAAACAGCAGACGGTGAAAGGAATTGACGCGGTGAGCGGGGCAACGGTCACTTCCGAGGCCGTGATTCGTGCTTCCGCAAAAGCGCTGTCCCAAGGAATCGCGGAACAGTAGCCACAATGCGCCTCGATCATTTCCTGCCGTTTCCCGCGCGGGCGCGAAAAAATCGTCCCGCCAGGCAACGAAGGGTCTTCTACAATGCGCTTCAAAAAGTTTTCCCGGCTTTTTTGTTCACAGACTCCGGCACGCGGAAGATCGGAGTTGTGAGGCGAGTCTTAAAACGGCTGGGGCCAACGTGGCTTTCGTCCCCAATTCGCCGCGCCGTTCAATCCGGTTTTTTCCTCTTGTTCTTGTGGCTGTTCTTTTATGTTTGCTGGCCGTACCGCGCGACCCCTCCTCCAGTCTGGCGCGGTTGGATTCCCGTGAATGTGGATATTTCGGCGAATCGGATTCAACTCGAACGGGACTCCCCGGTTGCCGGAATAGAATCCATCGGTTCCCTTTACGTCACCGATGAATCGGATGGAAAGGAGCTCGGTTCATTCAATGTCATCAATACCGTATCCAATGCTGTCTTGCTGACTTCCCAAACAAACCTTTCCGCCAAAGCATGGGAGGAACTCTCTTTTCGAGTTGGACCGTGGTCGCTGTCACCAAGCAAACCGGGAGAATGGCCAACTCACTATGCGGATGAATTTGATTCCAACGATCGGTTTCCCGCCGAGTTCTTCCTGATCATCGATCCACTTGTCAGCCTATCGACTTTCATCGCGGCCAAGTCGTGGGTTTGGTCGCTTGCCGCAGCCGCGTGCATCCTCTTGGTTTGTGTGGTAATTCCGCGCGGTTTTTGCGGATACGTGTGCCCTTTGGGAACGTTGATCGACCTATTCGATTGGGCGATCGGAAAACGCGTGAAACGATTTCGAGTCACCGGCAACGGCTGGTGGGTTCATCTTAAGTATTTCATCCTCGCAGGCGTGCTCGTCGCGGCGTTGATGGGAGTATTGCTTTCCGGATTGGTCTCCGCGATTCCTGTCATTACCCGCGGGTTGTTGTTCACCTTGGCGCCCATCCAAGACGGACTGGCACGAGGCTGGCATCAAGTCCCGCCATTGAACGGCGCTCAGATTTTTTCGATTGTTCTTTTCTTGGGCGTTCTTGCATTGGGATTCCTTCAACCCCGATTCTGGTGCAAATACGTCTGCCCGAGCGGCGCGGTCTTTTCCCTCGGCAATCTCTTTCGAGCAACCGAACGGAAAGTCGAGGACTCGTGCATTCACTGCAACAAATGTGTCGAGATTTGTCCGTTCGACGCAATCAAGCCGGATTTCACAACCCGCACCACAGACTGCACACTTTGCCAGACTTGCGGCGGAGTGTGCCCGACGCACGCCATCAAGTTTGTCGAGCGCACAAGCGCAATCGCCCTCAAACCGTTTAACGATCCGCCCACACGCGAATTCCGATTGGGCGACAGTTTCAAGGGAGCGGTCACAAGCGCAAGATTGGACACCAAGTGGCTCGCTTCGTTTTCCGAAGCTCCCGTGGGACGCCGTGGATTTCTGGCGAGCAGCGCTGGATTGATGGCCGGAATAGCGGGTGGAGCGGCCGCAGCGCTTGTGACCAAAACCTTCGGAGCACATCTGGATAAGAACCACTGGCGCCCCATTCGTCCGCCCGGCAGCGTGCCTGAGAAAGAGTTCCTGGAACTGTGCATCCGCTGCGGCGAATGCTTCAAGGTGTGTCCAAACAACGTTCTGCAACCGCTGGGCTTTCAGCAGGGGCTCGAAGGGTTTTGGTCTCCGCAAGTCGCAGCCGATTGGGCCGGTTGCGAGCCAAGCTGTAACGCTTGTGGAAACGTATGCCCGACAGGAGCCATTCGCCCGCTGCCGATGGAGGAAAAAAAAGTGGCTCGAATGGGTCTGGCACGTGTCAACGAACAAACTTGCCTGCCCATTGCCGGGCGCGAAGCATGCCAGCTTTGTGTCGATGAATGTTCCGCCGCGGGTTACCACGCGATCGACTTCATTCGTGTTCACACTTCATCCGATGAAAACGGCGTCCCAATTCCTGGCAGCGGTTTCCTGGCACCGAAAGTGCAGGAGGACAAATGTGTGGGTTGCGGTTTATGCCAAATGCGATGTTTTAGTGTCAACGCAAAGGACAAACATTTGCTCAATGAATCCGCAATCATCGTGGAAGCCGGCGATGGAAAAGAGGACCGAATCATGACCGGATCATACATTGCCTTGAAAAATCAGCGAAATCAGGGGCGGGCTTCGGAAAGCAACACTTCCAACACTCCGCAGTCGTATCTTCCCGAGTTTCTGAAATGACGACCGCGGCAGGTCTCTGCCGCTCTATCGAGAAAATGAGCGGAGAACCGCCGCGGCTCCTCAATTCCCTGACGGGCCGATATACTCGCGCGCGATCACCACGTTGTCGAAATAGACAATATTCGTGCCGTTCTTGGTCCAGCGATCCGTCACATAGCTTTCCAGCGTCAGGGCGTTCGCCATCAATCCATCGGCCTTCCGCCAGCTTATCCCCTTCCAATGCCCTTTGAGCTGGCCATCGATCCAAAATGCTTGCTCGCCGTCTGTTGCTCCGGGTGCATTGTGCTTGAGCATCAGTTCGGCGCAAATCCATTGCCCTTTGGGAATATTCAACTGTTCGTCGGGAGTAAAACTGTTTCCCCAGTATTTCCCGTCAGGGCTCGCTTTCATTTCATGCCAGTAACTGTAGAAGTTCCAGCGACCCGGCGCCGGGAATCGCCCCCAGTTTCCCCACGGTTCGAGCGCCGTCGAGAATCGTTCATCGCCCTCAGGCTTCAGTCCGGCGCCTCCGAATCCGCTCCACCGGTCTTTGCCGTTCAGGCTCTTGTTCGCCCGCAACGTGCAGAAGTGATGCACATAATCACAACCCGCATCAAACTTGACGTAGAAACGGACGAAGACAGCCTCCGAAGATTCGAACCATTTTGTGAATCCGCCGCCGGTGTTTTCTCCAAGTGTAGCCGTCACTTTCAGCGCGCGTTTTCCCAAGGGCGCCGCCGTGTCCTCCGGTGAAACAAACGAAAGAACCCGGCTCCCCGGATTCCGCGATTCATCCCATCGTTCGAGAGTGTCTTTTTCAAAATCGTCAGCGAACAGAACGGAACGATGTCCGGCTACCTCCTTGTCGTGGGAATAGGACGCCGCCAATCCCATTCCATGCGGCAACAATTTCGACGCCGCGAGATTTACCTGCGGCGCTGAGTGCGTGTGGAAAACGAGGTTCGAAGCCAGGAAGAGCATCCAGAGGAACCGGGAACCCGAACGAAGGTTTTTCATTCCGGACATTAAACGCGTTTTGCTCTTCCACCGCAAACAAACACGGGCGCATCTGAATGAGAACACGCCTGAACCGCTTCTTCTTCTGCTTCGGATCGAGGAGAGGAGCGCGGAGGCTGGTGATTCCAGGAGAACTATTGGGGAGAAATGCTGCACCGGGTAGGATTCGAGTTTCAGCCCACTGCGGTCCGGTGGGGCGACACTCCGTGGAGCCCTGCTATGAGAAGCGAGATTCGGCGAGTCGTACCAGGCGGAACCGCGGAGAGTAGGCCTGCCCTCATTCGATACGGCAAACAAACACGCAATCGCAAATTTTGGATTCACAATTTTGAATCCTGCCGTTAGAAAAGGGTAGTGCAAGGTGACACCCCACAATTACACGCGGTGCTGAAACAGTACTTTGGGTTTTCCTCTTTTCGCCCGTGCCAAGAGGCCATCATTCGCGATGCGCTTGCCGGCAAAGATGCCTTCGCACTGCTGCCGACAGGCGGAGGGAAATCGCTCTGTTATCAACTCCCCGCTCTCGTTCGGCCCGGCTTGACGGTCGTCATCTCTCCGCTCATTGCGTTGATGAAGGATCAGGTCGATGCGCTTCAAGCCGCCGGTGTTCCGGCGACGTTCTTGAATTCCGGGCTTGCTCCCGGAGAATCCCGGCCCCGCTTGCGCGGCCTGCACAACGGCGAGTTTCGCCTGCTCTACGTCGCGCCGGAGCGTCTCATGATGGATGGTTTCCTCGACGATGTGCGCAAGTGGAAGGTCGGATTGTTTGCCATTGACGAAGCCCATTGCATCAGCGAATGGGGGCACGATTTCCGCCCTGAATACCGGCAGCTTTCAACTTTGCGCACTCAGTTCCCGGACGTTCCAGTGATGGCGCTGACCGCGACGGCTACGGAGCGGGTGCGCGGCGATATTCTGAAGCAGCTCCATTTGCGGGAGCCCTCATGTTACGTTGCCAGCTTTAATCGTCCCAATCTGACATACCGCGTCGCGGCAAAAGCGGGCGCCTACCCGCAGTTGCTGGCGTTCATCCGCGAGAAACGGTCGGAAAGCGGCATTGTCTATTGCCAGGCACGCAAAACCGCGGAAGCGCTCTCGGAACGTCTCAGCACAGATGGCATATCGGCCGCACCCTATCATGCCGGTTTGAGCCCTAACGACCGCTCCCACAATCAGGAACGGTTTCTCCGCGACGAATTCCGCGTCGTCTGCGCAACGATCGCGTTCGGCATGGGAATCAACAAACCAAACGTTCGCTTTGTGGTGCATTATGATCTCCCCAAAAATGTCGAAGGGTATTACCAGGAAACCGGACGCGCGGGACGCGACGGTCTGCCCAGCGAATGCCTGCTCCTTTTCAGTCCTGGCGACCGCGTCAAATACGGGCGGTTTATCGACGAAAAATCCGACGCGAAAGAGCGGGAGATTGCGCGAGCGCAATTGGAGCAGATTGTGCACTACGCGGAAAGCGCCACCTGCCGCCGGGCGTTTCTGCTTCGATACTTTGGCGAGGAATTCAACACCGAGAACTGTGAAGCGTGCGACAATTGCCTCGCGCCACGCGCCACTTGGGACGCCACGCTTGCATCGCAGAAGTTCCTCTCCTGCGTTTACCGCGTCCGCGAAAAGAGCGGCTTCGGCGTCGGCATCCAGCATTTGGTGGAAGTGCTCTCCGGCGCCGACACAGAAAAGATCCGAAAATGGCGCCACTTCGAATTGTCCACTTATGGAATTGGACCGGAGCACAATCGAACCGAGTGGGCGGCGATCGGACGCGAACTTGTGCGGCTCGGCTTTCTTCGGCAAGACGCCGAACGATTCAATAGTGTCGCCCTTACTCCCGAGGGCCTGGCCGCACTGAAGGCGCGCCAGAAAATCACGCTCACCCGCTCGATGGCGGTCCCCACACCGGCGCAGAGAAAGGTCGGCGAAATCGCCTGTGACGAAACATTGTTCGAGGAGCTTCGCAAGCTTCGAAAACAACTGGCTGTCGAAAGGGGTGTGCCGCCCTATATCATTTTCTCAGACGTCGCCTTGCGCCAGATGGCGCTTGACTATCCGGGGAGCGACGCCGAATTCGTGCGCATCAGTGGAGTGGGACAGAAGAAACAAGTCGAATTCGGTGAGGCATTCTTGAACGCGATCCGCGAGTTTCTCCGAACTCATCCGCGTCAAATCTTCGCCGACGACTCATTTGCAGCGCCCGCCAAACCGCGGGAGGCTCGAATCACGGGCACGATTTCAGAATCACTCAGGCTTTTTCGTTCCGGACTGACCGTGGATCAAATTGCCGCCGATCGTGTCCTGACCACGAATACCATATACGGCCATCTGGCTGTGGCCGTCGAAGCTGGCGAATTGCTGAAAATCGATGCGCTGCTCGACGCCACAGCGCAAGAAGAGATCGCGACCGCGTTTGAAAAACATGGCTTCGCGAATCTTTCCGGAGCTGTTGAGTCATTGAATGGACGCTATCTCCACGGCCAACTGCGTCTTTATCGCGCTGCGATTCAACGGAAACTCTAACACTCAGCGAGACTCGATCCTTACAACGCCGGTTTAGCCGAAAGAAACGAAAGAAGTAACATAACAACGGCAGTTGGTTTACCGAAAAGAAGGTAGCTTGCGGAGAAATCAGTTTTCACCCGGCGTGTGAAGATCCTTGTTTTCTCAAGTTGTTGTTTCTCTCTGCGTTCTCTGCGGTTGCCCTGCTTTTTCTAGGGTCAAACCCTTGGGAACCCTCCGTTTCAATCCGCGCCCCGGGCTTTCATCCGGGGCGTCGAGAGAGTAAAACCGCAGGGAGTCTTCACTCTCCTTGATCTCCTCGAGCAACCGACGCCGGAGCTGCACTCACTCTTTCTGACCCACCTGGCACTCGAAGACCGATTTCTGGACGCGCACTCCATAATCTTCCCAGGCTTGCGCCACACGATGCAGGCGGCGAGCGCCGGCCTTTTCCACTGTGGAAACGTCGTAGGTCACCAGGATCATCATAGGCCGCTCAGCGCAATTTGAAATTTGAGATCTGAGATTCGAAGGTGAACGCAGTTCGACTTCGACGATGCTGCATTTTCCCGAAAGCCCCAATTGTTCCGACCGCATAGGCAGAGCGCGCAGGAGGACGATTTGAGATTTGAGATTCGTAACCCGGCAGATCCGCGTGTTCGTGGACAATGTCGCCGCGGAGGGTATGCTGATTGTCCTCGAAGATGCCCTCGACATGAATCGAAGCGGCGCGGCGTGGGCAGAACCGGAAATTCCGGTTTCAAGTCCACTTTGATCCCCTCAAACAGCTTGTGAGCATGATCGCAACCGAGCCGGGTTCCGCGTTTGTTCTGCTCGCCATTGTTCGGGTGCTGCATGCCAACGTGCTCGAAGTCGAACAGTCCGCGCACGATCATTTCGCCGCGCGCGGCGGTCTTTTCCGTCCGGGTTGATTCGGGCCTTGACGATTCCGCCCATACCGAAGCAGGGCGCTCGCTCGTCGAATCCCTGAACTCGCATCTCGGTGCAACCGCGACTCGTGATCGGCTTTACATGGTATCACCCTCCGGGTCTCGTGAGTACAAGAGATCTGATTCGGCGAGAATCAGTGTTCATCGTTTGCAATGTCGACAACGAAGCAACGGGTGAGAAGATGTGAATTGAAACGCAGGGTTCACACGTGGACGCTTTTCTTTGGTTCGAGGGTGAGATGAAATTGTACGGGGACGAACTCCATCTGAAGGTCGTTCGGCACTCAAAAGGACGGGATGGACCAATGCTTGTCGCAGATATTCCTTTCAAGAATCCGATCCCTGAGGACCCGCCGCGCGCCAAAACTAACTGTTACCCAGGAGAGGAGATCGTTGCGCCAAAAGGGGTGTTACCCAAT
>JAQBVM010000300.1 GCA_027623095.1 Verrucomicrobiota bacterium
GATTCAGCCGTCCCTGCGGGACTTGCGCAATCGCCAATTCGAACCCGGCAGTGAACTGCCGGGCTATTCCCATGTCTCCCTCCGGGAGGTGGAGATGCAGATGCTTTCGGAATCGAAAACTGGTGTCACCGCCGAGCACCGGCAAGACTAGCCCGCGCATCGTCCTCTTCCTTGCGCATCTGAGGATCTTTCCGCCGTTCCGCCTCGATCGCTTTGGCATTCAGGATCGTGAACACAGACCAATCATCGGCGCCGCGAACGTCCGGGTTCTGGCGTCGAAGGTTGTTCGAGGTTTTGCCTCCCCCAGGGAAAACGTGTTCCACCCGGCAGAGTCTTTTCCTGAAATGCGGAGTGGCTGCGCCGGAAGCTTGAATGCGTAATGCTGTTTGTTTCTTGATAACCGCGAAATACGCGAAATACGCGGAAGGATTCTCTTTGCTAATTTCTCTCGGGTTATCAATGGCGGCGAACTTCGAAGCGGTCTTGAAGGGGATCCCGGTCAGTGTAGAGTCACATCGCTAAATCAGGGGTTCCGAGCCAATCAAGAGACGGGAGGTAGCCGGGACCCGTCCTCCGCCCCCCCCTTTTCCGCGTATTTCGCGTATTTCGCGGTTCTCTCTCCTTCAAAGGACTTCCTCAGTATTTTGGTTGTGGCTTCGCCGCGCTGGGCAGTAACGTGAATATTTAATGAAACGAAAGATTCTGATTATCCTGTCAAATCGGCTCAATCTTAGTCAAAAGCCGCGTTTCGTGGCGCTTGATTGCGATGAGGAGGGAAACATCCTCAAGGAGCAACCCCTTCGCGGTGAGCCGCGTGATGCCCGGTTTGAAGAAGTATGGGAAAACGACGATGGGAAAACATCGTTTTCCTCATGCAACCGATTTAAACGGCGCTACCGTCATCCGCTTGAGAAGAAGAAATAGGATTCCCTATCGCGTTCGTAAAGTGTTCGTAAATCCGTCACTTCATCGCATAATCGATCGCTCGTTTTCCCTTGGCGCATGCGTCGTAGGGATCCGGAATCTCCCAGGCATCGATGTTCACCCAGCCGCGAAAACCGCCTTTCTTCAGCGTTTCGAGTGAAACGGCGATTTGGGCGTGGCCGTCGCCGCATGGGAGGTGCTTTGACGTGCCTCCATCGCGCAAGGTTCCATCCGTGTCCGTGAGGTGAATGTATCCGATATTTTCGACCCCGATTCGACTGAGCATCTCATGAGGTTTTCCGGACGAACCGTTCATCAAATCGAAATGACTGGGATCATATATGGTTTTCAGGGAGGGATGATTCACTTGGCTTAGGATTCGCCGAAGATGATCCTCTGTATTGAAAACGAACGGAGGTTCGATTTCGAAAGCCGCCAGAAGTCCTAGGTCCGCGGCGATCTTTCCCGCCTCACGGAACGACTCAGAGAGAACGTCGATCGCCTGGTCAATTGTTTGGCCTCTCAGGCCGCCGCCGGGCCACATTCCAATGCATTCGCATCCGGCGAGTTTTGCGAACCGAGCCGTCTCGCGAAACTCCGCGACCCAATCTCGCCGTTTCCCGGATTCCGGCGCGAACGCGTTGGCTGCCGTAAACTGCAGTGAAAAGATCCGTAGGCCAAATGCGTCGTAAAAACGTCGCAAGGCGCGTATCCGGTCTGATTGATCAGGTTTTGGATAGGGACCCGCAGGCCAGTTGGCAACCAACTCAACTCCGTTGAATCCGAGCCTGGATACGGAGTCGAGAATGTCCCAGATTGGGAAACTCTTCTTGTACTTGCGCGATGAGGATTCAAACCCGTTTAGGCCGACCGAGGTTTTCCAAATCGGAGCCGGTGACTCTTGGCCGTCGTGTGACTTCGATTGGAGTATGGCTGCCGCTGCGGCGAAGACCTTTAACGCTGAACGGCGCGAAGTCCCTTTCGTGAAGATCGAATCCGGCGGCGAATGAACGGTGGGCGAGGTCATACTGACACCGTGGGAGCGCTGTTCGAGGCTGTCAAGCCTCCTCATTTTCTTATGCGTTTGATCTGTTCTAAGCAGGTTTGAGACTCTTTGGGTGACAAAATAGGAAGCGATAAAGTCAAAATTTGGAAAGATGGCACCGGCCTATGTTCATAAGTTCAAACCATGCCTATCCGGTTGACACACTAAACCACCACCGGATGTGACTTGGCTGGCCCATCGAGCACCGCCGGTGGCGGTCGCGACTGGACTTGGTGTGTGAACCGGATAGGCATGGTTCAAACCGGAAGCAGGTTGCACCGGCCCGGCTCGAAGTGACGCGACAGAAGAACAGACCGCAATCGAATAGCGCCTGTTTCCGTATCAGAATATGAATGCCACTCTAAGACGCCCTAGTGCGGAAACTCACCGATCCACTATTCTGAATTTATTGCCGAAGAGCCCGCTGTTTTGTGGGCTCGAAGTTGGAGAACTAGTTCAGGTTGCGCGCATTGCCGTCGCCAAGACACTATCGAAAGGAGAATACCTTTTCTTCGAAGGCGGCGTTGTCCACGGGTTCTACATCGTGATCAAAGGCTCGGTGAAAGTTTACCGGGTAAACTTTATGGGAAAAGAGCAGGTCATTAACATTTGCAGACCGTTTGAGTCGTTTGCGGAAGACGCTCTGTTCTCGGACATTGGACATTCGGCGGATGCCTGTGCGACGGAGTTGACTACAGTGCTTCTGTTCCCCAAGTCCGAATTTGACGGACTGCTCAAGCGTCATCCCGAACTGTCGCTTCGTTTGCTGCGGTCGGTGAGCGAGCATGTTCGCAGTCTGATCGGGCTATTGGATGACTTGACGCTCAAGGACATAAAAACCCGGCTAGCGACTTGGTTAATACAGCACTGTCCTCAGCCGAATAGTTACAAACCGCAGAGCATCCATCTCCCGATGACCAAGCGTCTTCTGGCATCCGAGCTGGGCACGACAAGCGAAACATTTTCTCGCACGCTGGCAAAACTGAGAGATGAGCAGCTTGTGTCGGTGGAGGGGAACACGGTCACGCTGCAATGCCCGGTTAAGTTGGTGGAGTATCTGCAGAGTCATGCCGGATCGGTGCCTTCCACGGAAACCTTCACGATGAGTGGTTCATCGTGGAATGGTTCAACGTTATCGCCGAAAGGGAACTCGGCGGAAGCAGTGCGATAACTACGTTTTTTGGAAAAGCTCGCTGAAGGTCCTCCTGGCCGTATTGATTGGTTAGGACGAGGCAGGGCGATTGGATTCGACTGAGACGTTTTCGGACTGATCGGTCTCGGCAAAATCGCTCTGGGAGTTTAAAGGCTGAGCGTTTCTTGCGGCCTTCGACAAGGAGGGACGAAACACGTTGCGTATCATGGGAAGCAAACCCGTTTCGATCTTTTGAATCTCCGCTTCGGCATCCTTCAAGATGTTTTCCCATGCAGGCGCGAAACCAGGCGCTTTTGCCTGCATGATGTGAAGCGCTTTGTCATAAAGTGCGAGCGTGGCCAATTCAGCTCGTCCAGGCTTCTGTTTTAGCGTGGCATTCGTAACCCGCAGATTTTCGCACTGTTTGCGCAAATCCTCGAGATCCTTCTTGGTGCTTTCGTTTCCGCGTGCGGTGATTCCCATTTGCGTGTGGAGATGCTCCCTGAGGGACTTGACCTCCTTCGCGAGGCCGCGGCGTTTGAGGATTCCGTTAATCCAAACCGCAGCAGCCAGAAGAATGCCTGCGCCGAGGCCCAACGAAAAAGGGTGTGTGAGCAATTCCATAACTTAATTAACGCGCCGGAAACCGAGTAGCAACCGCTCAAGAAAAATCAGCGACGGGCTTTCCATTTCAGGGATCGATCTTCGCCGTCATCCCCTTTGAACTTGACTGTCCCTGCGATGGCGCCGCCGTTAACCGTGCCTTCGGATTTGTAGGTGATCGTTCGGCCATCATCGGTTTCCCTTTTCGTGGTGAACGAGACACTGTTGCCCTTTGTCTGGCCGTCTTGAATTTCGATTTCCCATCCGTCCCCAACCAATTTGCCAGTAAGAGTGGCTCCCTGAGATTTAAGAGTGAGCTTGGCTTCGAATGTTTCGCCATTCTGAGTTTCAACGCTCCAGTTCCATTCACCAGTCAAGTTCGGTGCGGCAGTTTCCCGTTTGGCGTGCCATTCGAATGTGCGATCTCGGTCTTCGACGCTAATGGAGCCATCGATGCGGTCGCCCTCAAGCTTTCCCTTATAGACAATCGTGAAGCTGTTTTCCTGGAACTCTCGTTTAACTTTGAATGAAACCTCGTTGCTTGAAATCTTGCCGTTCTCGATCTTGCTTTCACCGCCTCTTGAACCTTTGTACATGCCCGTCAGAGTTTCGCCGGTCTGTTTCAGTTCAAGCGTGGAATCGATTGTATCTCCATTTTGAGTGGTGATAGTCCACTTCCAAATCCCGGACGCATCCGCGGCGTAGGAGGAAACTGCTGAAGAGAGAAGGAATAGACTTCCGGTGAGGGCGAGACCGAGTTTATTGGGATTGAGTAGCCAGTTTTTCATCATTTCAAGAGATGTTTTGTTGTTAGGATTCCTTCCACGGTCTCAAAGCCCCGAATGATGAGCACTCGCTGCATTCAAGTCGCATTCCGGGTTAACGCCGTGGGAAACTTCGCGAGAGTATCGTGTTGCGCCGAAGAAATGCAATCCGATTTCCAATCGGAAATGGAAACTGGGCGCATTTGGATGAGGACATGCCCGAACCGCTTCTTCTTCTTCGAATTGAGGAGAGGAGCGCGGAGGCTCGTCCCACCAGGCGGAACTGCCGAGAGTGGGTTCGGCCCCGTTCAAATGCGCTCTCGGCGCATCTGGAACTAAGATCCAAGCCGCGATAGCTTGCGAGACTGGGCATTCAGGTGTAGGAGAAGGCCTGCATCTGAAAACTTTCCGCGAAACCACTATAAGAATCTGTATGCGACACTATGTTTCAATGACAACCGTGGCGGCTGCGCTTTGCTGTGCACAATTAACGAATGCCCAGTCCCTTGTTGTCGGTTCATTCAATGATAGCGCTGACGGCTGGGCGGCGACTTGGGGAACGAATCCAGAGGTAGCCTTCGATGATTCGCTCGACACGGAGGGCTCAAATGCTTCCGGATCGCTCAAGGTTTCGGCGGATTACTTCACACCGGCGGCAGACGGTTGGGAGCAAATGGTTGTCGCCTACACGTTCGAGACTCCTGTGGTTGGGGCGGATTATTTGTCTGTATCAGTGGATGTGCGAGTGGACCCGAGCTCCACATTAACGGCCGGCAACAACTACGGTTATTTTGAAATCAAACGTCCGAGCAACGGAACACCGCTCGGGGGCGTGAACCTAACCAGCACCGACTGGACTCGCATTACTTTTAATATTCCTCCCACGGAGGGCATGTTGAATGGAGTGATCGTACAGCTAGGGAGCGGTGGCTTTCAGGGCCCTGTTGCCTACAATCTCGACAATCTCTCCTTTGTGAAGAAAGCCGGAGGATTGGCAGCGCCAACGATTTCGCTTGAAAGAAGCTCGGTGCCCGGACTCAGACTTTTTGCGAGCGCTCCCGGCCAGGCTTACCAACGCCAAAATATTTACTACGTTCCCTCGGCAGACTATGGGAACCTTCTATGGTGGGTCTTCTCCCCCGATCCGATTACCTATTCCGTAACATGGGCGGATTTCCCAAACAAGGAGCAATACGCTGGATTTCAGGGGCATATCATGCTTGTGCCAGACTCTGGAGGCGCGGTAAGTCCGGATTGGAATGATCCGAACGTGATTATGGTTGAGTTTCAGTATGTCAACACAGCGGGACCGGATGGAGCAAACGGCACGGACGACGACGTCGTGATGGCCCGGGGCCGTTTTCTTCACAAGGTGAATGAGGCTTCTCAGAACGCGATGCTCTATAGGACAAATCCGGCTGACGGACCGGTGGGCGTACTTGGAGAGATTTTTACCGCGTCAATGGTCGGAACTTGGAGTGTGACCTTTCACAACAGCACGGATGTCACAATCACAGCACCGGATAATTCGAAATTGGACCTTACGATTCCGGACGAAGATGCCCCATTCTATGAACCTGTCACGGGCGGTGTGACGGCGCTTTTTGGAGTTCAACCCAATGCTGAAAATCGCATTGGACAGTCGGCGACGATATCGCGAATTCAGATAAAGCGCGGAAATACGAGCGTGGTGAATGAAGACTTCCGGTCTTTGGAATTGGATCCGTCGTCTTGGGCAGCGCGCGCTCAGGATCCGGGTGGGATCTTCACAGTCTCGCCCGATTCGGCGTACCTCATAAGCTGGACTCTTCCGGACACTGGATATGCCTTGCGCGCTGGCTCGTCGGTGATCGGACCTTGGACCGACCCTGGAATCACCCCTCTTCAAGTGGGAATTCGCAGGATGGTTCGTTTCGGCACATCCGCCCTCCCCGGAAAAGACACTGGTTTTTTTCAACTGATCAAACCGAGTGGCCAGTAAAACCGGGCAGGCAAACCTCAGGCCAGCTATTTCCTCGTCCGATCAATTCCATTCAATAGTCCCTTTACCTATGAATAATAAAATTCTATTCACACGCCGGACATTTCTGAAAGGCGCCCTCTTAACCGTTCCCACGTTCAGTATTGTTCCCCGACATATTCTGGGTGGCGCGGGCGGAACTCCGCCGAGCGAACAACTGACTCGGGCGGTCATCGGAGTGGGGGGAATGGGCAAAGGCCATGTGAAATCGCTCAATACACAGAGCCGGCTCCTGGCGGTGTGCGATGTGGATTCGGAGCATTTGAAGGCGGCGGTTCAATTGGGTGGCGAAGGAGTCAAGGGATACAAAGATTTTCGGGAAGTGCTGGCGCGAAAGGATATCGATATCGTTCATATTCCCACGCCTCCGCATTGGCACGGGCTGATTTCTGTGGCAGCGGCCGAAGCGGGAAAAGATATCTGGTGCGAAAAGCCAATGACGCGGACGATCGGGGAAGGGGAAAAGGTAGTTGCCGCGATTGCAAAACATGGGCGGATTTTTCGGCTTAACACATGGTTCCGGTTTGAGGGTGGGTTTTACGGGATGGGAACGCAAGTGAGACCGATCAAGAAAGCGGTCGAGAATGGATTGTTTGGATGGCCGTTGAAGGTGACGCTGAACGCCTCTACCGGATTCGACTGGAAGTTCTATTGGGTCGGAAAAACCGATCTGGTTCCCGAACCGGTCCCGCCGGAATTGGATTACGATTTCTGGCTGGGACCCGCGCCGTTTAAACCGTATCACCCCCATCGTGTGCATGGAACCTTTCGCGGGTATTGGGATTACGACGGCGGCGGCCTCGGCGATATGGGCCAGCATTACCTCGACCCGGTCCAGTATATTCTTAACAAGGACGAGGAAAGTCCCGTCGAAATTGAAGCGGATGCGCCGGTTCAAGACCTGGATGCGGCTGGAACCTGGCGCCGCATCCGGATGAAATACGCCGATGGCTGCGAGATCATCCTGGACGGCGAGAACAAAGACACGGAAGCCGCTTTCATAGAGGGGCCGGAAGGCAAATTATTCAAAGGATTGAAATCCGATGTTCCAAACTTCGAGAAGAAACTTGCCGAGGCGAAAGAGCCGGAACCGCAGGTCACCGATTTTATCACCGCAGTGAAGACTCGAAAGAAGTTCGCGCTCAATGAACAGAATGGACACCGATCCTGCACGTTGGTCAATCTTTGCAAGATCGCTGTGCGTATGGGAAGGCGGCTTCAGTTCGACTCGGTGAAGCAACGTTTTGTGAATGACGACGCGGCGAACGCATATATTAACCAACCAATGCGGGCGCCTTGGCATATCTGAAAACTCCGATGGCGGGTCTGAAATGGTGTCCCGGAAGAAGTGGCGATTGATGGACGATGAAACCAACGGTGGGGCTGTGCTGCCGCACAGCACTCATATCAGGGTGGCGCGGCAACGCCTGCCTACCGGATTGGTCAGCCGGTTCATTGAGAGCTGTGACTCTCTCCGGTGCTTTATTGGGCGTGTGTGCCTGCTTCTGTGGCTGCTTTGTCATTGCGCGTCCTCCTTTGCCTTCACAGCGGTCTATGCATTTGGAGACAGCCTCACAGACACGGGAAATCGACCCGCCAATGCGACGCTTTATTTCGAAAACCGATTTTCGAACGGTCCCCTTTGGATCGAGTATTTCTCGGAGTATTTGGGGATCCGTTATGAGCAAAGCCATAACCTGGCGGTTAGCACATCGACCACCGAGAAAACGTTGGCACAGGCTCAGGGATTCTCTGCGCCCGAAAATTCCACTGATGCGTTGTACATTGTGTGGGCTGGCGGCAACGATTTCCTCAATGGATTGGTGAACGGCCTTGACCTGGCGGCCTGGGAAAACACCGTATCAACGGCAGTGAACAATCTGTCCAACTGCGTTGAGATCTTGTATTCGAAAGGAGCGCGCACGATTATCGTACCGAACGCGGTGGACTACAGCCAAGTGCCTGGAAGCGCGTTCTTCCCGTCGGAGTTTCGGGAAGTGATCCGCGCGCAAGTCATTTCGTTTAACACATCCTTGCGATCAATGCGCGACATCGTCGCCGAGCAGCACGGGGATCTCACGCTCAAGGTGTTCGATGTGACTGGTTTGCTGAACGAGCTTCTAGCGAATCCGGAACGTTTCGGTATCACGAACACCACCATGAGCGCGCAGCAAGATTCTCTTTTAACTGACAAGACCTTCGACGGTCCCGGGAAGGATTATCTGTTCTGGGATTTGGTCCATCCCACCAGCAAAGTGCATGCGATCATCGCG
Organism: Verrucomicrobiota bacterium; assembly: GCA_027623095.1. Taxonomy (GTDB): domain Bacteria; phylum Verrucomicrobiota; class Verrucomicrobiia; order Limisphaerales; family SIBE01; genus JAIPJX01. Next base: position 8,762 of record JAQBVM010000300.1, read on the forward strand.
GAGAGAATGGCGGAGATTGTCGGTTCTCAGTGTTGCTTCTGTGAGCGTGTGTAAGGCGAAAATTGCGAAAATTTCGGTGGCCGCGCGGCCAAAAT
>JAQBVM010000301.1 GCA_027623095.1 Verrucomicrobiota bacterium
GCACGGCCATTCTCGTGGCCGCGAGCATTTACGACGCCTGCCACTATTACCGGCTATTCCAGAACACCGGCTTCGGCCAGTTCTGCGGGATCGTCACTTCTTTCGAGCCGAACCACAACGCCATCTCCCGCGAGCTGGAAGGGCGACGAGACCCGTGAGAAACAGGTGTTGAACGCGCTTTTTCCGATTATGTCGCGAGACCGGCAGGCGACACTTGCCATCTTCGAAATTATCAAACACCAACCCGGCTACAGATGACCCATACCATCCAGCTCGGTGAGCTCTCGATTCGGGTGACGAAGAAGGAGATCAAGAATGTCCATCTCTCGGTTCACCCGCCCGATGGGCGCGTCACCTTGACTGCCCCAAGCTCGACCCGTCTGGAAGTTGCCCGCGCCTATGCCATCTCCCGGCTCGGCTGGATTCGACGCCAGCAGGCGCAGCTCAGGAGCCAGGCCCGTGAAACACCCCGACGGTTTCTTGAGCGCGAGAGCCACTACCTTTGGGGCCGGCGGCACCTGCTCTCCGTCGTCTTCCGCGACGCGAAGCCCTCAGTTGCGCTCGACCACAAGCGCATCACCCTCACCGTGCGCCCCGGCAGCGATAGCGCGAAGCGCGCCGCGATCATTCACGAATGGCACAAGTCTCTGCTCCACGAAGCCGTGCCGCCTCTCATCAAGAAATGGGAGCCGAAGCTGAAAGTGAAAGTTGCCGCCTATTTTCTGCAACGGATGAAAACCAAGTGGGGAAGCTGCAACCATAGGCAAGGACATATCCGTCTCAACACTGAGTTGGTGAAGAAGCCGAAAGATCTTCTCGAATACGTCATCGTCCACGAAATGGTTCATCTGCTGGAACCTACGCACAGCGAGCGTTTCATCGAAATCCTTGGAGCGCATTACCCCAGCTGGCGCGAAGCTCGCGCTGATCTGAACGATCTTCCCCTTGGAGCGGAGAACTGGGGACAGTGATCCAACAAATACCGATCAACCCTGACTTCTACGCTTCTAAAAGCGTGACGCTGATTTTGAATATGCTTCAAATGCAGATTGAGCCACTCCCGGTGCCGAAGATTGGAGTTTTCATGAACAAGGCGAAACCCTATGGCGGGTGGATGACCAAAGAGTCGCGGTATTACTGGGATTCTGTGAAGGCGGTTTCTGACAATTGATAGCTCGTCTCCGAACGACATTTCGCCTAAGTTATTCGATCCGTCAATCGAAGCACTCTCCGCTCGTTGCCGCTCGAGCTTTTCGAAATTCGAAAGTCGCAGCTCAGCGACAGAGATCCGGGTCGTTTTCAGCGATTTACAGATCAGCTTGCCTTTGATCCTGAACCGCGCATAGTATATGCCGAATGGAACGTATTGGACCAAGTTTGAGAACTGCGTTGGCTACCGGAGGCGATCAGTTGACTTCTGATCACCGGTTCGGCTGCTCTCCGGAACCTGTTCGCTTTTCGAATCTCCCCTTTTCACGCGAACAGTATCCAATCACAGTATCAAAAAGCCAAATTGCGGTTTCATTTTCAGTTGTAAGCTGTTGGTAAAACGAGCACGGAAGGGTGGCTGAGTGGTTGAAGGCACCTGACTCGAAATCAGACCATGGGGCAACTCATGCGTGGGTTCGAATCCCACCCCTTCCGCCAGTTATTTAAGGCATGATACACTCGTCCAGCAATTGAATGGGAACGAAGGCTGGGTTTTTGCACTCTCCCCTGCCGGTAAGGATTGGCAGCATTTCACCGGCGGCCCGCGAGATGACTGGGCGATGACGATCAATTATTTGTTGGAAACCACTTTCACGAAACCATTAAAAAGCTTTCGCAAGATAATCAGTCAGCCGGATCGCGGACGCGACATCCCGATGTTCATGCAGACCCGGTCCAACAACGGGCTGACGATGTCATTTTACGAATACGAGCCGGAAAACGGGCCTTGGTAAAACTACATCGCTGAAAGCCATCGCCTTGGCCGCACTCGGGCCGGTGGTGCGTAGTTCGGGGATTTTTTACGCGAATCGATTGTTGAGGCGCGAACCGGGCCGAGCGGCATCCAAAGGAAAACGCAAATCTGTTCCGGCTCAGGAAGCGGTGATCAGTATGGAGAACGGCTGGTTCGCAGGTGACGAGATGGTTATGGGGGAGGAGTTGCGGATTGAAGTTCATCCGGTTTCTGGAGGAAGTCGTTCCATTGATATCAAACTCACGTGGACTCCGGCGAGGCTACCGGTCAAGCTCCGAGGCGCTGAGGACAAAAGCTATGGGGGATTGACCTTTCGGTTTGGATCGCGCTCTCGCACGTTGATCACAACCCCAACAGGCCTGACAAACGACGACTGGTAGATGACCAAACTTCCGTGGGCTGATTTCTCGGGAGATTTTAGTGGAGATTCGAACCGAATGAGTGGCGCGGCGGTATTCGTAAGTTCCGATCATCCTGACTATCCACCGACTTGGATGACTCGGCACTACGGCGTGCTCGCAGTTGGCTGGCCGGGCGTCAAGGCTGAGACTATCCCTGCCGGCAAATCAGTATCGTGCCGTTACCGGATCTGGATCCACCGCGGCACGCCGGAAGTTCCCGAGATTCAGAGCGCCTACGACGAATATCTGAAAGGACTTTCTAATCGGCAGCCTCGATAATATAGATTGCCGAACATTTCTGTTAATCGTTCGATGGTATGCTCTGTGCTTCTGATTGTGCCATGGAAAAGAACTCAACTTCGGAAATGATCATGCCAATCGAATGAAGGCACTGCTTGTTTTGTTCACGATCGTTTTGGCTGCAAAGTGCGGTTCTGCCCCGGCGGCGCAAGTATCTGCTCCAAGAACTTCCGCGATAGTGCGCGCCGCAGTCGGTGGAGCCGATTCTGTAAAACCAAACTCCGAGGTCCGCATTCCGATGTCGTTACGGAAGGCCTCGGGCGCAATCCAGTTGGTCGAGGCGGGGTTTGACGATGCTGAAAGGCTGAAGTTCGCACTGGTATCCGTGGAATGGCGGGCTGCAGACCGGTTCGAGGCGACGGAATTGAACCCGAACGGTGCTTTGCCCGAAAGCGAGAGTGAATGGTCCTGGTTCCTCACATATAAATCAACCGGCGATGTTGCGGTTACCTCGGGACAGACAAGAATTTTCCGAGTTTCTGAAAGTGGTGAGGTCAGTTCGCCGGATTTCAACCGCCCGTCATCCGGGAAACCTAAGGTTGAGGGTGAGAACGAATCAACAAACCCACGAACGAATTCATTTAAAGGACAGCCCGAAGAAAAGTATTCCATCGAAGAATGGATTCATTTGCTGACGGAAGCGAACGATGGAACGGGAGCAACGGATCAGAAGTCCGGATTACAATCGCAAGTGGATGCGGGCGAGCGAATCGATGACTCGGTTCAGACCAAAATCCTGCGCATCAGGCGGGATATGCTGCGATTGATTATTGCCGACATTGGTCACGCGGGGAATCCGGAGAACCGAAAGAAATTCCTCGAAGAATTCCTTCAGAAAAGCGGCGGGTTTCTAAAAGAGTTTCCACAGCAAAAGAGCGTTTGGCTGCTGAGGGCGATCGTGGCATTGGAACTGGAACGGGCTCCGGAGGGGTGGGATGCCGGCCGCAAAGTGTGGGAGTTTTTCAAGGATCAAATTGACGATTCCAGAATTCGAGCGATTTTTGCGAAATTGGAGCGAAAAGGATGGCTCCGGGAAAAAACCTTTGAAATGGCTGATCGTGGAGGCGGTTCCTGGACGAACAGCCTCGGGATGGTTTTCGTTCCGGTCGAGGGAACAGGCGTCTTGTTCGGCATTTGGGAGACAAGAGTGATGGATTACAAGGCGTTTGAACAGGCCGTTGGCCATGACACCGGGGATCAGATGTATGTGGTCAAAGGAGATCAGTTGGTAGAATTGGCGGGCTACAGTTGGAAGAATCCTGGGTTCGCGCAATCGCAGAATGACCCCGTTGTTGGTGTCAACGGCGAGGACGCTGTGGCGTTCTGTGAGTGGCTGACCGGCGAAGAACGGAAAGCGGGTCGTCTTGAAAGTGGTCAACGATACAGGCTTCCGAGCGACGAAGAGTGGCGGCGAGCCGCGGGCGGAAGCGTGTACCCTTGGGGCCAACAATGGCCGCCACCCGCCGGCGCTGGAAATTATGCCGGGGACGAAGCGCGTGACGGCAATTGGCCGCTCAACTCCTCAACCATCGAAGGCTACCGGGACGCGTTTCCGAAAACGTCGCCGGTTGGAAGTTTCGCCACGAATCAATATGGATTGTTCGACGTCGGAGGCAATGTTTGGGAATGGTGTGACAATTTATACTCAGTCAATCCGAGGCAGAGAGCACAACGCGGGGCTTCCTGGTTCAACCATGCCGGTGAAAAGCTAATGTCCTCGTTTCGTGCGGCTGACCTTTCGAGCCGGAGAAGCGCGTGGGTTGGATTTCGGTGTGTATTGGATTTTGGGCCGAGCTCGAAGTAGCCGTTGTTTTGTGCAATGGTCGAAGTTGTTTTTCAGCTGGGATTTACTCGATTTGCTGGATCAAATTTGGTTTGGGTGCGTCGCCGAAGGAGGCCAGGCCCACCCTCCGCAGTTCCGCCTGGTACGACTCGCCGAATCTTGCTTCTCTCGGTGGGGCGACACTCCGTAGAGCCCTGATTTTTCCTTGTGGTACGGCTACCTTGCAAATCGGAGCTGTGGAAACGCCGGATTGCTTGGATGTCTCGGTGTTCCCATTGTGCCTACTCGTTCGGATTTTTCGCCGCAAGGATGATTAGAGCTCCACGGAGTGTCGCCCTACCGGACCGCAGAGGGCTGAAACTCGAATCCTGTAGATTTCGTTAATCTTGGAGCCTGTTTGCTTTTGTTCGATTGCTTGGCAGAATCTCCATCATGCCCGAACCGTTTAAAAACAAGATAAACGAAGAAATGATTCAAGTTGTCGCGCGGCAGACCCAAAAGGCGTGGCCAAAGTTTGATTCCGTGGCATTTGCTCTTGAGGCACGGCGAGGTCTCGAAGCGCTGGAACTGAAAGGTCGCATTGATCACTTGACGCGCGTGTGGCGGCGTTACTTGCCGAAGGACTATTTGGAGGCATTACGGTTCACGCTCAAGACATTGCCTCCCGAATTCAACAGCGAAGCGGGCTGGGGCGACGTGGTCTTTTATTCTTGGTTGCATAGTCATTTTATTCAGATTTTCGGACTCGAATTCCCTGACGAATCCCTCGCAGCCATGGTTGAGATCACAAAACGAGGTTCGTGTGAATTTGCGGTGCGCCCCTATCTGGTCAAACACCCTGAAAGAACGCGCGCGTTCCTGAGGAGAAACTTGGAGCATCCGAGCCCTCACGTTCGCCGGTGGATCTCGGAGGGGACTCGTCCTCGTCTGCCTTGGGGAGAGCGTCTTCAACACTTGGTGGAAGATCCGGCCCCGAATATTCCGTTGCTTCAAGCTTTGCGAAAAGATTCTTCCGAGTATGTGCGAACGTCGGTGGCCAATCATCTGGGCGATATCGCAAAGGATCATCCGGAAGTTGCGGTTCGAATCGCTTCTGAATGGATCAAAGAAGGATTCCCGCATGCGGAATGGATCGCAAAGAGAGGCCTGCGTCACTTGATTAAGAATGGGCATCCAGGTGCGCTCGAAGCGCTCGGATTCTCGAAAGGAACCCAGGCGCGGCTTTCCGATCTCAAACTCATGAAGAAGCGGGTTCAAGTGGGCGAAGATCAATCGTTTCAGTTTTCGTTAACCGGTAGTGCCGGGGAACGATTGTCGATTGACTACGCAGTCGATTACAGATTGGCAAGAGGTGTGACTGGGCGGAAAGTGTTTAAACTCGCGGCAAAACCGATCGAGAAAGGCCAGACGTTACAGTTCTCGAAAAAACATTCTTTCAAGCCGGTCAGCATCCGAACGCTTTACCCTGGGGAACATGCGATTGTGATTCTGGTGAATGGAACCGAACTTGGCAGGGCGGTATTTCAATTGGTCGCGTAGCTATTCGGGGAAGCGCGGCGATGGGCGCATCTGAATGAGGACACACCCGAACGGCTGCTTCTTTTTCATCGGATTGAGGAGAGGAGCACGAAGGCAGGTGATCCCTGGAGAGCTATTAAGGATCAATGCTGCAACTGGTTAGATTCGAGTTTCAACCCCCTGCAGTTCGGTGGGGCGACACTCTGTGGAGCCGTGATCAACCTTGCGGCGAACAACCCGAACGAGTAGGCACAATGGAAACACCAAGACATCCAAGCAATCCGGCGTTTCCACAGCTCCGGTTTGCAAGGCACCTGTCTCACGAGGAGAAGTCAGGGCTTCACGGAGTGTCGCCCCACCGAGAGAAACAAGAGTCGGCGCGTCCTCTCCGGCGGAAGTGCGGAGAGGTCTGTTTTCATTCGGACGAGGCGCCCAGCGGCGATCCCGAATCCCGCATTGCCTGGCCCGTTAGAAACGCTAAGGTTTTGTGGTGTGAACGCTCGTATCCTTTCTGACTGCCACCGGCGAGTTTCGGCGTGCATCTGTTTTTTTGTCGTTGCTTCGCTGTTTGTTTGTCCGCGAATCTTCTCGCGGGTTGGCATCCGGCACGAGGGCCTCTAAGTGGCTTTCAGGAATAAGGGGCCATGAGTCTTGCCGGTATTGCGGAATTCGCCCCGATACGGTTCGCCGAGCGTTTTGGCCGCGCTCCCGAGATCATTGTGGCCGCTCCCGGGCGCGTAAACCTCATCGGCGAACACACCGATTACAACGACGGTTTTGTTCTGCCGATGGCGATCGAACGTTGGACCGTGATCGCGGCGGCGCGCGCCACCGGATACTGGGCGCGTTTAGTGAGTTCGGGGTATCCGGCTCCTGCCGCACTCGACCTATCCGCGAGGATTCGACCCGGAGTCCCAGCCTGGGCCAATTATGTCCGCGGAGTCGTTTCGGGATTTCAAGAGCGCGCGCTGACGATTCCCGGTTTTGACGCCTGGATTGATTCGACGGTTCCCATCGGCGGCGGGCTTTCAAGCAGCGCGGCGTTAGAGGTCGCCATCGCGACGTTGATGGAGTGCTTGACGGGTGAAACACTTGACCCGGTTGAGAAGGCTCTCCTTTGTCAGCAAGCGGAATGCAAATTCGCTGGTGTGCCGTGCGGGATCATGGATCAATTCACGTCTGTGATGGGGCGGGAGAATTGTCTGCTGCTCATCGACTGTCTGAATCGAACCTGCGAGTATGTCGCGCTGGAAAGCGGCGACGTTACGGTTCTGATCGCCAACAGCAATGTGAAGCACGATCTGACGACGGGCACGTACGCTGAGCGTCGAGCGCAATGTGAAGAGGCATCACGCTTGTTGAAGCTTCCAAGTCTAAGAGACGCTGGAATGACGGACCTAGAAGTTCGGAAAGAGGATTTCGATCCGATCGTCTTTCGCAGGGCGCAACATGTTATCGGTGAAATTGAGCGCACCGTTCTTGCTGCCGAAGCGGTTCGCTCCGGTGATTGGCGTCAGACGGGCAAGTTGATGTACGAGAGTCATCGGTCATTGCGGGACCAATTCGAAGTGAGCTGCGATGAACTCGACCTTCTTGTTGATTTGGCCTGGGAAATCGGTGAAACCGGAGGAGTGATCGGTTCACGGATGACCGGTGGCGGATTCGGTGGGTGCACGGTCAGCTTGGTTCGTGCCGGCGCTGCGGATTCGGTTGCCAAGACAATTCGCGAGCGGTATCTCGCAAAGACGGGGATCGAACCGACTCTGTTTGCTTCCCGGCCGGCAGGCGGCACAACGGTTGTGCGATGCGATGATAAGCAGGTCTGTTGAAAGAACACTCAAATGCATGGCGCAATCCAAATTTCCGACGAGACTCAGCCGCACCGGCGTTTCAATCCGTTAACCGGAGACTGGGTGCTCGTTTCACCGCATCGATCGGAGCGTCCCTGGAGCGGGCAAATGGAGAAAGTGGACGATGCGCGCCCTGCGTATGTTCGTGACTGTTACCTTTGTCCGGGAAATGAACGCGCGAACGGTGAGTTGAATCCTCCGTACGAGGGCACGCATGTGTTTACCAACGATTTCGCGGCGCTGATGCCGGGCGAATCGAAAGCGACCTGCTGCGAAGATCCTTTGTTTCAATCGAATCCCGCGGTTGGAACTTGCCGCGTGATCTGCTTTTCGCCCAGGCATGATTTGACCCTGGCGGAAATGCCGGCGGAGGCGAATCGCAATGTCATCGAGCAGTGGGCGGAACAGGTGGCCGAATTGGGCAAGACGTATCGATGGGTCCAAATCTTCGAGAACAAAGGGGCCGCTATGGGTTGCTCGAACGCCCATCCTCATGGGCAGATTTGGGCCGGAGATTTTCTCCCGAACGAAGCGTCGAAAGAAGATTACTGGCAGGGGGAGTATTTTGTCCGAAACGAACGTCCGTTGTTGATCGATTATGCCAGGCGCGAGTTGGACAAGGGCGACCGAATTGTTTTGGCAAATGAGCATTGGATCGCCGTTGTGCCGTATTGGGCGGTTTGGCCGTTTGAAGTACTGTTGACGCCGTTATTTCCTGTCAGAACGTTTCCCGAATTGCGTCCCGGCGCGCGCGATAACCTGGCCAACATTTTGAAATCACTGTTAACGCGCTACGACAATCTCTTTGAGACGGCATTCCCTTACTCGATGGGATGGCATGGCGCCCCGCACGATTCGGGGGATCATCGGCATTGGCAATTGCACGCGCACTTTTACCCGCCTCTGCTGCGATCCGCGTCGGTGAGGAAGTTTATGGTCGGATACGAGATGCTCGCAAATCCACAGCGGGACTTGACACCGGAACAGGCGGCGTCCCGGCTCCGAGCGCTTTCGGAA
>JAQBVM010000302.1 GCA_027623095.1 Verrucomicrobiota bacterium
CTCGATTCTCCGTTCCCGGCGGCGGAGATCGCCAAAATTGTCCAGGTTCTGAGAGGAGCAAAATAGAACAGCCTGGCGAGTCAGATATAATACATCTTGCTCTTGCTTTCCCTCGAGTCGAGGAGCGTTTGGAAGGTGATCGCGTCGGATGTCTCATCAAGAGCTTGTTGCAATTTGCGCCATGCCTCTTTTAGTTCGATCGGGCATCGGCCGTCGGTGAGCGCCGGAGTGTCAAACACCCGGCCGTGAACCGAGCGCAGAACTTCACCCAGTGTGATTTCGGCGGGTGGTCGCGCCAGCCGGTATCCACCGATTTTTCCTCGCTGGCTCCTGACGATCTGTCCGCCTTTTAGTTCGATGAGGATCTGTGTGAGGTAGTTTGCTGGGATTCCTTGTTCTGCCGCGAGATCCTCCACACGCATGCATGCGTCTTCGTGAAAATGAGCGGCCAGTCCAAGCACAGCCCGGGCGGCGTAGTCGCTCTTAACGGAGAGTTGCACGGCCAGAGGCTAAAGGCGCAAGTCCTTGCGCGCAATTCGAATCCCTGCGAGAGCGTCGGGATGGAAACCTGTCTGACAATTGGGAGCCAATACGTCTCCGAGTTGTGGGTGGAGTTGCGTCGTGCAATCGGACCGCAGCTTGTCCCAAGCCGCAGCAATCCCGATCAAACGGATGCATCAGCTTGATTCCGGTGCGAGGATTATTGTCGAAGTGCTGCGGGCTGGGACAGACCGCGGTCCAACGATTGTTCCAACACGTTGGAGATTCACGGATTGGGAGCGTGGCGATTCGATTGGACTTTTAATATCATTTGGCCGTGGCAATACTCCGCGCATGAACTGCCAGCGCCTCTTTGCCGCATTACGACGGAGCTGCGCAGTGACTCCCCGGCGTATTGTTTCGGCTTTCGAAAGCAACGCCGAACCACATGGCCGAGACCAATCGCGTTCGGAGAGGCTAGTTGTTTCTGGGAAGACTGTTTGGAACGGGAAGACGCGTTCGAAAGCGTTGATTGAATACTTTGCAGCGGCGAATTTCCTGGCCATCATGCTGACCTTGAGCCCGGTCCGGGCCTATGAACCCGCGTCAAGTGCTCCATCGTCCAGCACGATGGACTTGCTGCCACGCAGACGGATGGCAGGGGCGCCACCGACAGTTGGTACATGGCGCAGGGTGGATTCCGAATGGACTGGGAACCTTCGGAGATCAACCGGCTTACGGTGCAAGGCGACTATTATGAAGGGCGCATGGGCGGGAAACTCAACGTCCACTCGCTCGATCCACCGAGGTTGTTCGCCAAATCGTTCCGTTCCAAAGCGAAAGGGGGCAATCTTCTGGGACGTTGGACGCACGAACTCTCGACGGGCTCGGAGCTGGCGGTGCAGGCGTCCTATGATCGGACAGACCGGGAATTTGGGATTGCCAGCGAGGTACGAGATACGGTGGATATCGACGCTCAGCATCGCTTCCACCTTGGAGAACGGCAGGAGATTGTCTGGGGTGCGGGTTACCGCTATTCGGTGGATGACATACAACAAACGCCGGATTTCCAGATGAACGATCCAAGCCTGGGGCTGCAATTGGCCAGCGCGTTTGTGCAGGATGAGGTGACGCTGGCGGCGGATCGGTTGCATTTGACGATGGGCACAAAAGTGGAACACAACGATTTCACTGGATTCGAAGTGCAACCGAGCGTGCGTCTGGCTTGGACGCCGCATGAAAGGCATACGCTTTGGGGTGCAGTCTCGCGCGCTGTGCGCACACCCGCGCGGGTGGAACGGGACATCGCCGCTTTCGCCGACGTTGGGCTCCTCGTGCCTCCATTGCCGTTTCCTCTGCTGGCTCCAGGCTCGGGAAATCCGAGTTTTGGCTCCGAGGAATTGCTTGCTTACGAAATCGGCTACCGGGTCGAAGCGCACACCAGGCTTACTTTGGACTTTGCCGCCTTCTATAATGATTATGACCATTTGCAATCGATCACCGCGTTGCAGCCCACGGTGGCCTTTTCTCCCGGCACCCCGCCTGTGCCTTACCTGGTATTGCCCCTCACTTACCAAAACAACGTCTATGGGGAAACTTACGGCGTGGAAGTGTCGGGCACCTGGCATCCGATGAACGCGTGGCGGCTCCGTACCGGCTACACTTACCTCCGCATGCAACTGCGCACACGATCCGAGTTCAAATCTTTCACTGAGGACAGCGAAGGCATCAATCCCAACCATCAAGTTTGGTTTTGGTCCGACGTTGATTTGGGTCGCCGCGTGGAGTGGGGACTTGGGCTTCGGCACATTGATCAACTGCCTTCTTTGCTGGAACAAATCCCCAGCTATACGGAACTGGAAACACGGCTGGCTTGGAGGCCCACCCGCAACTGCGAGCTGGCCGTCGTGGGACGGAACCTCCTGCAAGCGCATCATCCCGAGTTTTCACCGACTTTCATCGCTGCTCGCAACGTTCAAGTGGACCGCGCGGTTTATGGGAAAATAACCCTGCGCTTCTGAAATGACGAGGCATTGCGCTCGCCAGCACAACGCATTTCGCAGGGTCCAAATTCTGTTCCTCAATGAACAAGAAAAGGCGGGGGTGATCGAAAAAGAAACTTCGACACTGGCCGCCAATCTGAACATACTTTTGAGAGTTTCGCTGGCTGGGGTGTGGCTTCATTGTTAAAGCAGAATCCGCGGCAGCCCTCCGGACGGCATTGAGCGGCGACTTCGGTGGCGTGGCAAAGGCCGGAAATCAGCGGTCGGATCCAATCGACAAAGACAATTTGAGACACGGCAACCTCTATGGCTGATTCAGGGGGAAAACAGGAATTCTACGTCGGTGTGGACTTGGGCGGCACCAAGATTCTGACCGGGGTTTTTACATCGAAGATGGAGTGCTTGGGCAAGGCCAAGATGAGCACGAAAGCCCAGAGGGGCTTCTCTGCCGTCATCGAACGAATCGCTCGATGCCTTCGGGATGCGGTGGATGAATGTGATTTGGACCTGAAGAATGTTCGGGGAGTCGGAATTGGCGCCCCCGGGGCAGTGGATCCGGATACGGGAAATGTGATTTTCGCTCCGAACCTTTCCTGGAAGGATTTGCCTCTTCAAAAAGAGTTGGAAAAGCAAATTGGTCTCCCCGTGTTCATCGAGAATGACGGTAACATCTGCACACTTGGCGTTTACGAAGTGGAGATGAAATCCAAGCCCAAACATATGGTTGGAATATTCATCGGGACGGGGATCGGCGCCGGATTAATCCTTAACGGCCAACTGTACTCGGGCTTTAACAAGACCGCTGGAGAAATCGGGCATATGATTATCGAGGTCGGCGGACCAAAATGCGCGTGCGGAAACAAAGGGTGCTTCGAAGCGTTGGCAGGACGGCAAGCGATTTTCCGGCGGATTCAAACGGCTGTCAAGGATGGCCAGAAAACCATTTTAACCGATATTCTTGGGGAGGAACTTTCGGATATGCGAAGCGGTGCTTTGCGAAAAGCTGTTCGCAGGAAAGACAAGTTCATCGAGCGAATCGTAGAGGAGACTTCCGTGTATATCGGTGTGGCGGTTGCGAACGTGATCAATTTGGTAAATCCGGACACTGTCGTGCTTGGAGGTGGATTGATTGACGCTCTTGAGGATGAGATGATGCCAGTCATCATCAAAACGGCAAAAGAGAACGCGCTCGCCGGGACAGCCAAAGGAATTGAAATCGTTCCATCGAAACTGGGCGACGATGCTGGAATCGTGGGCGGCGCGGTTTTGGCGCGAAGAAAGACGAAATGACCTCTTCGGAATTGTCCCCCGGAGGGTTCGCCACGAGTCCGCGGGATCCAGCGGACTGCTCGCGCAGGGCTGTGATCGATATTGGCACAAATTCGGTTAAACTCCTCGTGGCCGACATCCATGCGGGAAATGTCACACCGCTGGTGGAGAAGAGTGAACAAACCCGATTGGGAAGCGGTTTCTACGAGACACACCGGTTGCAGGCGGATCCAATTGAGAAAACAGCGCTTGCAGTGGCCCGCTTTGCCTCCGAGTCAACAGAATTGAGAGTTGAGTCCACTCGGGTGATCGCGACAAGCGCGGCGCGCGACGCACTGAATTGCTCGGAACTTCTGGATGCGATCCGGCGAACGTCCGGACTGGAAGTCGATGTTATCAGTGGAGAACGGGAAGCGGACTGGGTTTTTCGAGGTGTCACGACGGATGCCCGATTGCTCGAACACCCGCTATTGATTTTGGATGTGGGAGGAGGGAGCAGTGAATTCATCCTTGGACAGGGATTTGTTCAGAAGTTTCGTGAAAGTTTTCATTTGGGAACGGTGCGGTTATTGGAGCGTTTTCACGTGTCCGATCCCCCGCTTCAGAGCGAATGGTCAGCCTGCCGGCTTTGGTTGGGTGAGTTCATAAATTCGCAGGTTAGCCCGGTCCTCACTCCCCGAATCTCGGACTTTGCATCCGGTTCAATTCAGTTGGTAGGCACCGGCGGCACAACAACGATTCTTGGCCGAATGCAGCTTCAGATGGAGACGTTCGACCGCGGCGCGCTGGATTCGCTGCGACTGTCCCGCGAGGACGTTTGCCGGCACAGGGAACGCTTATGGCAATTGCCGCTGGAAGAAAGAAGGACAATTCCGGGGCTTCCGGCCAGCCGAGCCGACGTGATCTTGGCGGGCTCCGCAATCTTTGCGGCGGTTATGGAGTATTTTGAATTCGCAGATCTGTGTGTCAGCACACGCGGGCTCCGGTTTGCCGCTGTTTTGGATGGGTAGGACAGATTCCTCCAAAAACTTTCGCGCTGTGAACCCCTGAACTGCTGCGCCTCACAGAGGCGCGCTCCGGAGCGCGGGTCTGTGACCCGCAGCAATTTCAAGTTCATGGGGAGGTCATTTGTCGCCGTCCAACATTCGACCGAGCCCTCCAAGAATCGAACCTTCGCCTTTGCCTCCTCCTCCAGTCTGTGGCGCGGCCGCATATATCCTGTCTGCCAGACGGCTGAAAGGCAGTGATTGGAGCCAGACTCGGCCGGGCCCGCGCAGCGTCGCGAAGAAAAGGCCTTCTCCCCCAAACATCATCGATTTGATTCCGCCAGCCCTTTGGATATCGTAGTTCACAGACGGCTGGAAGCCGACGATACAGCCGGTATCCACTTTCAGCATTTCTCCCGGATCGAGATCGCGCTGCATCAGTGTGCCGCCTGCGTGAACAAATGCCCAGCCATCTCCCTGGAGACGTTGCATAATAAAGCCTTCGCCGCCGAATAAACCGATCCCAATCCGCTTCTGAAATGCGATTCCTACGCTCACTCCTTTTGCGGCGCAAAGAAAAGCGTCCTTTTGCGCGATCAGTTCACCGCCGATATCCGCAAGATGTACTGCAATGATTTTGCCCGGGTAAGGCGCGCCGAAAGCGACTTTCTTTTTTCCGGATGCCCGATTCTGAAAAATTGTCATGAACAATGATTCTCCGGTTAGCAACCGTTTTCCAGCGCCCATGAGCGCGCCAAGGAATCCGCTGGATTTCTGCGAACCGTCGCCAAATACGGTTTCCATTTCAATTCCCTCCTCCATGTACATCATCGCGCCGGCTTCCGCGACCGTTGCTTCCTGGGGATCGAGCTCGACCTCGACGAACTGCATGTCGTCGCCGTAGATCTTGTAGTCAATTTCGTGCATGGTTGCCATAATCTGTAATCTCCGTGTTTCTGTTTATTTGCTGCATCGAGGCGTTCGCGGGAGCGAAAGCGTTTCTGACTCGCCCTTTCGCATCGGAAGAGCGTCAATCGTCGAGCCAATTTCTATCAAAAGTTTCTTTGCGAGTGCACGTATAAAAAAGCGCCGAATTTCCATTCCATCCGGTATGAGTTCCCATGAATCCCCTGCACCATATTGAGACTCTGCTTCGGATGAAAACGCCGACTCAACGACGTTCCTTGTTCTACATGGGAGGGTGAGACTCCTGTCGAACCCATTCTTGCGAGAACCCTAGGGTTCGGCTGGAGTCTCACCTTCCCATTTTCGGGGTAACCAAAACGGGCTCTGAGGTTTTCGATAGTCCCAGCTTCTCTCTTGCAATGAAACGCCAACCAGATCAAGGTCGGTTATGCACTCTCACGAAGTCTTGCGCGAGGTGATTCAGAAGGGCAATGCCAAGGAAATCGCGGCACATATGGGCCTGTCGCTTTCCCTTATTTACAAATGGGCGGAACCTTGTGAAGCCGGCAGCGGCGCAGCCAATCCTCTCGACCGAATCGACGCCTTGATTGAATGCACTCAGAACGAGCAAATTATTCGCTGGCTCTGCTGCCGCGCGGGCGGTTTTTATATCAAGAATCCGAAATCACACTGGCAGCACCCCGATTTCTTGATTCCGGCAACCAACCGAATTGTTCAAGAGTTTGCGGATCTCTTGGCAGTTATCGCATCCGCGGCAGGCGATAACTCCATTACTAAGGAGGAGTCCAAAGCCATCCGAGCCCGGTGGGAAGATCTCAAATCGGTCACGGAAGGGTTTGTTCGATGCTGTGAGGAAGGAAACTTTTCGCCGCTGCGAAAAGAACTCGCAGCTGACGCGAAACCGAAATAAACTCCAACTTCCCGCTGACTTGTCGCAGCCCGTTTTCACTGCGGAATATTCCGCAACGAAGAAAGCAGAACTCCGCAGCCTCCGTCGCGCCGAAGCGGCGCTAAGGCGTGCCGCGTAGGCGGAAGTGTCGCCCCACCCGATGAAAGGTTTACTGAGAAGCGATGGCGGCAAGTAATCCAAACATCACGGAAGCACATCATGCGTTTGTTCATCCTTGGCCTTCTCACATCATTCCGAGTGCTTTTCGGAGAACTCTCTCTTGGCGCTGCCAAGCCCAACGTCTTGTTCATCGCCATCGACGATCTTGCCTGTTCACTCGGCTGTTATGGGAATCCGCAGGTGAAATCGCCTCGCATTGACCAGCTTGCGTCGCGCGGTGTGCGCTTTGACCGCGCTTACAATCAACTCCCTCTTTGCAACCCTAGCCGCGCCTCGTTGATGGCCGGTCTGCGTCCGGACGTGATCAAGGTTTACGATCTAGACCGCCATTTCCGCGACGAAGTGCCCAATGTACCAAGAACACGGTTCGACCCAAAACGGCTATGAAACCGTTTACGGTACGGGTGAAACGCTCGGATATGAGAGAAAACACGAACCAGCATCTTTATTCCCCAGAGTGGTGGAACAATCGTCGCGGCTTTTTGAAGTCCCAGTTCCTTCTCGGGCTCGGCGCTTTCGCGCCGGGTATGGGGTCGCAAGTAGCCAGTGCTTCCCCGAGCCAGACGACCGATACCGGTGTTCGAGCTCCGGACGCATTGCGGGCACGGTACCAGGGCTGTCTGGGCGGTCCGTTTCCGGAACTTGATCCGTTGCAACCACACGTTTGGGAAACGATTCGGAAGGATGGGTATCGCATCGAGTCCTTGATCTACGAGGCGCAGCCGGGCGACAAGATTCCCGCGCTGCTGTTGGTTCCGGATTCAGCGACAGCGGCTCACCCGGCGCCGGGGATCGCGGTCTGGCACCAGCACAACGGCGAGTATCATCTTGGAAAATCCGAACCGGCCGGGCTGGCTGGCAACCCCATGCATCACACAGCGGTCGCCCTGGCTCGCGAAGGCTACGTCGTGCTTTGCCCCGATGCGTTGTGCTTCGAGGAACGGCAGGATTCAACTGGAAAACTGAAAGGCGGCGATTACGAGCGGTTCGAGTTTCTCCGCGAAGTGGTGCGAGGACGCTGTCTTGCCTGGCGAAACATACTGGAAATGCGGAGGGCTGTGGATTTGCTTGGCGAGCGTCCGGAAGTGCGGGCGGACCGGCTGGGCTGCTACGGTCACTCGATGGGTTCGACTCATGCCTGGCTTGTAGGCCCTTTGGAACCGCGGCTGAAATGCATCGTGGGAAACTGCTGCTTGCCCACATATGAAGCGATTGAGGACGAGCATTTGCTGCACTGCTTTCCGAACTTCGTGCCCGGGTGGACTCAATACGGCGACACACCAGACATTGCGTCGCTCATCGCGCCAAGAGCGTTGCATCTGAATCTTGGGGAAAAGGACGGCGGCAGTCCCATTGAGTCGGCTCGGCGCGGATTAGACAGGATTGCCGAAGCCTATCAAGGAGCGGGAGCGTCCGAGAACTTCACCTTCTTTATCGAGCCGGATACGGGGCATGTGCTTTCCGGGGCGATGTGGCAGCATACGAAGGACTGCTTCTCCCGCCATCTCAAAACCGCGTAAGAAACCATTATGAATCCCGACTTCGTTCGCATCAATTATCCCGGATTCGCTCCGTTTGCGTGTGATCACGAGATTCCTTGAGGCAACGTTTTGAATGGCTGATGATTCCGCTCTTGGGTGTGTGGCAGGCGCGGAGGACTCTCCTCCGGTTCAGTAGAAAAGTTACTTCTGATCCAGAGGCAGAAGATAGCAGGCGGCTTCCCGTGCGTTGCGGATGTAGAGTCAGTCGCCAACCACCACCGGATGGTTCCAGGTTTTGCCCTCAAGCGCTTTGATGCTGGCCAGCTCGGTCAACGCCTCGGAATCGGCTTTTAAAAGCACGACACCGCCTTGCTCGGTGGCAACCAGCAGCAAACCCGCCGACTAAGTCTGGATTGCCGCCTCCGACATGGAGATATGAAGTTAATCGGTGCGTCTCGGAGTTGTTGGTGGAGGTGCTTCGTGCAATCGGATCGCGGCTTGTCCCAAGCCGCAGCGATCCCGATCAAATGGATGCGTC
>JAQBVM010000303.1 GCA_027623095.1 Verrucomicrobiota bacterium
ATGAACCATTCCAAAATATTGGTGGGGCGACACTCTGTGGAGCCCTGACTTCTCCTTGGATTGTCCGGCCCGCCTGGAATGGGGTTGTGGGAACGGAGGGTCTCCGGATGCCCGGTGTTTCCATTGCGCCTTCTTCCTCGGTTTGATCCCTTCAAGGCCAGATCAGGGCTTCCCAGAGTGTCGCTCCACCGTTATTGGTTGATGGCCGCGATTCGCTATCCGTCTGCGGAGGTTTTCACTCTCTCCATGAACCTCTCTTTAGGTGAGGCCACTCGGCACGGCAAACGATTGATTTTTAGAGCGTATTGCGCTTTTGCTCTCGCAGCCCATACCAGATCCCGGCACCGCCACGTTATTCGTAGCGAAGCGCCTGAATCGGATCGAGCCGGGAGGCTTTGAGCGCGGGGAAAAGTCCGGCCAGGATACCGACGCAGGCACTGAAGAGGAATGCCACACCCATCGTTGTGAGAGTGATGACCGGCGCGTTGCTGGCCGGGGAAAGCCACTCGAGAAACTCGACCAGACCGTACGAAGCGATCAAACCAGCGAAACCGCCGATCAACGCGATAACGATGCTCTCGACCAGGATTTGGACAAAGACATCAATGTGTGTGGCGCCAACCGCTTTGCGAATGCCGATCTCACGAACGCGCTCGGTGATGCTGGCAAGCATGATATTCATGATGCCGATGCCTCCCACCAGGAGGCTTATTGCGGAGATGAAGCCGCCGCTCATTCGGGCATTCCGGATCGAGGACGTAATATTCTCGGACCAATTTTCCTGCGTTTGAAAACTAAAATCTTCGATTCCTTTGTGGGTGTGCATTAAGACGTTCCTTGCCTGTTGCAGTGCCGGTTCCATTAGAGCGACGTCGGCGACTTTCATGAAGAATCGAGCGAGCCGCCGGTCGGGAATGGTATTCGTTCCAAACCCCCCGGACCGAAACTTAATCCACATCGTATTGAGGGGGATGTAAATAGTGGAATTCTTCCAGCGGAACACGGAGTCTTCCGATCCCCGATCGCCACCCCGCCCTCGCTGGCGGTCTGGTCCGGTCAGATCCTTCTTGGGCTGGCTTTCCTGCAATTCCCGCCATTTGCGGTGTTTCTCACTTTCGTAATGCTTGAACATCCCGATGATTCGAAACGGCTGGTTGTTAATGTTGAGTGATTCGCCCACCGGAATGATCTCTCTTCCCAGTTCTTCCGGAGAACCAAACAACTGATCCCGTACACCTGTGCCGATCACGCAAACGTTCCACGCGTTGTCGTCGTCAAACTGGTTAAACATGCGTCCATGCTCGACGGTATGCTGGTTCATCTCCAGAGCGGACGGCCATGTCCCGATAACCTGTGCGCCTCGGTCTGCCGTTTTGGTGCCTTTGGTGATGAGCGTCCCTCGGCTGCTCCAGCCGCCGCCGGGTTCGATTCTCATTTCCGGGGTAATTTGCGTGATGAGCGGTGCGCTTTGCTGCAGCGCATAAACGTCATGAATGGTTGTGCCCACCGCTTCTTCCTCCAGGTGGCTTTGGTACGCTGGAATGTCGTCTTCCTCGACCTCCACTTTTTCCAGTCCGCCTATGGCCACAAGCGCCTCCTTCATCCCGTTTTCCATTCCTTTCACGAGCGAGGACATGGCCACTAGGCTGGAAACGCCCAATACGATTCCAAGCATCGTCAGCATCGAACGAAACTTGTGCGCCCAGATCTCCCGAAACCCAATTGCAATGGAGTTCAGCAGGCTCATGAACCAAGCGGAGTGGCGGGCAGCCGGTCGAGTCCGGCGAGCCTCGCATCGGTTTGCTGCGATATTTTGCCATCGCGGATTTCAATGCGTCTCGGAGTCACGGCGGCAATTTCAGGATCGTGGGTCACCAAGGCGATGGTTCGCCCCTCGCGGCTCAGATTCCGAAACAGATCCAGAATCGCTTCGCCGGTGTGCGAGTCCAGATTTCCAGTTGGTTCGTCGGCGAAAATTATCTTCGGACTGTTGACAAGCGCGCGCGCGATGGCAACCCGCTGTTGCTGCCCTCCCGAGAGCTGCATCGGCCTGTGTTTGCTGCGGTTTTCGAGATCGACCATCCGCAGCGCGTCTATCGCGCGAGTCTTGCGCTCACGCCCCGACACACCGCTGTAAACCATGGGCAACTCGACATTTTGCAGAACGTTGAGCCTGGGAAGGAGATTGAAGAACTGAAAAACGAATCCTATTTTCCGATTGCGAATCGCCGCGAGTTCGCGAGCGGAAGCCTTTTCAATCATGGTTCCATCCAATTCGATCGTTCCTTTGGTCGGCGAATCGAGGCATCCCAAAATGTGCATCAAGGTCGATTTGCCGCTTCCGGAGGGGCCGATGATCGAGATGAACTCTCCGCGCTCGATATCCAGCGAGACATTGTCCAGCGCCCGAATTTCTTCTCCGCCGAGATGGTAAATCTTGCTGACGTTTCGGAGGTGTACCAGCGCCATTGTTATCTGAAGTCTTGCCGCTCTTTGCTCAGGAACGGAATTCCGCCCTACGTGTTGGTTGCCGCAAGGGAACTTTTCTTTTCATCGGACGGCGTGTTGACGCTCTCCAAGGAGACAATCTCGCCCGGTTGCAGCCCTTCCAAGACCTCGGCATACTCGTAATCCGCGATTCCGATGCGGATTGACCGCCGTTCGAATGAGCCGCCCTTCTTAACGTACGCGAATCGATCCCCTTGTTCCGTGAAGACCGCCGCCAGCGGCACAGCCACGGCATTGTCCGACGAAGCCACTGGAATCGAGAGATTCGCGGTCATTCCAGGGCGCACTCGCGGATCGATTGACTTGATAAAGATCCGGGCGGGATATCCCTTGATGCCCTGCCGAATGATGGCTTGCGGGGCGATTCGCTCGACGACTCCCGTCAGGGTAAGGCCCGGCACGGACTCGACTTGAATACCGACCTTTTGTCCCGAACTCAGCCGCGTTACATCCGCTTGATTGATGTGCGCGCTCACGATCATATTGTTCAGGTCGGCGATTGTTAATACCTCGGTGCCGCTGTTGAAACCGCCGGATCCAGACACCGCCTGGCCGATCGAAACGGGACGCGTCAGCACTGTGCAATCGAAAGGCGCTCGAATCGTCGTCTTCGTCAAGCGCTCGGTCAGCAGATTCAAATTTTCTTGCGATCGAGCCAGCGAATTCTTAGCGAGTTCCCAGTCGGTCTTTGTGTCTTCGTACAACTCTTTTGAAATCAATTCCAAATCAAACAGTTCGCGGCTTCTTTCATAGTTGCGTTCGGCCTTCTCCACCTGAAGCGTCGCGCCAGCGATCTCCGTTAACCGGGATTGCCTCTCAATTTGCAGGTCAGAATCATCGAGAGTGAATAGGATATCCTCTTTCTTGACTTGATCACCGAGATCGACTGGCAGTGTCAAGATGCGGCCATTGATCTCGGGTTTGACGGAGACCTGCTCCGCGGGTCCGATTTCTCCCGCTGCGGTTATTGCGAAATGGATGCTGCGAGTCTCCACGATGGCTGTTGTGGGGCGCCCGGCCATTTCACTGGAATTATCGGCTATCGATTTCCGATCCGTCCACTTCGGCACAAGCCACACCGCCGCCACCGCGGCAACAACGCCAACTAAAATCCATTGTTTCATCTTTTCACACGCACCGCACGACCTGCCGCTGCTGGAGAGTTGTCATTTTCGAAATCAAATTACCGAGGAACGGGCGTTTTAGTGAAACGAACCACTCCAACGGCGGCGTTTCCCGCCAACAGACGAGGACCTGATCGTCCCGTCACACCAAGCCGCCAACAAATTGAACGTGCAGGCTAACGCGCCTCTCGCCATTCTGTAAACCAAACAATCCCGTTTCCGAAGCTATCGCAGACATAAGAGGCTTACATCGAACATTTTGCATATCTTATTAACCATAGTGCCTGAAAAAACTGGCAATTTGGGTTTGTTTCCGCTCCCAATGGCCGCCGTTCTAGGGAAATGGCACTTCCAATGTGCTGTTCCGCTCAGCGGTACGGAATTTCCAGACTCGTCAGAGGTTTTAAAAATTCATATTTTCCCTCCGTGGATATGAAGCCAAAGCTCCCGCCACGGCTGACGGCGGTGTCTGGCGGAGTAATCCGGCGGCACTGGCAACGGTTGTTGCGCATCCGGGAACGGCTGCGGTTTAGCGAGGAGACGATTCACCTGTTCTTTGCCGGAACCGTCGGAGTGCTGGGCGGAGTGACGAATTTTATATTTGTATCGTCGGTTGAATGGCTCAAGACGTTCAGCCTGGGGAGTTCGGGGGATTTGGTGGATGTTGCCTATGGATTATTGGAATGGCAGCGTCTCCTAATTCCCGCGCTCGGCGGTATTGGAGCCGGACTGGTTCTCTACTGGGGGTTGCGCCTGGCAGGTCCTCAAGGCGCCAGCAATGTGCTGGAAGTGGTTGTGGCGGGAGACGGCCGCCTCCGAATGCGGAGTGCGTTGGTCAAAGCGGTGTCGTCCTTGCTGACCATTGTTAGCGGCGCTTCGATAGGACGGGAGGGATCGATCACCCAACTGACTGCCACATTCGCATCCAGGCTCGGCCAAGGAGTTGGGTGGGAACCGTATCGATTGCGGCTCCTGGTTGCATGCGGCGCGGCGTCGGGCCTGGCGGCCGCCTACAACGCGCCGGTGGCAGGAGCCGTGTTTGCGGCGCAGATCGTTTTGGGCAGTTTTTCCATGACCCATTTCGCGCCCGTGGTCTTCGCGTCCGTGATCGCAACCATGGTATCTCGTTTCTTCTTTGGGATTGCCCCCCTGTACCGAGTTATCGCGTTCGAGGATCCGAGTCTTGGCCAACTCCCCCTCTTCTTACTGTTGGGAATCCTATCCGGAGGCCTCGGGGCCGTGTTTCTGAAAATGCTTCAGTTTTGCGAGGAGCGTTTCGCCAGGCTGAATCTGATGATTTACGATCGGCTTGGCTTGGGCGGTTTGCTTGTGGGGTGCATTGCGATCTACGTCCCCGAGGTCTGGGGAAATGGTTATGGTGTTACCAACAAAATCCTCATGGAGGAGTTCCTCGAAATTCCATCCCCTATACTTTTCATGGCCGCATTGCTTCTCGCGAAACTTTTGGCAACGGTTGTTTCGGTCGGTTCTGGTGCCGTGGGCGGCGTGTTTACGCCCACGCTCTTCCTCGGGGCCGCCCTCGGAAGTCTCTTTGGCACGGTCGCGCATCAGCTCGGTTGGGCGGGGAATATTCATGTGGGCGCCTTTGCTCTGGTGGGTATGGGCAGCATCCTTTCAGCGACGGTCCATTCACCGCTTTTGGCGGTCATCCTGGTATTCGAAATCTCGCTGAATTATTCGCTAATGCCGCCTCTCATGCTGGCATGCGCCGTTTCCACCGTAATCGCCCGCCGCCTGCATCCAGATTCGATTTACACCGAACCGCTCCGGCGCAAGGGCGTCGATATGGATCGCGATATCGATGGCGCTGGCGCAGCCATGTCAAAAACTGTCGGTGACCTGATGCGAACGCCTTCGCCGCCTCTGCGTGAAACGGCGACGTTTCGTGAAATTGCCGACCAATTCTTGAGAAGCCCAAACAATTTCTTTTTGGTTGTGGACGCCGAAAATCGGTTTCTTGGGATTATTGCGCTCCACGATCTCAAGGAATATCTAAATGCCGGACAAGAGTTGAACAGCGTCATTGCCTTCGACGTGATGCGTCCGCCACCGCGTTGTCTAACCCCCAATCAGCGATTGCTCGAGGCATTGCCGATCTTGATGGCAAGCGAATTGCGAAATGTGCCGGTCGTCAACAACGTCCGGGAATTCCGGCTGGTCGGCTCGGTGGCTCGGGCCGAGGCGCTCGGCCTCCTTTCCGCCGCAATCGCGACGCCGAAACCGACCGGTGTTTAGACAAATCCGCAGCCTTGATGCGTCTGGATTGTGGGAATGCGTGTATCTGAATCCATCGCCCGCCTTTATGATGACCATGCGCAGGCTTTGTTCGGATTCCTTTTGACCTTCACGCGCGACGAGGCCGATACGCGCGATCTCCTGCAGGACATCTTTCTGAAAGCCGCCAAAGATCCGGATTTGTTGAACGGCGTCGCCGAACCCCGACGGTACTTGCTTCGCGTGGCCCGCAATCTCGCCGTGGATTTCATCCGGCGGCGTTCGGCGCGGACACGGTGGAACGACGAAGCGGCTTCGGAAACAATCGGACTTTTCGCCCGAGTGTCTGATCCCGATGAGCAGGCATTTTGCGACGCGTTAACCGCCGCAATGAATGAACTGCCCGATGAACAACGCGCGGTGATTCATCTAAAACTGTGGCAAGGGCTGACGTTTGAGGAAATCGCGGCGATTCTCGAATTGCCGTTGAACACCGCTGCGAGCCGGTACCGTTACGGATTAGACAAATTGCGGCATCTGCTGCGTCCGCTATATGAGGAAATAAAATGAAAATGGACGATTTTGAACAAAAACTGGCCCGGCAAGAAATCCGGCCGATTCCCGAGGAGTGGCGCGGCGCGATCCTGGGGAAAGTATCGAAAGAAGCTGAACCGATTTCCACAGTGACCGGTTTGCCGGAACCTTGGTGGCGGAACCTGCTTTGGCCATCACCTCGCGCTTGGGCCGGATTGGCCGCGTCATGGGTCGCGATTTTCATTCTGAATGCCGGCACGGGCGAAGCTCCTAAGAAGAGCGCCCTCAAAGAAGCGCGCGCGCTAGCTTCCTCCCCGGATTGGTCTATCGCCATGGCGGAACAGAAACTACTGAAAGCGGAGCTGTTGGGGCTGGCCGAAAGCGCGAAACCTGAGAAGAAAGAAGTGCCACAGCCCCGGAGTGACGTACGCACAAATCGTTTTAGAGCATTGGGTCTCGTTTGATAGATCCGAAGCAGACGAGCCATTTTGAAGAAAGGCAGTTGATGAACACAAAAGAACTTTTCAAATCGATGTGGGAACGCAGCACGATCCGCCGGTTTCTGGTCTGGATTTCGAGCTGGCGCATTCTGCGCCCATTCCTGTTCGGAATCGCTGCGCTTGTAACGCTTGTATTCTTATTCTACGCAATCGAGAACTGGCGGGGCAAACGAGCTTGGGAGCAGTACCGCAAGGAGGCGGAAGCGCGCGGCGAGGTGCTTGACTGGCAAGCGTATGTGCCGCCTCCCGTTCCGGGCAGTGAGAATTTCGCGATGACACCGTTTTTGGCTCCATTGTTCGATTTCGTGCCGGATCCCAAACCTGGAGAAAACCTGTGGAGGGATACAAACGGATTTGCGCGCGTTCAAGCCTTTGCCAAAGATCTTCCATACATGCGCCAGACCGGTTACTGGCACCAGGGTGACCGAACCGATCTGGCCAGTTGGCTAAAGGCTTTCGACGAAACAAAGCGGAAACCGATCGCCGACCGGAATTCATCGGATGCCTCCGCCCCGTTGAACGATCCGGGAGATATTGCTGCGGCGATTTCTAAAGTCTTGAGCGACTGTGAGCCGGTGATTGACGAACTGAGAGCTGCAAGCCAGCGGCCAATGTCAAGGTTCCCGGTTCGCTACGATCAATCCAATCCCGCGGGTATTCTTCTCCCTCATCTGGCGCTGGTAAAACGAGTGTGCCAAGTGCTTAAGATTCGCGCCCTTTCGGAGATGGTTTCGGGCGATACCGAAGCTGCATTTCGGGACCTTTTGTTGATGTTCTTTTTGATCGATGCGCATCGCGAAGAGCCTTTTCTAATTTCGCAGCTCGTCCGGCTTGCAGATTTTCAATTGGCCTCCCAAGTGCTTTGGGAAGGTCTGGCAGATCATCGCTTCACGGAGCCGCAACTGGCGGAAATTCAATCCCGACTCTCGAAGCTGAATTTCCTCGAAGATATGGACCATTCGCTTCGATCGGAGCGGGCCTTCGGGATCAAGATCATCGATTGGATTCGGCAATCTCCTGACTGGGTGCGAACGTTGGACACGCTTGGGTCCCCGGACGTGGCCGAAGGAATATCTGCCGCGGCGTTTTGGGCAGGATTCCTGCCACGCGGTTGGCTCCATTTCGAGAAGGTTAATTACGCGCGCCTGTTCGAAGAATTCCTGCTATCTGGCGATCGAAATGGTTTTAGAATGATCGACCCTTCCCGAGCAGAGCGGAACGATGGCGAACTGAATCGAATCCTTGGGAAGACCGGAAACGGAATCACACACCATATGATTCTCGCCAAGATGTTGCTCCCCGCGCTGTCCAAGGTCCAGGTAAAGGCTGCGTTCTACCAATCCGCCGCGAATGAAGCGGAAACCGCCTGCGCTTTGGAACGGTATCGAATCGCAACCTCCGCCTATCCAGAGCGCCTTGAAGACCTTGTGCCACGTTTCCTCGAGACGCTGCCGTTGGATGTGGTAACTGGGAAACCTTTGATCTACCGGCGCGTTGATGGAGACCGGTTCGTTCTTTATTCAATAGGATGGAATGAAAAGGATGACGGCGGGCTTTTCGAAAGCGAAAGGACCGGGGACAGCGGATCGGAACCCGCTCCTTCCGAATCCAGAAAGAAATCTTCGCGCCAAAAAGGATTGAATCTTGAAGAAGGCGACTGGGTTTGGAAATACCCGAAACGTTGACCCTTGTCCTGAAAATGTACTCCGGAGAGCAGAGACCAATCCAACCATTGGACCCACATTGGCCTCACGAACCAATGATGGTGGGGCGACACTCTGTGGAGCCCTGCTATGAGAAGCGTCAAGCGTCGATTTCTCGGG
>JAQBVM010000304.1 GCA_027623095.1 Verrucomicrobiota bacterium
CTCCAAGACCTGGCGGAAAATGTGGCGGAACCCTGAGTCTCGTTGCGAATGCAATGAGTCGGAATTCGTTTCTCCTTTTCCTGTTCCGAGTATTCCGTGGTCCCTCAATTCCTCATTCGGTTGCGGCTCCGCTGCTCCGGGAACCTATAGGAAATTCGTTGCCTGGTAGGCCACAATCCTGCGACGCCCGATGCTGCTTGACCGGTGCTTGACCGGTGCTTGGCCATACTCAACCTGATGGCGATTTTGGGAGAGTTCGCATGGGTCGATTTGAATGGCGGTCACGCCGCGAATCTGAATCAAGATTTTTGGGGTGATACCCCCAAGACAGGTGATTGCGACCGGATTTCGGAATCTGAATACTTTTGGGCTGTTTTTAGAGGCGAAGCAGGAGAAAAAGAATGTTCGAATCCGAGCAAATGAAAAACCGAGCGATACCGACAGCTAAAGATAAGACGCTTTTTACTCCGGGACCATTGACGACGTCGTTAAACGTAAAGCAGGCAATGCTGCGGGACGCAGGGTCTTGGCACTTCGAATTTAACGAGATTGTGGCCCAGATTCGGGAGGATTTGCTAGATTTGGCCGGGGTCGCAAAAGCGGATGGCTACACGACGGTTTTGATGCAGGGAAGCGGATCATTCGGAGTCGAATCCGTTATTGGATCGGTTGTTCCGCCGGATGGAAAACTGCTGATTGTTGCAAACGGCGCCTATGGGGATCGAATGGTAAAGATGGCGGAACGTTTAAGACTCAGGCACAGAGTTCTTCGGTTTCCCGAGAACGTTACGCCGGACCCATCTGAAATCGACCGGCTTTTGTTAGAAGATCCGGAGGTTTCAGACGTCGCTGGTGTCCATTGTGAAACAAGCACGGGCATCGAGAATCCGATTACCGAGATAGGCCGTGTCGTTAAAGCGCGTGGGAAAATCTATATCGTGGATGCGATGAGCAGTTTCGGAGCTCTGCCCATCCCGCTCAAGAACTCCGGCATCGACTACCTGATCTCGTCTGCCAACAAATGCATTGAGGGAGTGCCGGGCTTTTCGTTTGTCATCGCGCGGCGCGATGCGCTCGTCGCCACGGAAGGATCCGCGCGCAGTCTGAGTCTCGATTTGTTGGCGCAGTTGAAGGGATTCGAAACCAACGGTCAATTTCGTTTCACGCCGCCAACGCACTCGATTCTGGCATTTGAGCAGGCGATGCGCGAGTTGGACGACGAGGGTGGAATCACGGCGCGGTGCGAACGGTACAGAAGAATCCACAAAGTCCTCGTTTCCGGAATGCGCCGCATGGGATTTCGGACGTACCTGCCAGAGGAAGTGCAAAGCTGCATTATCACGTCGTTTTACTACCCGTCGGATTCGAAGTTTAGTTTCCCCGAATTCTATCAGAAATTGAGCGAAAAGGGATTTATCATTTATCCCGGCAAAATCAGCCAGGCGGACCTTTTCCGGATCGGATCCATCGGGCGCATCTTTGAATCCGATATTCGGTCATTGCTTGCCGCGATCCAAGAGACCGTTTTAGAAATGGAACTGTGCCTTGAAGAGCATTCATTCGAGCCTAGCCTAGCGGCGAAATAGCAGTCGGCGTGATCAGCTCAATGACAAACCAGAACGATTCCTTGAAGGTTCGCGAACGCGCTCTGTCGCTGTTTCCCGGGGGATCAAATGGCGAATACCTGATTCCGCCCGAGCAACTTCCCGTTCTCGAGCGCGGCCTGGGTTGCCGTGTCTGGGATGTCGCAGGACGCTCGTACTTGGACATGACGATGGCGTGGGGAGCCGCATTGGTCGGACATTGCCATTCCAAGGTTATTGAAGCCGCTAACTGCCAAGCTCGAAAGGGAGCAAATTTCGCCGCCGTAACCATTCGCGCCCTGGAACTTGCCGAGCGAATCCAAGCACTGAGCCCCTGTGTGGAGAAGATTCGATTCGTCGCGTCGGGAACCGAGGCGACGATGCTTTGTCTTCGAGTGGCGCACGCGGCAACCGGCCGGCAGAAAGTCTTGAAATTTGAGGGAGCCTACCATGGGCAGCATCCGGTTGGAGTGGCAAGTCTGCTGGGAGCAAACTTGGCCCCTTTTCCTGAGGTTGACCCGGCTGGAACCGGGGCTCCTTGGGTCGAGCGGGACGTGCTCGTGGCGCCGTTCAATGATCTGGAGACCACGAGAAAACTGATCCAAACGCACGCTTCTGAAATCGCGGCGGTCATCGTGGAACCTCTGCACCGGTGCATTATTCCCGTGAAGGGGTTTCTCGAAGGGCTCCGATCCGTGACCCGGGAGAACGGGATCGTTCTGATCTTTGACGAGGTCGTAACCGGATTCCGCCTGGCGCTGGGCGGCGCTCAGGAATACTACGGTGTGATTCCTGATTTGGTGGCCTATGGCAAGGCTCTCGGAGGAGGGTTCCCAATTGGCGCGTACGGTGGAAATCAGGATTTGATGGATGTGGTGAACGAATCGCGACTACCCGGTCCCCGTTATGCTTGGTCGGCTTCGACCAGTGGTGGCAACCCGGTCTCCGCCGCCGCTGCATTGGCTGCGATCGATGTGCTTTCTGAACCGGGCGCCTTTTCGTTTTTGCATACGATGGGAGGGATCTTGCGAAAACGCATGGCCGAAGTCCTTTCCGAGTGCAATGAAACGGGGCAAATACTCGGAGACGGTCCACTGGCTCAGGTGGCTTTCGCGGCGTCCGCTATTACCGACCAAAGAAGCTGGCTTGCGTCCAACCGAGCCCGCGGAAGGGCGGTCATGATCGAATTGTTGAAGTCAGGTGTCTTTCTAAACCCGATGGGAACCAAACTCTATCTCTCTTTGGCGCATGAGAATGCGGCCGTTGAAGAATTCATCGAACATTTCCGGAATGCCTTGCTGAAGACAGGCTCGGCTTCCCAGTGAACACTCCCGAAGCGAATGGCATCCGTTCCCACCAATACCGACTCATTTAAATCCGAGGGTGATCTAAATACCTCGCCGCATCGCGCCGCCTGGTCCGAGCGAAATATCGGTGAGGAAACCGCCGGGTGGCTTTCCGCGGACAATAACGCATTTCTGCATCAATCACTTTCAACGCCCTGTTTGAATGTGTTGAAACATTGCGAGGGAAGCGTGCTCCGAGATTTGGAAGGGAGGACCATTCTCGATTTTCATGGGAACAATGTGCATCAGGTGGGATTTGGGAACCCTCGGGTGATCGAGGCGATTGTCCGGCAACTGCAAGAACTCTCCTTCTGCACGCGCCGGTACACAAACATACCCGCAATCCAGCTCGCTGAAAAATTGATTGAATTGGCGCCGGGTGACCTGAACCGAGTGTTGTTTGCGCCGAGCGGAACGGCGGCGATCGGGATGGCGCTCAAATTGGCTCGCGCGGCAACCGGAAGGTTCAAGACCATTTCGATGTGGGACTCATTTCACGGCGCTTCCCTGGATGCAATCTCAATCGGCGGGGAAGCGATCTTTCGCAATGGCATCGGCCCGCTTCTCCCGGGTTGCGAGCATGTTCCGCCGCCCGATTCGCAACATTGCCTTTGGGATTGCAAGGGAACCTGCTCGTTGAAATGCGCCGACTACATTGAGTATGTCCTTGAGAAAGAGGGTGACGTCGCCGCTGTGATCGGTGAAACCGTGCGCTGCACTCCATTCATTCCACCGCTCGACTACTGGAAGAAAGTTCGGGCAGCCTGCGACAAGCACGGAGCGCTGTTGATCCTGGACGAGATTCCAACCTGCCTAGGGCGCACTGGGAAAATGTTCGCATGCGAACACTACAACATTGTTCCCGATATGCTGGTGATCGGCAAAGGATTGGGTGGAGGCATCTTCCCATTGGCGGCGCTCATCGCCAAAGATGGATTGAACAAGATGCCAGATCGCGCCCTGGGACATTATACTCACGAGAAAAATCCAGTGGCCGCCGCCGCCGCGTTAGCGGCCATTCAGGTTATTCAAGAAGATGGACTCTTAGCCCATGCAACACGCCTCGGCGAATACGGTTTAAAACAATTGCGGCTTCTGGCGGATCAGTTTCAAATCGTCGGCGATGTTCGGGGACTGGGTTTGATTCTTGGCGTTGAATTAGTCAAAAACCGGAAGACGATGGAACGGGCCACTGCGGAAGCCGAACAGGTCATGTATGAAGCGCTGACACGCGGTCTAAATTTCAAGGTTACAATGGGGAACATCCTTACGCTGACTCCTCCCTTGACACTTACCCAGGGCGAATTCGACTCGGCGCACAGAATCCTCACGGATTCCATCGAAGCTGTCGTCGGGAAGGCATCGATTCCAACGTGATGATTTCAATGAATGATTGCTCGGTGCCGTCGTTTTTCGGCCGCGGTCAGGTCCGATTTGTCGAGAAATGCCTCCCACTCTGACTTCTGCATTTGCCCTCCTTGATTGACTTCTGCATAACACCGGAAGCCCAAGCGTGCCAAGTCATTTGTTTCTTGCCCGGCTCGCCTGCTCCGATCGGTTTCCAGTTCGCAGCTTCGATGACCGAATCCGCTTCAGCAACAAGTATTTGACAGCAGTCCGCCGATCCTCCAGATTACCCTGCAAATCTCAAAGGAAGCGAAAATGGCACGATTTCCAAGAGCGACGGTCGCCGACAAAACCAGAAGTCAAAGCGCTCATTTCGGGCTCAATCGTCCCTGGATATGCGTAACTCACTTCCACATAAGTAATAGTTCGGCAATACGTGAATACACCAGCGTATGAAACACATCACAAAGGAAAAACCCCTTCCTCAGATCGACTTCGGACCGTTGCCCCCAGGCTTGACCACTAGGCAGGCTGCGGAGGAGGAAGCCGCCCGCGACCTACTGAAGCATCCGGAACAGTTGCTCGCGGATGTCCACGACGAGATTCTTCAATCGAATCGACCCATTGATCAAAATCTGATTCACGCACAGAAGAGGATCGCTTCCATCATGGTCCGCGTAGCCGCTTCGAACGAGGCGGCTACGAAGGTTATGGTGAAGCTCAATAAATGGTTGCTGGTTTTGACTGTCGTTGTCGTTATTCTGACGATAGTTCTTCTCTTCCGATGAGATTCATGCCGAACAAAACGCTCCACACGAACCGCCGCCCCGCTCTCGGCTTCGGCCTGAGCATCGGGTTATTTGACACCGGGCGAGATCATGACGTCATTGTCCGGGCGGCGGTCGGTGAGCTTGGTCGTTGATATGGCTTTAAAAATGTCAAGAGGGCAGAGCGATTTTCTTTCCAGTTTTTCATGGTCTTGCTTTTTGCTTTTACGGAGTGGCCTGCTGAGTGGGCAGGCGCAGCGTTAACGACGGTGGATCATGCTGACATGCGTGAGTCCACACAACCCGCCAGGGCTGTAGTTATCACCAGACCACAGTTCGAGTCGCGGCGCTTCCTCTCTCTAGGCACGAGGGTCAGTTCATCACTGCCTCTTAACGACAACGAGGGTTCGCCTGTAACCGCGCCGCCTCCTGCCCACTCATCAATCCACTCCCCAATGAGGTTCGATTCAATGGCTTGTCTTTTCAGTGCCCGCTTGGGTCCGGGCGAACGCAGCGGAGCGCAGTGAGAGCCGGCGCGAGAGCGGTCGGAACATCCCGCCACCCATTGCGCCCATTTTGTTTTTGGCTTTCTCACTGGAATCCGCCTATTTGAAAGGGTTCTATTTTTTGAACTTCTTCTTCGCGTCCAGCACATATTCCCGTTTGGCGGCCGCAGTTCTGGAAGTTGTAGTCGCGGTCGAAGTCTTGGGCGTCGTGGGCTTGGTTTCTTTCGCAACGGTCGGCCCGCGCATTTTGACTTTGTGTGGAGCACTGACCTGGCAGGCAATGGCCCAGACAAAACCGCACAACTCCCGCGCCACCGCCGCGACCACTACCACCACCTTTTTGTGACGCCCGCTCAACACCTGGTAACGCTCGTGCAAACGCTGCTGCGCCTTCCACGCGATCGCGCGCACCTCGCGGGTTTGACCTTCCTGCCGTTGCTGCATGGCCGGATTGACCCGAGGTGGGACGCGATATTGATGGGCCGCCTCGACCAGCGCGCGGCGGCAGGCGCCATTGCCCGCCTTGGTGATCCCGCCTTGCTGCCGTTTCTCTCCGCTGGAATATTCGCTGGGAGTTAATCCGAAGAAACTCATCAATTGGCTCGGCGAATCAAATCGCGTCAAGTCCCCGGCCTCGGCCACGAGTGTCATTCCATTGATCGCCGCCACGCCGCGCAAACTCATCAAAGCCCGCACCACCGGCTCGCGTTTCCATCCCGTCAAGGCCGCCGCCATCGCTGTGGTCAAGCGCTCCAGGCGTTCGGTGGCGACCGTGATGGCCTCCAGGTATTCCTGAAAGGCAATCTGTTGGGCCGCGTGACTGAGCTTGAGTGTGGCCAGATACCGCAAATGGGCTGGGCACCAATTGCTCCGGCCCTGGTAGCGATGGCCCAGGCGCAACAGAAAGCCTTTGAGCCGCTGGCGTCCTTTGCGCTGATCAGTCATGGCCCGTTCGCGCGCCCGCACCAGGTCGCGCACAGCCTCATCCTCTTCGTCGGGGACATAAATGGCCGTCAACTCGCCGGCCCGGAACAAGCGGGCCAGTTGCCGGGCATCGCGCCGATCGGTCTTCACGCGGTCGCTGGCTTTGGTCGGAATGAGCGAGGGAGCGATCACTTCGCAATGGTAGCGGCCCTTGACCAAGTGCCGATAAATGACATAACCGCACGGCCCGGCTTCATAGACAAAACGGAGTTCAAGGTCCGGTTTGGCGAGTTTCTTGATGAGCTTGTCCAAGGCGTCGAGGGTGCCGCCGATCTGGCCGTAGAGCTCGACTTGAGTGTCGCCCTGGGGCGCGGTGGCCACGACGATTGATTCCTTGTGAACATCCAAACCGACATATAATATTTTTGTCATGGGTGCTTGCTTACGTTTTATGTTTATGAACGGCGTCGATCACCTCGGCGCCTCTAAACTTGTGGATAGATCGGCACACGCCGATAACCCACGATTGCAACTCGAATCAGGCACCCTTTTTAACTTTTTGCCAAGCCATAGGGTCTAGCCGTTTCTAGCGCACACTCATAATGGACGCACAAATCACTGCCGCTTTGATTACAGCCGTCGCCGGAGCTGCCGGCGGCATCCTCGCCCTCGTCATCCCGAACACGCGTTGGTTCGAGCGCCTGACTTCCAAGCACGGCAAACACAGCCTGCTCGGAACTTGGATATCCGAGTGGGGCGCGCTGCCGAGAGGCCCGGTTCAACACAAGGAACTGCTTACCATCACCAAGCACCGTGGCGAGCACATCGCAGGCTACATCACCCGTGATGTCGAGACCGAGCATCGTTGGCTTGTGGAGGGGCGCTACGACGGGCGTTTCCTCCAACTGCTTTACTTTCCCGCGCCGGACTCTGAGGACTCAGACTTCCTCGGGCACGGTTGCTACTTCTTCGAGCGCTCAGCCAGCGGAACTTTCGTCGGCTACTCCACGGGCTACGGAACCGATGACAACGACCCAACGACTGAGGATGTCACAACTGATTTCCACACGATCAAACGCAAACCTTGAACTCGACCGAAACGGCTAACAAACCAGATGCAGCGAACCCGGCGATAGCGCTCTGGTTGACAATCGAGGATCAGTGCCGCCGGGTCGCTGATCTGGAGCGTTCGGCATCGAGCGAATGAAAATAATCACTCGCCTGAAAACGCGACTTGGCTTCACGCTCGTTGAATTGCTCGTTGTCATCGCACTCATTGCAGTTCTAGCAAGCATGTTGCTTCCTACACTGAATCGGGCAACACGATCCGCTCGTTCGGCTCGTTGCAAAAGCAATTTACGTCAGCAAGGATTGGCTCTGAATCTCTACCTGATTGACCAGAGCGTCTATCCGGTGAGTTCCTGGTCCCAGCTTATTAATGCTTACATTGACCAGCCATACAGAAATATGAAATTTGGAGAGTTGAGTGGCGTTTTCGATTGTCCAGGCGACAGAAGCACTGGACCGCGGTTTGCCTCTGGAAGTTACGGTTACAACACCGTGGGATTGACAACAAATTATTATTACGACACGCTTGCTCTGGGATTGGGAGGAATTGAACCCGGAATTGATCCTTCTTCCCGTGTCCCGTTCTTTGCGCACCCAACGCCGGACTCCGATGTCAAAGTTCCCTCCGACATGATTGCGCTAGGCGATGGGTTTTCCAGTTTGTCAGTGGGGACGAATCTTTTCCATATTCATCACAATGGCACGCTCACAAGGCAACATATGCGAGGTTCTCCTGCACCGAGCGATGATTGGGTTGGCGAATCGGATCCTGTCCGGCTGCGGCATTCGGGTCGGCTGAGTATTGATTTCTGTGATGGTCATGTTGAGTCGATCACAGTGGAGTCTCTATTCGTTGACAACAGCGACCAGGCACTTAGACGCTGGAATAAGGATAACCAACCTCATCGCGAACGGTTGCTGGAATGAGACAGGCGCTAATGAATCGGAGCGATACATGACCCTATTAAAGCCGAACAATCGAGTGGACACGAATCCCGACACCAGCCCTGGAGACTTCTACACACTCGGGATAGATTCATGCTATTCGAGATGGCGACGATTTCTGACGGGTGTCGGGATCGGTCACTCGACGCGTTATGTGCTAGACCTAGAACAAGCGCATTAGAGTCTCGAAATCGCCAATCCGGAATTTTGTGAAAAAAATCT
>JAQBVM010000305.1 GCA_027623095.1 Verrucomicrobiota bacterium
CCGGAAACGTCAATGAAATCAGGCCTATCAGTGAATTCTTCCCTCATTTCCTTGTGGAAGATCCGATTCTCAATCGATGGAAACACAGTTGGGAAAGAGTTAGTAAGGACGAAACCAACCAGTTGGTGGGCCGGTCCGACTGTTGACGGCCGTGCACCTGACATTGATGACGTAGTTTACGAGGTACTGCCCGGAAGGCACGTCGTCGTGATCGAATATGGGGGGCCACACGACGGCAGAGTGATACAGACATATCCAGTTTCGGTGAAGTTCGAAGCTCTGGCGGGACGCGATTACGAGATTAAATATGATTTTGATGGGGGGTTATTTAAGCCAACAAGAACATATCGAGCGATGATCTTAGACAAGTCAACGAAAGAGGTCATCGCCGAATCCCAGCGATGATAGACTTCTTGGAAGAGCCGAACCAGCGGATCGAGCCAATGACGAGGAGCGCGATTACACCGCCGTTCCAGTCGGATGCCCTTGGCGCGCTCCTCGTCATGGCTCATCCAGATCGTTCGGTATCATTGACGTTTTTCATGGATTTCAAAGGCATCACCAGGGGGAATCTCTTGCGACGTTCGGAGTCGGCATTCCTTGGGAAGCCGACATTTAATGGCACGGATTGGACGACACGCTCGGCTTCCAAGATCGCGGGGAATGGGATTACGCCCGGAGAGTCCGGATCGCCGGGTTGGCGGATCAGTTCGCCGCCGAATCTCATCAGGGATTGGATACCCGAAAGGACGAGATGAGTGTTTCAGAAGATAGGATACCGAACAAAACGCTCCACACGAACCGCCGCCCTGCTCTCGGCTTCGGCCTGAGCGCCGGGTTGTTTGACTCTGGTCACGCTCATCCCGTCCCGGTCCGGGCGGCGGTCGGTGAGCTTCATCGTTCGGCCTCAGATACGCTGACCACAAGCAACACCAAACCAAGTATGAAAACACTACTAGTCCAAATTGCGAGAACCGCGTTGTGTCTGCCACTCCTCGTCGGAGGATTAACAGCGCAAGGAGCGAGTGCGGTCACATTCGACAACCAGTCAGGTAAGCAAGCCCTCGTGAAGCTCATCGGTCCTACTTCGACAACGGTTGAGGTGGCAACCGGCACGAAGGAAACTGTACCGGCGACACGTGGACACTACCTCCTCAAGATTCGATATGGGACGCCGGGCAAGTACTCTTACAACAAAGGGGATGAGTTTGATGTGGAGGAAACGTCGAGCGCCTTTTCTAAAATCACGATTACGCTTCACACGGTTGCAGCCGGCAACTACGGCTCACGAGCAATCACAGAGGAGGATTTTGAGAAAAACGACAAGAAGAGTACAAACATTGGCAGCGCACAGATGTCGGTGGACCCCATAACCATCAGGTATGAGGGCGATGCAATCGCTTTCACCGAAAGCAAAGAGTATAGAAGAAAAACCGCCCTTCTGTGGCGGAGGTACTTCTCGAAAAATGAGGAATGGATCGCCAACTGCGCTATTGTGTCGCTGGGTGATACGGGCAAGATATCTCCCACGGCCCCTCTCGGCCTCATCGTCTCGGGCTCCCTGACAGGTCTCGTCAGCATAGCCGTCTGGCTTGCCGACGCAGAGTCGCCTTACAAGCAGATCAGTAACACATTGACGAATAAGACTGCCCTAAAAGCGATCGGTGCCATCCCGCAATCGCTGGACACGTTCACCGAGTTCACATTCACCGATTCGGACGGCCAGAAAATCGTCGTCGGGGGAAGATTTGTGGCCGCCAGCAGCGCAAGGAATGATGCTATCAGATATCAGTTGAGCGGTGAGACGAAAGATGGGCTGCGCTTGGGCGGCGGCTTAGGTGGCGAAAACGGGGAGATCTGCTGGGGAGGCGTCTATTCGCCTTTGAAGCTGATTGATGAGGGCGCGAAGATCAAGGCGGGGGGATGCAAGGAGATTGAAAGGGCAACAGAGGGACTTAGGGCGGAACGACGAGCCGCGAATGCAATCGTCCTTGAGCTAAAGCTGACGCAACGCAAGTGAAAATCCGGCCGAACAAATCGCTCGACCGAACAGCCATGAGCGCCGTGCTTGGCGTAACGGGGTCGGTCCGATAATTTAAGAATAGACGGCCTTTAAACGGACCTCGGGATCAATGTTTTTTAACATCTGATTCGGGTAACCGAGCGTTATCTCATAGGGATTCCCCACTCCACATCTCCTTGACGTTCCGGTTGCCCGAATCGTTTCTCGCGTTTCGGCTAAGGCAACTTAACCCACTGCCTCTGTCCCAGAAAGGGGTTTTGAGAATGGCTACAAGCATTATCCTTCACTGCCTTGAAGGCGGCTGCGGCGTGATGCTGATTTTGCCCATTAGGGCAGTCACGCGTTCGAGCAGGGTTTTCGTTGCGAAATGCGCTCCAATGCCACGGACCTGATTCGACTTGGGGCGAGCGTATGAGACTCAACGGAGACGGAAACGTTTCGCCCGTTCTTCCAGCCTCTTGGCGCGGCAAAACCTTTGAGATCGACCCCAAGGATCGATTCCTTGCCGACTTCCCTCAGCGGAGCTTGCCTCTCACCGAACTCGCCTATTCAGCCAGTCTGGTGTCAGGATGACTTCCAATTCGCGAAACAGATGCGTGAGGTAAAGGCCGTCGGGTTCGAGTTCGGCGTTGGTGCGCTGTTGTGCCTGCCAGAAATCCAAATTCTGGTCTTCCGCAGCCAGCCACGTCAGCGGGAGAATGGCATCCACGTCATGGGTGGCGGCGAATGCCGCCGGACTGTTCGGATATCCGAGGGCCAGTGCGGCTCGGCCGAAAAGAGTCATCTCCGCAGGCGCGGTCAGGTGGCGATCAAGCGTTTGGAGGATGCGGAGGGGATTATTCATTCCGGCAGAGCCAATCCGTGTGGGCGGGGCCATTTGACGCCGTTACTCCGGTGTGACTGACCAGCCGCGTCCAGTGTGGCAACGCTTCGGTCCGCGGAACGGGTCGCCGGTCCAAGTGTTCGCGAACATAAGCCCACGGTTGGAGTTCTAGTGCGAATCGCCGCGCCAGGTCAGCGAGGTGCAGGATCACCGGCTCGCAACGTTCCTGGACGGCGAAACGGCATAAACGCTCGGCATCAATCCGGGGCGAACTGAGCAATTGCGCGGCGGCGCGAAGATTGTCGAGATTGTAGGCGTGCTGGCCCAGGCAAAGCGCGATGCCGATTTCCTCGTCCGAGACAGACGGATTATCGGGCGGCAACGCTGGATCGAATTCGCGGCGATAGTGTGACGCGCCGCGTTCGACGGCGACTTTGAACAACCACTCGACCAGCTGGTCGCCCGCTCCGCTGAGTCGCGCCAGACGAAACGCGAGTCCTGAAACGTGCGGGGCGTCACCGAGCCTGCGGGCCAGTGTCGCTTCGGCTGGCTGATCTTTCAGTTCCACGCGCCGTAGCGTAACAGGTCAACGGTGCCGTGTCATCCTTCCAAGTCGAAGGCACCATTTCTTCGTTCGCGCCAGGACAGGCTGGAAGCGCTGTTCGACTTCATTCGCGTTCATTCGCGTGAATTCGTGGTTCGGGCC
Source organism: Verrucomicrobiota bacterium (assembly GCA_027623095.1). Taxonomy (GTDB): domain Bacteria; phylum Verrucomicrobiota; class Verrucomicrobiia; order Limisphaerales; family SIBE01; genus JAIPJX01. The sequence goes on from JAQBVM010000305.1 coordinate 3,553, forward strand.
AGAGCGAGACCGACGGGACGCGCTGTTCTACATTGTCAGCGTTCATCGGCATCAATCAGCGGTTCAACTCTTTGCACGGCTTTGCGCTCTATTGCGGCAATTGGTTTCGTGTGTTTCGCGTATTTCGTGGTCCCGCTCACTCTGTCATCTTGAACTTCTCCGACGCGGCTTCGTCCACCGTCAGGTCGAGGCCGGGAGTGTTTTCAGCGAGATCAATGAAGCCGTCCTTGCGCAGATCAGGATACGTTACCCTGCCCGTCATTCAACCGTTCCAGGAGGCGGGTATGAATGTTCTCGAAACCGCCATTGCTAAAAACACAGACAATGTCGCCTGGTTTTGTGGATGCGGTTAATTGATCCAGGATGGCCGGAACGGTTGGAAGATAATGAGCGGACTTTCCCATGGATCGAAGATCGTCGATTAAACGTTCCGGGTTCAAGCGGTCGGTCGGATCCAAAAGTTCCAGACGAGCGACCTGGGCAATCACAATCGCGTCCGCATTTGAAAAAGCCTGCGCAAGTTCCTGCTGAAAGACTTTGCGCCGTGTTGTATTTGATCGTGGCTCAAAGACAGCCCACAGCCTTTGGTCGGGGTGACGAATTCGCAAGGCGCGAAGTGTTTCGCAAATCGCAGTCGGATGATGCCCAAAGTCATCGATCACAGTGACCCCGCCACTCGTTCCTTTCACCTCCATTCGCCGTTGCACGCCCTTAAATGTCTCAAAAGCCGATTGAATCAGTGCGTCGTCCAGACCGCAATGACGGGCGCAGGCCACCACTCCGAGCGCGTTCCTCACATTAAACTCCCCGGCAAGCGGCAGTATAAATTTCGAGCCGCCCACTTTGAATTCGGAATCGCCCTCGCTCAAACGAAGATCGGACGCACGGACCTCGACTTCTTGCCCAAAACCCATCCGTTGTATGGGGCAGAAGGCGGCATCCAAAAGAGGAATGACATTCGTGTCATCTCCATTCGCCAAGAGAAGGCCGTTTCTCGGAATCAGGTTCATGAAGTGCCGAAACGATGTTTGAATCGCGCCGAGATTCTCAAAGACATCCGCGTGGTCAAACTCAATGTTGTTGATAATTCCGATTTCCGGAAGGTAATGAACAAACTTGCTGCGCTTGTCGAAGAATGCTGTGTCATACTCGTCTCCTTCGATTATAAACCACTCGCTTTCCGTGAACCGCGCACCGCCGGAAAAATTCTTGGGCAACCCTCCTATCAAAAAACTTGGATCGTATCCGCTCCGTTCGAAAACCCATGCCAGGAGTGACGTGGTTGTCGTTTTCCCGTGTGTTCCTGTTACGACGATGGATCTTTTTCCGCGTAGGAACGTGGCTTTCAAAAGCTCGGGCAGAGAGCAGTACGGCAATTTCCGGTCCAGCACATATTCCGCCTCGGGATTTCCCCTCGAAATCGCGTTTCCGATCACGACCAAGTCAGGCTCGCTGGAAAGATTTTCTTCCGAAAACCCTGATGCCGGCAATATTCCCCGCTCGGTGAGAAAAGTGGACATTGGGGGATACGCGTTGTTGTCAGATCCAGTTATCCGGATCCCTTTCTCCGCGAGCGCCGCGGCGACGGACGCCATTGCCGTGCCGCAGATTCCGACAAAATGCACGGATTGAAAACTGGGAAGCATGGTGTGTTAACCAGAAATCGACGGGCTGTGTTTGTCTATGAATTCAGCTTATTGGCGAGAATCTTTCCCGCCAAGCTTGGATTCGCCTTGCCCCGGCTTGCTTTCATGACTTGTCCTTTTAAGAAATTGAGAGCGACAGTTTTGCCGGCTCTGAAATCCGCTACACTTTTTGGATTCGCCGCGATCACCTCGTCGCAGAACTTCTCGATCACTGAAGTGTCGCTCACCTGGGAGAGTTGTTTCTTATTCACAATGTTTCCAGATGTCTCTCCGGTTTCGAACATCTCGCCGAAGACGTCTTGCGCAATTTTGCCGCTGATTTTTCCGGTCTCGACAAGTTCGACCAGCTCCGGAATGGCGCCAGGCGGAAATCGGACGTCAGCCAAAGTCGTTTCTGATTCACTCATCTTCGCGCGAAGGTTGTTGATCACCCAGTTTGCCACGGCTTTCGGATTTGATATTCCCTTGGCAATGCTTTCGAAATAACGGCCGAGAGGCACATCGTTCACAAAGGTCTCGGCGTCGGATGCCGGTAGTTGGTAATCACTCATAAACCGGCGTTTCCTTGCGAGCGGCAGCTCAACGACGCGCGCCTTGAGGTCCTCCATCCATTCGTCATCCGGCGCAAATGGCATCAAATCCGGTTCGGGAAAATAGCGATAGTCGTGAGCGTCCTCTTTCGAGCGCATGTTTTCGGTTGCTTCGAGGGTGTCATCCCATCGGCGAGTTTCTTGCGAAAGGCTGCCACCGGCCTTTAAAATTGCAATTTGTCTTGGAATCTCATGTTCCAAAGCGCGGCGGACGCCGCTGAAACTGTTCATGTTCTTGATCTCAATTTTTGCCCCGAGTTGGACTTGCCCTTTGGGGCGGACGCTGATGTTGACGTCACAACGAACCATGCCTTTCTCCATGTCGCAATCGCTTACGCCGCCGTATATCAGGATTTGCTTCAGTGCGTTTAGGTAGTCATAAGCCATGTCCGGGCTGCGGATATCCGGTTCGGAGACGATTTCCAGGAGCGGCACGCCGGCGCGGTTGAAATCCACGCCGCTCTGACGTTCGAAGTGAAAGTTCTTGCCGACATCCTCCTCCAAATGCGCCCGTGTGATGCGCACGCGCTCGATCGTTCCTTGGGACTCAAACTCGACGAATCCTCCGACTGTGGACGGTTGGTCGAACTGTGTTACCTGATAATTCTTTGGCACGTCCGGATAGAAATAGTTTTTCCGGTCGAACTTTGCGTAACGGCTGACGGTTCCGTTCAACAACAATCCGGTCAAAGCCGTTAGCCGCAGTGCTTCCGCATTGGCGACAGGCAACACTCCGGGCAAACCGAGACAAACGGGGCAGACATTCGTGTTTGGAGACGCGCCAAACTCATTGGCACATCCGCACCACATTTTTGAGCGGGTTTTCAATTGGACATGTGTTTCCAGACCAATGACAGCTTCAAAGTCCATAGAACGCGGACTTTGCGCCATAGAACGAGCGTCTTGCAAGAATTCTCCTAATCCGAGCAGCAGTTCTCATTTTGGCGGCAGGTTCAAGTCGCGCCCCGCTCGTAGTCCCGGCTTTAGCCGGTCCGGACCGCCTAAAGGCGGGACTACAAACCACGAGAGTGTGGTCCATCCCACGGTCTCCTCAGTAGGTTCCGGAATTCCCGCGTTTCAGGCCGTTCGGTGAACTGGAGAACTCGATTTGACCTGGCTGGTTTTTTCTCGCAACCTTTGGGCATGGCAAATTCCTTTGGCCATCTGTTTCGAATCACGACCTGGGGCGAGTCTCACGGGGGCGGTGTGGGCGTCGTGATCGACGGTTGTCCGCCTCGCATTCGATTAACCGATGCTGATATTCAGCCGGACCTGGATCGGCGGCGTCCAGGCCAGTCGAAGATTGTCACGCCCCGAAATGAAAAGGATACGGTGCAGATCCTTTCAGGGACTTTTGAGGGCTTGACGCTCGGCACGCCGATCTGCATGTGGGTGAAGAACGAAGACGCTCGACCGGAAGCGTATTCCGAAATGGCGACAAAGTTCCGGCCCTCCCATGCGGATTACACGTATTCCGCGAAGTACGGCATTCGAAACTGGCAGGGAGGCGGGCGCAGCAGCGCGCGGGAGACGGTTGGCCGGGTTGCCGCCGGGGCGCTTGCCAAGAAAATCCTGCGCGAGGGTTTTGGCGTGGAGGTCCTGGCGTTCGTCAGTCAGGTGCAAGGAATCACCTCTAATGTCGATCTGGAGACTGTCAGTCTTGAACAGATTGAATCAAATATTGTGCGGTGTCCGGACCCGCAGGCTGCTGAACGAATGATTGGATTGATCGAAGAGACTCGACAAGCCGGCGATAGCGTGGGAGGCATCGTGACGGGTGTGGCGCGCGGACTTCCCCCTGGCTGGGGGGAACCGGTTTTTGACCGATTGGAAGCGGATCTTGCAAAGGGGATGCTCAGTCTGCCGGCCACGAAAGGTTTCGAGATCGGCTCCGGATTTGCCGGAATTGCGATGACCGGAACTCAGCATAATGATCCGTTTCGTTCGATTGATGGAAAGGTATGCACCGTCACGAATCATTCCGGTGGCGTCCAGGGCGGAATTTCAAATGGAGCGCCAGTTTATTTCCGAGTCGCCTTCAAACCGGTGGCCACGGTGATGCACGAGCAGGATACCGTTGATAGCGAGCATCAAAACACCACGCTCAAGGGACGAGGGCGCCACGATCCCTGCGTTCTTCCGAGGGCGGTTCCTATGGTCGAGGCTATGACGGCACTGGTGCTTCTCGACCATGCCCTGAGGCACAAAGCTCAGTGCGACTCTATCCCATAATGCCGGACCCCGACGACCAATCGAATCTGAGCGGAACGCTTCACTTGCTGGATGAAGCTCTCCTGCATATGCAGCAAGCGGCGGAGTTGCTGACGCAGGGGCGGTCTTTTGAAGCGCTTCGCCTCGCGGAGAAGGCCGCGTCCACGCTTCCGAAAACTCCCGGAATGCATTTTCTGCGCTCAATCTGTCTCAAAGCTATGAACCGGCATAGCGATGCATTGAAGGCGGCCAATGCGGAATTGGAGGTTAACCCCGACCATCCGGAAAGCATCGAGTTGGTAAGGGAGTTAACGGAGATTCTTAGGTCTCGATTCAAGCCGGTTGGAGCGCCAATTCCTACTGCGAAACGGCCTTGGCATACCGAATTGTCGCGGGAATCTCTTTTGAGCATTCAGGACGCCATCGGCGACTATACCTACCGGGGTGTCCCGCTAATCAAAAACCCGTTCGATTTCGCGCTGTATTCGAGGCTGTTTTGGGCACTAAAACCCCGCACGATTATCGAAATCGGTTCGAACGCCGGTGGAAGCGCGCTCTGGTTTGGGGATCTGCTTAACAACTTCGGCATTGAGGGACACGTCTATTCGATTGATCTCATCAAGGTCACTGGGATTACGCATCCGAGAGTGACCTTTATTGAGGGGGATGGACGCAAGCTCCTGGGAGTTT
>JAQBVM010000306.1 GCA_027623095.1 Verrucomicrobiota bacterium
TGAAACCCGAATCCTACCAGGTGCAGCATTTCTCCCCAATAGTTCTCCTGGAATCACCAGCCTCCGCGCCATGCAGTGCGAAAGTTGAACAGACGGCAGTTGCCACAGTCGAGCCGAGCAAGATAATTTGATGTGCTTTCGTTTTCATTGGTATTTCAGGTTAATGATCCGTGAAAAGTTACACGAACTTAGCTGTCACCGCCATGTCCGTCGTGTTGAGCGGGGCTTCGTCCACGGTCATTCCACAAATCGGGGTCTTTGGTCACGGCATTGGATTCATTCATGGTCATGTTTCTCTCTTGGATAATGTTGTCACTGGCTTTTGGCACGAACCTCTGGCTTGGCCTCACTTGCGTGCTTGGTTTCCGCCTTGTCCGCAGGTTTGTCGGGCGGAGACTTCTTGTTCGCTTCGCTGATCGGCCCGATCATGTTGTGGATCATTTCTGTGAGCAGCACCGTCGTGCCCACGCCCGCCCCGCCGAAAAGTCCCGCCTCGCCTCCGCGCTCCAGGGGCACGAGCACATCAATCACTTTGATGCCCTTTTCAAGAATTTCCGACTTGGTGGAACGACGGGCCAGCGGCGGCGGCGCGCGATGGACCGAACGCCATTGGACATCGGACGACGCCGGTTCGCGATCAATGGCATTGCCAAACACATCGACCATCCGCGAGAGAATCCCTCTGCCGACCGGTGCTTTCTGCGGTCCGCTCGTGTCTTCCTCCGCCATGCCGCGCGCGAGTCCTTGCGTGGCCGTTAACGCAATCCCGCGCACGTGCCGCGCATCGCGCTGCGCCAGCACTTCGATGACGATCTTTTGTTCCGCTCCGGCGCGCAGCACCGAGTAAATCGGCGGCAAATGCCCATCGAACCGGATATCCGCGACACTGCCGCGCACAAAGACGACCGTGCCTGGATTCGTGGAATTGGCATTATCATTCATTCTTGGCCCCCGATCTTTGGTCCGTCGCCGTCGGCGGACGCCCCAGCCGCCAGATGTTCCGGCACATTAAGCGATGAAGCGATCCGCACGGTCGGAAATCTGCGCGGACAGCGTCGAACGGAGCGGTGTGTTCGCTCAGGCCCTGGCCCTCATCGAAGGCGAAGACCGTCACGTTGCCGGTGGGCTTCTTGACGATTTCGTGGCTCACGACGGACCCTTCCTGGTAATTGACCAGTTCAGAGGCCTTGGCGATTTGAGCGGCAGGAAGACCTTTGGATTTCGATTGGGTGTCTTGCATGGGCTTTTCGCTTGGAAATGCTTTGGTTGTTGGAACTGATGTCAGTTTTGGCTTGGTGAATTCGTTTGGCCCGCCGTTTTGGCGTGCGCTGGCCGCAGTCGCCCGTCTTCCATTTCCAAGGTGCGGTCGAACACGTCGAGGGCGCGCTGGTCGTGCGTAACGACGATGACGCCGGCCCCCTGCTCGTGCGCCACTTTGCGGAACAACTCCATGACCTGACGGCCCCGGTGGCTGTCGAGCGCGGCGGTGGGTTCATCGGCCAGAAGGAGGCTCGGGTGATTCGCCAACGCGCGGGCCACGGCGACGCGCTGTTGCTGGCCCCCGGAGAGCGCATCGGGCAGGTTATTCGACCGGTCAGCCACGCCGAGGTAGTCGAGCAATTCCAACGCGCGCTGACGGGCCGCGCGCGGCGCAACATCGTTCACCTCCATCGCGATTTGGACGTTTTCGACGGCCTTTAGGAAAGGAATCAGATTCGCCTTTTGGAAGATAAAACCTAGATGCTCCCGCCGGAACACTCGCAAGTCCACCAGGGCGCGGTCGGCTTCCAAGACGGGCACGCCGCCGATCACGATCCGACCTGCCGTGGGCGGATTGATAAGCCCGACGGCGGTCAGCAGAGTGGATTTCCCGGCGCCGCTGGGGCCGAGCAACGCCACCACTTCGCCTCGCTCCACGCGCAAGGAGACATCCTTCATGGCCACGACTTCGGTGTTGCCAGATCCGTAAATCTTCGTGAGGCCGGTGGCCTCGACGGCGGGAGTGCGGTCGGTGGCGGTCATGACAAGACCTTGTTCGGCTCGACGCGCATCGCCTTCCAGATGCCGAGCAGGCTCGCCATGAAAGAAATTGCGACGACCACCATCGCCAGTCCCCACAAGTCATCGGCGGTGATGAGCACGCGCCGGGGAAATTTCGGGAAGACCCATTGCCCCAGCAAATAAGCGATGCCATAGCCGATGATTCCCAGCAGGAGCGCCTGCTGGAGAATCAACCCGACGATCATGGAATTGCGCGCGCCCATCAGTTTGAGCAGGGCGATGTCGTGAATCTTGTCGAGCGTGAGCGTGTAGAGGATCAACGCCATGATGATCGTCGAGATGATGACGAGCAGGACGCGGAACAGGCCGATCTGCCGCCGCGCCTTGTCAATCATCCCATAGACCAGGAGCTCGCGTTGACCGGCCTGGGTATGCACGGATACATCCGGCCAGGCCGAGATCGTTTCCGCCACCGCCAGCGAATCAATGCCCTCGGCGAGTCGAACCGTAATCGCGCTCACCATCGCCGGACCAAGCGCAGGAATGCCCGAGGCCGGGCCGCCGCCCCGCTCCAGCAGCAGCGGTTGCAGTCGCCCGACATCTTGCGCGGCCCCGCGGCGCACCCGGGCGGCTCGCTCCATGCGAATCGCTTCGCCCGGGAGATCGAATTGAACAGCCTGCGCGTCGTGAACAGTGAAAAACGCAATCCCGTCGCCACCGGACGAAACCATCCCTTTGGCAATCCCGACGACGGTGTAGGTATCTTTGCCGAGTTCAAGTTGCCCGCCCAAGGCGAGTCCCAATGATTGATCAGCGATCATTTCGTAGTGGGCTTGTCCGAGCGGACGGCCCGCCGCGAGAGGCAGCCACCCGCCTTTGTCGTCAGGCCAGGCCAGCCCTTGCACATTGATCCGCAATGGCCGGCCGTTGTGCTCGCGCTGGATGTTGTGGGAGACGAAACTCCTGGCGCTCAACACGCCCGGCACCGCCAGGAGACAATGTTCCAGGTTGGCAGGCACACGCGAGATTTCTGCAAAGGGACCGCGGGTGCCGCGCTGCACCACCCACAGGTCGGCGCCGACCCGGTCCACCACCACCAGCGCATCGTCAATCATCCCGCGATAGATGCCGCTCATGCCGAGGACGATCATCAGGAGCAGCCCGATGCCGAACACGAGTCCGAGTATCAACGCGGCGAGATAGCCTTTTCGCTTTGTGCCCACCGGGCCCGGCCCGGAAAATGATAGCGGAATGGCGCCAACCAGATGCAGCACCGTGCAGGAGCACACCGCTAGGATTGTTCCCGACACCGAAGCGACACCATAGGCCAGCACCTTGTTCGCCTTCTGCCCAGGATATTTCATCACCGACGCCTGGCTGACGAAAACGCCGATTGCGCCCGCAATAAAGAAAGCTGGAATCAGGCAAACGATGACATGCTCCTGTGCATACCACTTCACCAGCTCGAACGCGTCAGTCACGGCATTATCGAAACGCGGAGCGCCCACCGGCAGGTAAAAGAACGCGAGGAACAGCCCGGCGATCAACACAAGCGGCTTCCATTCAGTTTTCCAGTTCGTCTTCACTTAGCAATCCCGCTAAATGCACGGGCAAAACAAACGCCATCAGCGCTTGCCGTTCTCCTGCACGGCTTGAACGCATTTGCTTCAATTGCGCACGCCCGCGTTGCACCCGCGACTTCGCGCCGGAGATGGGAGATTCCCTGGCGGTCAGGAACGCTGGAACAAGTCCTCACGCACGCGGTCTCGTTCGCGGTCTATCTGCTCGTCTGTGGCGCCGAGTTGTTTCATGAGAAAGTCCGCCATTGAGGGGGCCACTTCGCCCTCGCTTGAGAAAATCGCGTCCGCTCCGGCTTTCCGAAGTGTGTCGGTTTCGGCAAGGTACGTCGAACGTGTCAGCACCCGAATTTCCGGCTTCAACTCGCGCGCTGTGGAAATGACCGTGGCCGTGGAGATGATTAAGCCTGCGGCTTGCTCGATCTTCGCGCCGCGCAGAATCTCGGCCTTGGTGGCATCGCCGTAAATGGCCTGCACACCCTCCGCTTTCAACTGGAGAACCGTTTCAATGTTCAATTCTGCTTGGCGGCACGTCACGCCGCTCCGAGTCCCAGCACGCGGCATACCGATCGCGCAATCATGAGTTCTTCGTCCGTGCGAATGACACGCACGGTGACGCGAGAGTTATCCGCGGAGATTACCGCTGCATTCCCGGCGTTCCGCGACTCGTTTACTTCGACACCGAGAAAATCAAGCCGTACACGGATGCGTGCCCGGACGATGGGCGCATTCTCGCCGATGCCCCCGGCGAAGACGAGTGTGTCCAATCCACCGAGCGCAGCGGCAAAAGAGCCGATCCACTTCTTCGCCTGATAACAGAACAGCGCCACGGCTTCCGCTGCCCGCACGTCCTGCGTTTCATGCTCGAGCAAGTCTCGCATGTCGGAGTTGGTTTCCGAAACGCCGGGCAGATCGGACTCGTGTTTGACCATTTTGTAGAATTGGCTGGTCGTGATCTGTTCCGTTCGCGCCAGATACGGCGCGAGGCCGGGATCTAAATCGCCGGAACGGGTGCTCATCACCAATCCCGCCGTCGGCGTGAAGCCCATGCTGGTGTCCATGCTTTTGCCATCGCGCGCGGCGGCCATGCTCGCGCCGTTGCCGAGATGCGCGAGGATCACCCGGCCAGTCGTTGCGGCCGGGTCGCAGAGGCGCACAAGTTCTTCCACGAGGTAGGCGTAGGACAAACCGTGGAAACCGTAGCGTTGAACTCCTTTGGCCTCGTAGCGACGCGGAATCGGCAACAACTTGGCCACGCGCGGCATGTCGGAGTGAAACGCCGTGTCGAAACAGGCGATCGGCGGCGCCTGGGGAAACTTCGCGGCGAAGTCTTCCATCAATGCGATGGCGGACGGGAGATGGTTTGGGGCAAAGGAGCTCATGCGCCGCAGTTCCACCAGCATTGCCTCATCAACGCGCTGGGGCTCGCGATAACGCGGGCCGCCATGCACGACGCGAGAACCGATGGCGTTGACGGCGCTGTCGCCGGCTTTTTGCTCCAGCAACGCCACCAGCAGCGGAACGCGAGCAACGTGGTTGGGCGCGTCAATCCTGCGCTCGTCGCTCTGGTACGCGCGAACGTCCGTGAGCGACAGCCCGGCGTCGGGCAATCCGATGCGCTCGAACTTGCCGGTCAGAATCGGTGCGAGCGATTCGCCCGCCTTGAAGAGCGTGAATCGAAGGCTCGACGAGCCGCTATTGATGGCCAGGACAGAAAACGGCTTGCGGCCTGCCTCCACGATTTTGGCATGGGTGGCCAACTCCGCCGGGCTTGCTGAATCGCTCAATGGATGATTGATGATCATACCGGGATTTTACCGCGCCCGCAACGCCGCCACGACGACAGTCCGGTCGCTGCGGAGCCGAGTTTTTTCAGAACTTCCTCGGCGGACTGGCTGTACCAGGATTCTGCTTTTGGTTGTGCGGCGTTACGAACGCGATGTTAAATGCACATGGTCTGGCTCAGGAGTTCAGGGGATGCCGCCAGCGCACACCGGCGAACGAGGCGTAATCCCGGTCAGTCGTGATCTATTCGCAACCAGATTCGATGGCGAGCGCCGCGAACCAGGCATCAGGCACAAGATTGCCCGTGGCCGGAGTGGATTGACACAGGTCGCTAAAGATTTGCCAATGCCGAGGACCAGGAACGATGGCGTGGCGATTGGGTTGGTCGCGAACCTGCAGCGCGAAATCGAGCGCAGGGCGAATCGGGCTGGGCGGGTTGAAAATCCGCGGGTGGGTGACGATGCGGAGGAAGCCGCTCAACACATGGTCGCTCAGGCCGTAGGGCTGGCCGTTCCGGATGATCTCCTCCAGCCACTGCCGGTAGCGCGTGTGATCCACGGCATCTTCGCGATGGGCATAGACCGGCACGTTGACGTCGCACAGGATCATGCGCCTTGTTCCATCAAGCTCAACAGGGCGGCTGAGTTGTTGAGGTCAACTCCGGGTTGGACTCCTCCGCCACCTACCGTGGTGAGGCGAACGAACGGCAGCGGGGCGGCGGGTGGAATGGGCGCGATTTTGTCGCGCAGCATGTCCTCAATCAGACACGACAAGTCGCAACCTTTCTCGCGGGCCAGTTTCGTGGCTTGGGCGAGGAGGCCATCCTCGATTTGAATCGTCGTTTTCATAACTTTGTTTTTCTTTAAAGCAATTTGCATCATTGACGCTGTCGTTGATGCCGCGATTTTTGGCGAGCAGATTTCAGCTAATCAAGCTTTCAAACGCGGAGTAGAATTAGCGCGCTGCCCGCGCTGACCAAGCCACCGCATTTGCATCATGGCCGCGCGTCCGCCGGGCACAGGCTCAACACGAAGTCGTAAATTACCTGCGCGTATTGCAGTGCCTCATCAAATTCCTCGCGCGTCGGCATGGGTTCGTCAAAACCGCCGGGATACCGAAACGCTGAAGCATAAGGCGTCAGCACGGACGCGGCCTTTGCAAATTTCCCGAAGTCAGGATTGATGCCCGAAGCCCGCTCCACCAAGTCCTCGATGTCGTGCGTCTTGGGAAACGGATCATCGTTCGATTGCAGCCACGCTTTGACAGATTTTTCCGCGGCTTGCTGGCAGTGGTAAATGGCCGTGTCGAGCAACGGGTCGTCCAGCGACGCCAGTGCGCGTGAGGAACGCAAGTCGTGACTCGCGCGGGTCAGCCAGTCGCGGACAAGTTCCCTTGTGGGCTCATCCATAGAGCTTGCGGCCCTTGGCGAGAACCTGGTGAAACAACGAAGCGCGCAGGTGTTTGTAGCGGTCAACTTGGGCGCGGGTCGGAACAAGCACGTCTTTGGAAAAACCCATCCCGGTCAAGCAGCGATGTGCGCGCTGCATCCGCCGGATTGCTTTCTCACCGCTCTCGCGGACAATCACCATCAAGTCCACGTCGCTGTCATCGGTCGGAGTGCCCCAGGCGTGGGAACCGAACAAATAGATTTCCTCCGGCTGAAACTCGGCTTTGAGCCGTTCAACGGCTTTTTCCAACAGCCCTTGTGGAATGGTCTTCACGCGTTTCACGCTATCATCGTTGAGAAGTCATGGGAAGCTGGAGTTTTCGAGCGATGCGCTTTAACTCGGCACGCACGCTGGATGTTTCGCTGCCAAAAATCTCGTCAAACTTGTTCCTGAATTCACGGCACGTCTCGCTTTTCTCCATGCGGGCGGTGAGAACGCCCGAAAGCATTTCGCCAATCGGCGTTTTCTTGCTAGAATACGAGGTCAATGTAGAAATCCTTCGTCTCCGTGCTCACGCGCATCTGCCGCGCGACGAACGCAAAGCTCTTGCCCAGCTCCAGCAGGAACGATTGCAGATGGTCAATGAGCCGCTGCTCCAGGTCCGACTCCAGCACCCGTCCCGTCTCCGGCAGGCCGGGGAATTCCAGCAGCACCGGGTCGCGCACGAAATCGCGCGGCGACTGCGGCAACTCCGCGATCTTCTCCTTCGCCTCGGCCCGCACCGACGTGCGGTCCTTGCTGGAAAGCAGCCGCTCGTAGTAAAGCCGCGACACCTGCCGCTCCAGCGCCCGTGAACTCCAGTTCTGCGCCACCGCCTCCTTCGCATTCAACTCCCGCGCCGCCGCATCATCCACACGCATCAGCGTGCGATAGTGCGTCCAACTCAATTCTGGACGCAGTGCGTCCAAAATTGGAAACGCCCGGTAGAACTGGGTCATCTTGTGCAGATTCCACGCATCGAAGCCGCGCCCGAATTCCTCCGCTAGCCGTGGCAGCAACTTCGCCCCTTACTCCGCCCGCGCCGCGCCACCCTGCTCGAACTCCACAATGTGCCGCCCCACGCCCCAGCACGTCCGCACATGCACCACATCCACCGCCCGCAAGACCTGCCTGCGGCTCTCGGTGATGAACTCGCGCAAGTCCCGCAGCAGGCCTTCGAAGCCAAGCTTCGCGGGCTAGAGGATTTTGATTTTGGATGGGCGTTTGGTTTTCATTCATTCATACCTGCTTGCGCGATTCGTTGTCCAATCGACATATCGAAATCACCACGCCGCACGCGATGAAGAACACGAGCAGCGAGAGCAATCCGATGCGCTCTAACTTGCCGGTCAGAATCGGTGCGAGCGATTCGCCCGTCTTGAAGAGCGTGAAGCGAAGGCTCGACAAGCGGCTATTGATGGCCAAAACCGAAAATGCCTTGCGGCCTGCCTCCACGATTTTGGCATGGGTGGCCAACTCCGCCGGGCTTGCTGAATCGCTCAATGGATGATTGATGGACATGGCTAACAGTTTACGTGGAAGCAACGCCGAGCGGTGAATTATTTTCAGCCAACTCGGCAGAACGAACCAGGGTCCGGGCAAATCTGCGCCGTGTGACTCGCCATATTGAACCGGGCGAACCAAGACGGCTCGTGGAAAACGCCGATTGCAGAAACGGAGCCGGTCTGGTTAAATCAGAGCGTTCTGGAATGAAAGCGATTCGCCACGAAAACAAGATTGAATCCTTTGGAAAGCCGGTCGCACAACTCACCGACGCCGGAGGAGTCCGGCGGGAAGTAGCCATTATCGATTTGACTGAAAAGGGTGGAGTTTTTCAGCAGGGCGTTTTGGGCCTCGTCGGAACGTTTTCCGGGCTG
>JAQBVM010000307.1 GCA_027623095.1 Verrucomicrobiota bacterium
GCTAGTTTTAACTCGCTCCCTGGCCCAAAAATGGCCCCAATTCACCCACTCGAGTACACGAAGAGCCGATAATGATTTGAAGCAGCATTCTTTTGCGGAAAACGGTTTTCCCAGGAATCAGGCTTCGACCGGAACGACAAGATTCTTCATGATATACTCCTTCCGATCCGGAGTGTTGCGGCCCATATAAAAGCTAAGAATCTCGGAGGAGGCCGGTTTGGGAGCGTATTCAACCTGGCTGAGCCGCATATTCTTGCCGATAAACTGCTTGAATTCAGCCGGTGAAATCTCGCCCAATCCCTTGAAGCGCGTGATTTCCGGATTCTTGCCCAATTCCTTCCCGGCAGCGTCACGCTCCGCCTCAGAGTAGCAATAGATCGTTTTCTCCTTATTGCGGACGCGGAAAAGCGGGGTCTCCAGGACGTAGAGATGTCCGTCATGCACAAGCTGCTCAAAGAATCGGAAGAAATAAGTGATCATGAGGTTTCGGATATGCAATCCGTCAACATCCGCGTCCGTTGCGAGAATCACCTTTTCGTAACGCAAGTTGTCAAGAGTGTCTTCAATATCCAGGCTCCGCATCAGGTTGTACATTTCGTCGTTCTTGTAAACGATATCTCGCTTTAGATCCCAGACGTTCAGAGGTTTGCCTTTCAGCACGAAGATCGCTTGCATATTCACGTCCCGGCAACTGACGATGGACCCCGCCGCGGACTGGCCCTCTGTGATGAATACCATCGAACCTTTCCCTTTTCCCTTCTTCCTTTCAAAATGGACTTTGCAATCCTTGAGCTGCGGAATCCGAATGGTGATCGCTTTCGCCCTCTCTCGCGCCAGCTTCTTCACAGCCTGCAATTCTTTCCGAAGCAATTTGGTGTCTTGCACCTTCGCTAGAATCTTTTCGGCAATCTCTTTGTTGCGGTTAAAGAAGTGCAGCAGCTCTTCGCGCACCTTGTTAACGAGCTCGGAACGGATTTCCGTATTTCCAAGTTTGTTCTTCGTCTGCGATTCAAAAACCGGATCTTTCAACCGAATTGAGACGGCACCCACCATGCATTCCCTTACATCGTCTCCCTCAAAACCGCCCTTGAAATACTCGTTCACAGCTTTCAGCAACCCCTCCCGAAACGCGCTTAGATGAGTACCTCCGTCGGACGTGTACTGGCCATTGACAAACGAATAGAAAGTCTCGCCATAGCGGCTATTGCTGTGGGTAAAACAGAACTCCAGCGTTTTGCTGTTAAAATGAAGGGGCGGATAGATGCCTTCGCTCTTGTCCGTCGCGAGATCTTCCAATACCAGATCCAAGAGACCGTTTCTCGACTGAAACACTTGCCCGTTGAAGTTCAACCTCAATCCGGAGTTTAGATAGCTGTAGTGCCGCAATCGCCGCTCGATATGTTCGGTGCGGAATTCCGTCTCTTTGAAGATCGCGGGGTCGGGCTCGAATCGAATGAACGTCCCATCGCGTTCCGCCTCGGTCGTGCCCTTCTTCTCAGCCTTGAGTTTCCCCTGTTTAAAAGACGCCTCCACAAACTCGCCGCCCCGGTAGGCTCGTACAAGAAAATCTTTCGATAGAGCATTCACCGCTTTCGTGCCCACTCCATTCAGTCCGACACTGAATTGAAACACGTCGTCGTTATACTTGGCCCCCGTGTTGATCTTCGAGACACAATCGACGACTTTGCCGAGCGGTATTCCCCGGCCAAAATCCCGCACACTCACCGTGGTTCCGTCGATCCGAATATGCACTTCTTTGCCGTGCCCCATGATGAATTCGTCGATCGCGTTGTCGATCACCTCTTTCAACAAGACGTAACAGCCATCGTCGTAGTGAGCGCCGGTTCCAATCCGCCCAATGTACATTCCCGTGCGAAGCCGGATATGCTCCAGAGAGGAAAGCGTCTTAACCTTGCTTTCGTCATAAACGTGCTTGTCGTTTTTGGCCATGTTTCGAACCCGGGACTATTGGGATGATCCAGTCATTTGCCAATCGAAAACTCAAAGAGGAATCGGGCAGGAACGTTTGCCGCTTCTCCGTTGGTCTCCAATGCATTTCCGCGACGTTCCTCACCGGGAAGATTCATCCGCCGGCGACGATGTTGACGATCTCGATTCGATCCCCGTCTCTTAATAAACGCTTCCGAAATTCCGAGGGAGCGACCGCCTCTCTATTGTGCTCGACCACAACACTCTTCGGCAAAAGATTCTGGGCCAAAAGGAACTCCTCAAGCGAACAAGGAAGCGCCGCGGAAACCTCACGGCCATTCGCGATAACGATTTTGTCCTTCATTAAAGACTAGGCGGTAAGCGCCGCATCCCAATCCTTCCAAACCGGCTCATAACCAAGACTGCGCACTGTGGCTGCAACCTCATTCGCGGAACGGGTATCCGAGATATCGAATTGACCGGTTGCCCCAGTCGCGCACCCCGTTTCCGGTGTCCATTCACTTGCGTTCTCCGCCAGCGCGACGATCCGGCCTCGCTCAGTTCGATGAATCTTCTCTTTTCCCGCTCCCGTGTATCCCCCAGGCTCTGTATGACTCCCGGCGCTGATCAACGTCACACCCAGTGGAATCAGGCCGTCGCGAAGCTTTGGCGATTCGCGAGTCGATAGGACGAGACCGGCATCCGGAAACATCAATCGAAACGCGCACACCAACTGTGTCAACTCGCGGTCGCTGATATGCGTCAAGGGTTGAAACTCACCCGCGTGGGGACGCAACCGCGGAAGAGATATCGTCAGTTGCGCTTTCCAACAATGCCGCAGCAGATAGTCGGCGTGCGCCGCCACGGCCAGCGCCTCCAATCGCCAGTCGCCCAAACCAAAAAGCGCCCCGATCCCCAGCCTCTTGAAGCCAGCCGCGTAACCGCGCTCCGGACATTCCAACCGCCAGCTAAAGTCTCGTTTGGGTCCGGACGTATGCACCTGAGCGTAGACCTGACGATCATAGGTCTCTTGATAGACGACCAAACCCTCGGCTCCGGCCGCCACAATCGGACGATATTCATCCGTCTCCATTGGACCGACCTCAAGCGAGATCCCTGGAAACTCATCCCGCAGCGCCTTGACACAATCGGTCAAATAACCGTTAGAGACGAACTTGGGGTGCTCGCCGGCCACAATCAGAATGTTCCGGAATCCCTGCTCTTTCAATGCGCGCGCTTCCCGCAAGACTTCAGCAACCGAAAGAGTCACTCTGAGAATCGGATTATCCCGTGAGAAACCGCAGTATTTGCAGTTGTTAATGCATTCGTTCGAAAGGTATAGCGGCGCGAAGAACCGCACCACATTCCCAAACCGCTGGCGGGTCAATCCGTGCGAGCGACGGCCCAACCGCTCAAGGAATTTCCCGGCAGCCGGCGACAGCAAGTGCGCGAAATCGACGAAGGACAACCTTTTCTCTGAAAGGCTTCTCTCGACGTCGTCCGCCGACGCCTCTCTGGCGCGCGCGACCCACTCGGTCAGCGGCAACCGATCAAACTCTCCGACAAAACTCATAGCCCAACCGTAACAAAAGAAACCGGCCCCACAAGAGATGTTCGGAAAATCCTTGTTCGCCTGCCATCCAGACCTAAAGACTCGCCGCCCGCGTTGCGTCGGCCGGCGCTTGAGCCGAACAGACGTTCAATCTATTCTACGTTTCGAAATGAAAATTCATCCAACAGCGGTCGTCCATCCGAATTCAAACGTCAATCCGACGGTAGTCGTTGGGCCTTACTGCGTGATTGATGAAGCAGTCGAAATTGGAGCGGATTGTGTCCTCGCGGCATACGTTCATCTGACCGGTCAAATGGTTATTGGGATGAGAAACCGGTTTCACAGTGGCAGTGTGATTGGCGATGCCCCCCAGGATCTTAAGTATGGCGGCGAAAAAACCAGGTTGGTGATTGGCGATGATAACGTGTTTCGGGAACATGTGACAGTCCACCGATCGAACAACCAGAAGGAGGAGACCCAAATCGGCTCACGGAATTATCTGATGGCGCACAGCCATGTGGGTCATAACTGCCGGATCGGCCACAATGTGATCATCGCAAACGGAGCACTTCTCGGAGGGCACGTGATTGTTGGAGACCGCGCCTTTATTTCTGGGAACTGTTTGATTCATCAGTTCGTCCGGATCGGTACGTTGGCGTTGATGCAAGGCGGATCGGCTGTGAGCAAGGACGTGCCCCCTTACACCATCGCCTGTGGAGTAAATGAAATATGCGGCTTGAACGGAGTCGGAATGCGTCGGGCTGGGATTACAGTCGCGGAGAGACTCGAGCTGAAGAGGCTTTATCGCAGGCTGTTCCTGAGTGGGAAGGGGCTGCATCAAGCGCTAAAGGGAATCAATTCCGAGGAGCCCTTGAGCGCAGCAGCACAGACGTTAACGGACTTTATTAGCTCCTCAGCACGGGGGGTGTGCCAACATGGGCGCCAGGTTTTCAACGAACAGGAAGGCGCCAGGGATCAACAACGCGATCACGATGCGGACTCTCCGTGAATTGGCGCTCAAAACCACCCTCGATTCGACTGTTTTCGGCAGCACTAACTTGTGCAAATGCTGCAGGAAAGAAAAAGGCCCCTTTCAGTTTTTGCTGAAAGGGGCCTCAAGATGTAACAGAAGAGACTTAGAACTTATAGACGATATTCGCGGCAACCGTCACAGCGTTCTTCTCACCCCGATTGAACACGCCTTCGCCGTTTGTGCTGTGATCCCAGCGGACTTCAGCCCGGGAAAGCACGTTGGCCCAAAGTGAGTAATCGAGTGTTGCGGTCACGCCCAGCAACTCGTCATGAGCGCCATTTCTGGATGTCCAAATGCCGTCATCGGCATTCGTGTAATCAACGCGCCCATTGACCCGCATTTTTTCGGTCGCCTGAAACGAGATGTAGCCGGCAAGAGCGTATGCGCGGTTGTTCGCGGCAGCGGTTGCGCTGGCGAGATCTTCCACATAATCATACGCGACGCCGAGAGCCAGTCCCTCCACCGGTGTCGGCAAAGTAGCGCCAGCATACCAGCTCGTGGTGTTCTGCGTACCACCAGCCAGCCCGTCAACAATACCACCATAGAGTGTCGATCCAGCCAAGAAACCGAAGCTTTCAGGTGCGGTAATAACCACAGACCCAAGATAAGTCTTTTCGCTTTCAGCAACCGTGCCGCCAGCGCGAGCAGCTCGTGCATTGATACCTGCGTTCCAAGTATTAGCGACACCGCCAGAAATGCCGATACTCTCGGTGAGCTGATAGCTGGCCAGAATGCCAGTGTGTTGTGTCGGCTCCAACTGCCAGCCGTACGAACGGCCATAGTTAGGATTGTTGGGAGCGTTAAAGACTTCGTAGCCAACGACCGTTCCGAAGGATCCAATTTTGAAGTCAAGCCCGTTTCCGACAGGGGCTCGCAAGGCGACATAAGCGTCGCCGATATTGACGTCGCCTCCGCCAAACGCGCTCGGATTATAACCGGCAGCATCCGGACCGAACAAGAGCTCAGCCTTGTAACCAGCCGACCAAGCTCCCTCGTCGGGGGCTTTTTGAAGAGTAATGTTGACGACATTGAGATTGAAACCGTCAACCTTGCCGACACCATCATAGATTCGTCCCGGCAAAGGTCCGGAACCGGTACCAATCATCCACATAGCGGATGTGTCCACATAACCACTTAAGGTGGTTTGTGAAAGAGCCGTCATCACTTGATGCTGTGCCTCTTCTGCCCGTGCTGCTGATCCTAGACTCACGACACCTGCTGCGGCGAGGGCCAGCGTCCATTTATTAAACTTCATTAAGTTCCTCCTGCGATTTTAGTTATTGTGCGTTTTTATGAGTTCTGCCAAGGCAAAAACAGTTTGCCTCAAACACCAAAAAACGGTGCAATTGCCGCGAACAATAGGAAAATCCTGTGCTTTTGACAACAAGTTTTTTTAGGCAAGTTTTTTTAGGCATGTTAACGCGCCAATTTGGCGCTAACAGCTCGAAGCACTCTAGGCTACTTCCTTTTAACCGGAATCGCTTTGAATCGCCGCGTGAGTTGAGCGATCGATTCTTCAACGCCCAGACGTTCCAAGCTGGAGGCACCGACAAACCCGACGGCGTCTGTGTGTTCATTGATGTATGCGGCGTCCTCAGGCGTGCAAATGGGTCCGCCATGGGAGAGGAAAAATATGTCTTTCCGAACCGCGTCGGCTGCTTGGATGATGCTTTCCGTGCGTTCGGCCGCTTCTTGAATGGAGCAGGCCGCTCCTTTGACGCCAATGGAACCACCAATGGTGGTGCCGACATGGGCGATAATCGCGTCAGCGCCCGCCTCCGCCATCGCTCGTGCTTCCCCTGGTTTGGAAACATAGACAATGGTAAAAAGATCCATGCGACGGGCGAGGGCGATCATATCCACTTCCTTTTGGAAACTCATTCCGGTTTCCTCGAGAATTTGCCGGAACTGGCCGTCCACGATGCAGTGTGTGGGAAAGTTGTTTACGCCGGAAAAGCCCATGTCCTTCACCTTGAGCAGCCAGTGCCACATGCGGCGCCTGGGATCACTTCCGTGGACGCCGCAGATTACAGGGATCTCCTCCACAATCGGCAGCACCTCGAACTCTCCGATCTCCATTGCCACGGCGTTCGCGTCCCCGTAAGCCATCAATCCCGCTGTCGATCCGTGGCCCGCCATGCGGAAACGGCCGGAGTTATAGATGATAAGCAGGTCCGCGCCGCCGCGTTCAATGAATTTTGCGCTGATTCCAGTCCCCGCGCCGGCGGCAATGATCGCCTTCCCGTCCGACAGTGTTGATCGGAGCCGTTGAATCACCTCTTCGCGAGTGTAAGGGTTTCCTTTACCAGTCCAGGAATTAGGCATAATAGGGCGTATTAAATTGTTCCCGAGAATTCATTTTTTCTTGAAGAAATGCAACTCCCGGGAGGTCAAATCGTGATTGACCCGATACAAAACGGGAGTAGTCTCGTTTCGGTACCAGGCATTTCGTGAGCTAACCTTTTATCGTCTTATGGAACAAAATAGCAATCTATCAACGGCCGGCGGTGACTCGCGCCGGGACTTCTTCAAGAAAGCCGCCACGGCCACGGCCGCCGCAGTCGCCTCCGCGAACGTCTTCAAGACTCCTGTGTATGGTCAGAATCAGGCGCCTTCGACGGGGCGCGCGATCGGCGCGAACGATCGGATCACGGTCGGATACGTCGGCATAGGCGGATGGCCTTCAAATTGCCCCGGAATGGGATTGGCGCACGTCCAAAGCCAAAAGAATAACGCGGCGGAAAACAACATTGCCCAGGCTGCGGTTTGCGATCTTTATTCCGTCCGAAACGATCATTCGAAAGAACTGATTGGCGGCGCCGATGTCAAGGCGTACAGCGATTACCGGAAGCTGTTGGAACGAAAAGACATCGATGCGATCGTAATCTCGACTCACGACACATGGCACGCGAAAATATCGATCGATTCCATGGAGGCGGGCAAACATGTTTATTGTGAAAAGCCGGTGACGCGGTATTTGCCTGAAGTTTTCGATGTGCATGACACCGTGAAGCGGACTGGAAAGGTTTACCAGGCGGGGTCCCAGGGCTGTTCCGCAGCCGCATGGAGTCGAGCTGCAGAGTGGATTAAGGCCGGCAAGATTGGCAAACCCGTGTGGGCGCAAGGGTATTACAATCGAAACAATCCGAAGGGGGAGTGGAACTACAGCATTATTAACGATGCCGGACCTCAGAATATCGATTGGCAGACCTGGCTGGGTCCGGTTCACAACAAGATCCCGTTCAACGCGGATCATTTCTTCCGGTGGCGCAAGTTCTATCCGTATTGCACAGGGTTGCTCGGGGATCTGGTGCCGCACCGGTTGTTCCCGCTGATGTTGGCGACTGGAAATCCGGAATTCCCGACGCGCGTCGTATCTGTCGGCACTCAGGCCTGGAATACGGACGAACATACGCCAGGCGCGTTGAAACGGGATGTTCCCGAACACGTCGAGTTAATCGCCGAGTTTCCGAGCGGAATGACCATCGTCATTGCGTCCAGCACCGTAAATGCAACAAGCCCTGGCTTTGTGATTTATGGACATGAAGCCACGCTCAGTATTGGAGATCAAGGCAATCGCATTGAGTTGGTGCCCGAGAGGCAATTCTCTGAAGAGATTGATCCCGAGGCCGAGAACGGCTTAACGCCGCACGAAGATGTGGGTGTGCACGAGAAGAACTGGTTTGATTCGATTCGATCGAACAAGACGCCGAACGCGAGTATCGATCTTGCGGTCAGAGCGCAAACTGTCATTTCGCTGGCTGAAATGTCCAATCGCTTGAAGATCGCCTGCCTCTTCGATGAGAAGACGCGGAAGGTGACCACAGGCGACGGAAAAGAGGTAGCGCCACTGACATACGGCTCGACGGATCGTTCATAGAAGCCAAACGTCTTTTTCGGAAGTCATAGGGGTTCCGTGGGTAAATTCCCGCGGAACCCCATTCGTTTTAGCGCGACAGCGACACTCTTCATTACGGCGCGCGGCCTTCCAGGCCGCAGCACGCGAAAATAGGGGAAAGCTCAAGGCCAATTTCGAACATGTCACGCAACAAAACGTGCTGCGGCCTGGAAGGCCGCGCGCCAAAACCGAACTGTCGCTTTAGTGTAAGAGTGGACTTCGCATGGAAATGATCAGAGTGGCTC
>JAQBVM010000308.1 GCA_027623095.1 Verrucomicrobiota bacterium
CTGTGCCACGCCATCCGAATGAAGAGCGGCCCATAGTGACCGTAGTCGGCAGGCCACCAGTCTTGCGAAGTCGTCATCAACGTATTGATGTCCTTCTTCAGTGCGCCCAGATCAAGTGTTTTGAACTCCTCAGCGTAGTTGAAATCCTTGCCCATCGGATCTGACAGGGGGGAATTCTGGCGGAGGATCTTCAGGTTCAACTGATTCGGCCACCAGTGTTGGTTCGCCGTGGCCCCAACCGCCGTGTGTCTGTGAGGTCCGCCCAATACTGGGCATTTGCTTTCAGTCGCCATATTCTTTCCAATCGTTTACGGGATTTTCTTCCAACCATTTCTGTATATAGCGACCATGAATCCTTGGCAAGCGGTGATGCGCACACCAGGGCAGAGAGCGCGTCTCCAAATGAGGATGAAGCCCCAACCAAAGGAAGTTGAAATGGAGACAACCGCGAATCACGGATAGGATTGAGAAGCCAGCAATGGGAATCTGTATCATTTGAGCCATCCGTAGTAATTCTCCGGCCATTCGCAGGAGACTCAGGGATTCGTTAAATCTTCCGCCAGGTTTTGGAGTGTTACGGAGCGTTGCCCACCCGGCCCACTCAGATCGGGCCTCAAAGCGCAGATCCCGAATCAGGCCCCAGCATCGCCCTCCGGATCAGTGGAATCGGGGGGCCGCCGTACGAAAGGAATTGATCATGAAACGCGCGCCACGCGGACCGTCCCCCGCGCGTCGAACTCCAATCCTCTCGAAGTTTTCGAATCATCAATTTGCCGAGGGTGTAGTTGAGGTAAGCCGGATCAAATGTTCCTCGAGCGGCTTGCTGGCGGGCGTTTCCGGGATCTTGATAGGCCATTTCACGAAACATTTTCTCCGAGTCGGCAACTGTCATTTTTCCGGTATGCAGGCCGATCGCAGAGAGAAACCGCACGTTCCGAAGCAACGCGTTCAACAACTGACCGATGTGAGTGGAAGGATCGCCGGCTCCCAACCCGGCCTCCCACATCATCTCCTCGGCGTAATGCGCCCAACCCTCGGCAAACGCGTATCCGACGAACACCTGGCCGAACCGCGATTGAGCCCGATTGGAATGGAGAAATTGCAGAAAATGGCCGGGCCAAACCTCGTGTACTGACGTGAACAATAAATCGTCCTTACCGGGAACATAAGAAGCCTGCTCCTCTTTGGACCACGTTGGATCGGGTGGCGCGATGTAATAAACCGACGGCAATCCGGTTTCATAGGCTCCCGGAATATCGATGTAAGCGAAGTTCCACCTGGCAAATGGCGGGGATTCATCGACTAAGGCTTCTTCCGTTCCGGGAATCGTCACCAGTCCCTTTTCAATGAGAAACGCTCTGAGACCGGCAAGCTGACTGCGAGCTCCCGCGACCGGCCCGCCTTCCGGTTTGTCCGCGCTGACAATTGCGATGCACTCTTCGACCGACTTGCCCGGAGCCAGCGCCTGGCAGGCCGCGTTCAGAGCCGCGAGATTCCGATCCAAATCGTCCCGGCCAATCGCTTCCAACAGGTCCAACGGCACATCTACCCGCTCGGTCGCCTTCAGCATCCGGCTGAACGTCTCGGCGCCCACGGCAAACTGATCCGTTCCTTTCGAGCTTTCAGACTCGAGCCAGGCCGTGAGTTCTCGAAGCGATTTTACCGCATCTCGATTTGCGATTTCGAATTCCGCCTGCGATGACGGATCGTTCACGGTTCGGAAGACTTTCGGAATATCATCCTCCATGAATGACACCATGCCGCCGAAAAGGAGCTTGCCCAAATCGATGTAAGTCTTGGGAAGCGGCGTCCTGAGATTTGCCCGGATTTGGGCAACGGCCCTCGGCACGTTTTTGGCATACGCGGTGTAAGCCTTTAACCGTGTCGCCAGCGATGCGTAGGGCCGCATCACATAGACACTCGGATCGAGCCCGCCGAAGTTGCTGTAAAACTGTGGATTGACGCGCGGCCAGTCCGCCTCTTCGAGCCAGAACAATTCTCCATCGATGCGGGCGATCACATAATCTCGCTCGAACAGTTGTTTCTCGGAGAGATCTGATTCCCCAAAGCCGTTGGCTTTCATTCGCGCCTCCTTGAGCTGCGCGATCATCGCATCAAGCCCTTGGGAACTCCAGTCTGGCAATTGCCCGTCGAACTCGTGGCGCCCGGCCCAAGTGGCCGCATCCGGATGCAGCCTGAAATAATCCTCGATGAAGCCATGGACAAATCGGCTCCAATCATTCTGTGTTGATTTGAATTCCATATGGCGGCATCCCAGCGAAGCCGACCAAATTGACATCAGAAAGAACAACGTCGGTTTTTTAAGCATATTGCACCAGGTAAAAAGATTTCCAGATACGGCGCGGCAAACAGCAGTGGATCAAGCACCAGCCGTCTTTACCGAAGCGAGAATCATTGAATGAATTACCTAAATTCTTCAACCCTTCAGTAAACTTGGCGAAACAGCGACACTTCCGGCCAAACATCCCGGAGGGACGGGTCTCCGAGTGCGCATCAGCGATTAAGCGCATTTGTTTGCGGACTGCGAAGACCAGCCTTCGCAAAAGCTGCGGCGCGACAGGATTCGGCCAGCCAGATTCACCGAAGTGTTGCCGTAGGATTCTTGACTCTTGAGATTGGGTTGCGCGAGTGCAATTAGCGCCTCCAATCTGACAAAGTGAGGCTCCTCGATTTGTTCGCTTTTGCCGGTTCAATAAACGCCTGATAAAACGAAGAATTTTGCGGTTTATTAACACTGATAGGCGGCGTCACACACACAACAGCAGTCACCAATCAAAACTATGAACGCAATGAACAAACAGATGAAAGCTACGTGGCGGATGATGGTCGGCACGGCGTTGCTGTGGGCGGCGTTGGCGGCCCTCGTTTACGTTCCGTCATCCGGCGGCGTTGCCAGGGGCGCGATTATCGCGTGCCTCGGATTCTTTTGCTTCGCTTCCGGCCTCGCGCTCTTCGCGGACGGCCTGAAGCGCGACATCGTTGAGCAGCTTCGGCGAGACAGACATGACCATGCCGCCTGACTGTAGGATCCATGACCAAGGAATCGCTATGAAAATGATATCGTTCACCTCCGTTGCCGCATTGATTTTGCTTGCAGGCACGGGATGCACATCCATCAACTCCTCAAAAAACGACGAGGTGGAAGTCGTGGCTCGTATTCTGTCTACGACTGCCCAAGCTCCACTGAGCTTTGGTGATCACACCGGGGTACAGCGTATCCTTTCGTCTTTGGATGCGTCCGAGGATTTCCGTTTTGGCGTGATCCTGGACGCGCAGAAACAGCTCTTCGCATCCTATTTTCGTCCGGATCAGACTTTCGTGAAGGAAAAGATTGTCTCCAAAGTTAAACAGTCTGTTCGCCACGATCAGCCAGAGTCGCTCGTATTGGATAACGGGGTAGCGATCTCCATCGTGCGCGTGGAAATCGGGGAAGAGACGGTTGGCTATGTGGCCGTTGGAAAGGAACGTTAATTGCTAACCAATCGAGCGACCGAATGAGCGGCCAGCACACGCATTGTGAATTCCCGTAGTCGCCGTGGGCCGCTCATCGGTCCTCTCCGCGTTGGCTGAGTACAGAATCGGCACTCGACAGTAGGGACGCCGACGGTAATTTTCAGTCATGCCAGCGACAGTTCAATATGTGACCGACGAGAAGGGCCAACGTCAGGCCGTCGTGCTTTCCCTGGAGGATCACGAGCGCATGATCGAGGATCTGGCCGATCTTGCGGTCGCGGCCGAGCGCCGAGACGAGCCGGCCATTGACCACGAGGACTTCATTGAAGAGTTGAAGCGCGATGGCCTCCTTCAGAGTTGAATGGAAGCCTTCGACCAAGAAAAACCTTCGCAGGATTTCCCCCGATCAAGTGGCGCGGATCGTCGATGCCGCCGGCGGTTTGGCAATTGAGCCACGTCCGGATGGTTCGAAAAACTGCAAGGGACAGAGCACACTCGGGAGAAAGTTGGCGATCCCGAGGTGGAGTACATCCGCATAAGGGCCGAACAAACGGTCCAGGCAACGCCGGTTGACGGCCTCTCGCGTGGTCTTGAGCCGTGGGTCCGGCGTGCCTGAGCTCGTTGGATTGTGACCACCGGTCGCACGGCGGAGATCACGCAAAGCGCCAGGCAATCTGAGAACGCTGAAGCCGGAGAGTTAAATCAGCTTGTGAAGGCTCGATACGAGATTGCCGCAAGTTTACTCGAATTTCAGGAAAAGAGACTCAACGAAGGAAAAGGAACACTGATAAATGTCTTCGAGGCGGCTGGTCGCGTCCGGGATTCCGCGATGGAGTTGACCGGTGAACCGGCAGTTCGGCTCGCGGCTCTCTCGAATTACCTCGCCGTAACACGGCGCTTAGAGGACAGCATCAACAGACTGGTTGAAAAGGGTGTGGTTCCTTCGTCAGACAGAGACCTGGCAAGGTATTTGCGCCTAGAAGCCCAGATCGCCCTACTACGAATCAATCCCCACGGGGATCGGGAGCGTAAAACGAAGGAAAGTGAAGGCACTTGAACTCTGGATTAACGGCAACGGTTCTATCGACCGCGGGAAGAAAAGTCATAGATCGTTATCCACCTTAACCCAGAGCGTTTTTAAATAACCGGGCTCTTCGGCGCTGATCGGAAAATCGGGTGGTTGGGGCGCGAAATGTTGTTTCGCAATTTTCCGGCCGCACTCTTGAAGGGAGCGACACACAGCCTCCGAGAAGAGTGCGGGTTTCCAGCCTGCGGCATTGCTGCTGGCGAGAATGACTCCTTTCGGCTTAAGAAGCAGCGAAGCAAAACGCATCAGTTTCGGATAGTCCGATTCCACATGAAAAGTCCCGCTTTGTTTCGAACGTGAGAACGTGGGCGGGTCGAGGATTATGAAATCATAGCGCCTATCTTTTTTACCCAGCCGCCGCATCCAGTCGAACGCGTCGCCGTAAATGAAATCGTGCGCGCCCGGATCAACCCCGTTCGCCCGGAAGTTCCGCCGGCCCCATTCGAGGTATTTTTTCGAAAGATCCAGACTGGTCACACGCGCGCCCGCTTTCGCGGCGCAAACAGAGAACGAGCACGTGTATGCGAACACATTCAGGACGTCGGGGTTTGCGGATAGGTCTTCGAACAACGGAAACCCTGACGCAACATGGTTTGTCAGGATCCGTCGGCGGTTGTCTCTTTGATCCAGAAACAATCCGATCGAATACCCTTCCTCAAAACTCGCCAAGAACCGCAGACCGTTTTCGCGGATCTCAAATGAATTCGGCGCCGGATTCCCCGTTAGAAGTTTTGGAGACGCATTTTCCAATGACGACTTCTGTATCCCCCGGTCTAATCGCCTGTGATACACGCCCAGCAGGGTCAGAGACTCCATGATCTTCGAGATCTTAGCGCGCTGCGATTTGCCTGGCGCGGCTTCTGTCGATTGGCACAACAAATAATCTTCCACGCGATCCAAATAAAAATCCGGCCACCGATCCGAGGCTCCGTGTATAAGCCGGTACGCGCGCGTCTCATCCGGATCGATCAGAGCGCTTCGGAGCGCCAGTTCAATATCAAACTCGAACGCTGGTTCCGCACTAAACGTCAAGCGCTCTCCCGTCAGGGGGTGCTCCAGCGAAAGCGACTCCGCATGCAAATAGAGGCGTTCCGCCGCTTCACCGCCGTACAGCGAGTCTCCCAGAACGGGAAGACCTTGGGCGGCGGCGTGAACACGAATTTGGTGAGTTCGACCGGACAACGGTATCGCCTCGATCAAAGTGCCATTCGGTGTGGAGCGAACAATGCGAAAGCGTGTTTCGGCTGTTTTCGAACCCTTATGAGGAGGCCGCGCGACGTACCGGTCTCCTGCTCTCACGATCGCGCTTACAATCGATGACTCGACAGACTTCACGCGAAGGCTCGTGAAGAACAGATACTTCTTATGAACGCTGTGATCGGTGAACTGCCGCGTCACGGACCGATTCGCTTGAGGACTTTTTCCGAAAACCATGATTCCGGAAGTTTCCTTGTCCAGCCGATGAAGAATCGCCAATCGCGACCAACGCGGTTCCCTGTTCCGCAACCAATCGTAAATACCCTCCCCCGCGTACTCGGCGGGTGAGTGAGTGTTGAGACCGGCGGGTTTGTTGACGACCAGCAAATGAGCGTCCTCAAAAACAACGCACGGGATCGAGGTGTTCACCAGAAGTGCCAAGCCCCTTTCCAAACCACCCACAGACCAAGCAACAGGTTGGCGATCGCGTGCGCCAACATCGCGTCACCCAATCGTTTCTTCCAAAGCACCAACCCCTGAAATGCCATGCCGCACAACAGAGCCGGAAGCCATTCGTAATGCGCGGCGCCAAACACAAGCGCCGTAATCAGGAAAGGTTTCCACAAGAATTCACCGAGATCCACACTTTCAAAATCCGGTTTCGCGACATATCGGTATAGAAAAGAACGGTAGAACACTTCCTCCAGAGGCGGGACCACCAGCGAAGATCCGAGAATTCGGACCGCGACAAAGAACCAAGCCAATGCACCCGACTCCCCGAATTGATTGTGAGGGTTCCAGGCGGAACTGGCGTTGCCCAATTGCGGGTAAACCCCGTCGAGACCGATCCAAACTGCGAATACCGCGACTCCCACCACGACCGATTCCCATGTGAACCGCCATCTCATCTCGATGATCCGTGGCCGAAATTCCCAAATCAACCAGACGCCCACCAAAGTCTTCAGAAAATAGATCCAATAGCGCGAGGCCTCGCCAAACCGGCCTTGAAGGAAGGTAAGAGCGATGAAGAGTACAAATGGAACCACGCGAACCAGGAGCGGCGAGGACGCGATCCTCTCAACTAATGAACGCATCGCCTTATTTCAGGAACAACTCTTTGCGCGATCCGTTGAACTCAAAAACAACCTTGTAACGCTGAATCTCGACGACCGTGACACCATCAACTTTACTACCCAAAAAGAGGGTCCGGTTGTTGATTAAGACCGAAGGATTGTTGAGCCTGAAGAAAATCCCCTGCAGCGTGAGAGGAGGAAATGCGACCGGTCCCGCCGGCTGAATGTTGAATGCGGGTTCCGCCGTTTCGGTGTCCGGGGCAACGATCGTCTCCTTTGGACTCGTTTCAGTTTGAGACGGAGGCGGCCCAGTCTCGGTCGAAGCAACTATTGCGTTCGTCGAAGCCTGAGGCGCGGAAACCCCGGCGACGCTGGTTTCAACCTCATTCGTCGCGATTGCGATCTGCTCGACGACTGAAGTTGGAGCTATCGGCCCGGGAGTTTCGACCGCCGGTTCAACGAGTTCAGATTGGCCCGGCGCAGTGCTATGGGTCAATTCAGGCGCCAGCGCCTGAGCGGGACTGTTCCACCATTGCCAAACGAACCATATTCCGCCGCCGCCGAGCAGAACACAGACCGGCACCCAAAGCCAAGGCGATCGTTTGGAGGGTGGCGGTGTCTCGGCGGGCTCCAAAGGCGGATCCTCCGAAGACGAAGGCTTTTGCTTCTCGCGCGATAACCGGGCGCGTTTCAAGGCATCGTTAATCAAACTCATACGTCAATGTTGCCTTCCAATTCTCGAATGGCCACCCCGACTTTTCGATAGTCAATCCGGTCGTGTTGCTGCACAAATCCGGCTAAAAGGCATTTGTCACAAACGGCGTTTACGAGCCGCGGAATTCCGCCACTATACCGGTATAGCCGCCAAAATGCGCCCGCCGTGAAATAGGGCGCGCCCCTGGCGCCGGAAATATGCAGCCGATGCTGTACATATTGACTGACTTCCGTCCGGTTCAGCGGACGCAAATGATATCGAACCATAATCCGCTGCCTCAATTGCCGAAGTTCGTATGCATTCAACCGGTCCCGAAGTTCCGGTTGCCCCATCAGCACGATCTGAAGAAGCTTGCGATCGTCCGTCTCCAAGTTTGAGAGCAACCGAACCTGTTCAAGCAGTTCATTTGTCAGATCCTGCGCTTCGTCAATGATGAGCACCGCATCCCGCTGCAAGTCCACCTGCTGAAGCAGAAACTGGTTGATGCTGGCAACGGTGTCGAGCCGGTCCATATTCTTCACATCCAGCCCAAATTCCATCGCGATCGCTTTCATCAATTGATCCGGGCTCAGAACCGGATTCAAAATCAGAGCTGTCGCGTATCGGTCACCTAGCTGTTCCATCATTGCCCGGCAGATTGTTGTTTTGCCGGCCCCGACTTCGCCCGTCAACTGCACAAACCCTTTGCGCTCCCTGATTCCGTACAGCAGATGATTAAACGCTTCCTTGTGTTTCGGGCTGAAAAACAAGAACCGTGGATTCGGCGTCAGGTCGAAAGGCGGTTCCGTCAAACCGTAGTAATCCAAATACACGCGCTATATGTATCAAAATCCGCGATTCAGAGAAGAAAAAGGTAATTCTTGCTTTTCTTGGTGGGGCGACACTCCGTGGAGCCCTGAATTCTCCTCGTGGGATGGGTGTCTTGCAAATCCGAGCAGTGGAAACGCCGGATTGCTTGGATGTCGCGGTGTTTCCATTGTGCCTTCTCATTCGGGTTTTTCGCCGCAAGGTTGAGCAGATGCCATGAAGAAGCTGGCAGGCATCGTGACTCAAAGACACACTGCCGAAAATATGATTAACTAC
>JAQBVM010000309.1 GCA_027623095.1 Verrucomicrobiota bacterium
CGTGTCATCCGATGAACTCGATTTTTCTCCGGACAGTTTTGTGTCGTATGTGCGACATAAAACTGTCCATCCGCGACGCGCGTGTATAACCGCACCGATCTGCTCCAGTGGTGGGTTCCCGTCGTCTTACTCGCTGGAATCGCGACGGCAGACTTCGGTTCAGGCATGATCCATTGGACGGCCGACACCTGGGGCCGGGACGACTTGCCCCTCATCGGTCAGCGCTTTCTGGTTCCGTTTCGGGTGCATCACGTCTATCCGGACGACTTCCACCGTCGGAGTTATTCTGCTTCCGGTTCCCCGACCCCTTCTTACAACGGCTGATCTCCGGGTCTTCTACTCCGCGCCTCACTTCCGCGCTCTGCTCCACGTTGTACTCGTCGGCGCATTCATCTTCGGGAGCATCAGCCTGCTGCTGCGGTACAACAAAGGCCTTGGACTAACCGGTATATCGAGCACGCTCCTCGCGTCACTGCTCGGCGCGTCCTCACCCGCGAAGTCCGGGGGCGCCGATTAACGAGCGCATTCCCAGCGCAGGCGGCAAAACCAAGAACCCCGTCATGAGATCTACCGGCTCGTGGACATTGACAATGAATGCCGCCGGCACGAGTGTCCGAGCGTTTCTTAGTTTCGGAATTCGCGATTCCGAAACCAGTTCATGCGTGCTGCGAAAGAGTTTGTTAATGAAAACGCTCTCTGCGAAGACGCTTCGAGTCTTCTGGCCGCGCTAGGCTCAGGTGGGCGCGTGTGTTCTTCTTCGCGCCAGAGCCGTCATCACAATTACCCAAACGAAAAGACCGCCCAATGCGAGAAACCTCGAAGTCCTTGACACGCCTCCGATGCGGCGGGTCTCGAGGTTAATGTTTAGCCCCGCCCAACTATCCACCTGCAGGGATCGGGTGAATGTGAGAAGTCTTCCTTGCGCGGGAAGCGAGGCGTGAATGGCGTCCGCTCTTGCGCGCGCTGCCTCCTGCTGATTGATCAGCCGCTCCGCCAAACGGCTGAGTATCGCGTTTTCTTCACCGGAACTGCCCTCAAGAATTTGCCGGGCTTCTTGCTGTGTGTATTGAACATCGCGTCCTGCCTCCAGTTTGGGCATTGCCGCTTGGGATGTTTCTTCGGCCTGATTTCCCGAGATGGAATTCCTCCGGTAATTCAAACCGACCAAAGCCTGTTGCATTCGCAGATTCTGCAACTGTACTCGGGCGTCCTCGTTAAAAGCCTGATCATGCTGCGAAAGGTTCCAGGCGGACTTGAATGCCTGGCGCGCCTGTTCTTGTTCGCCTTTCACAATCAATGTATTGCCCAACTGAAGGAAGTTTTCGGCTTCCTTGGTCACTTCGCGCTCGCGGCGTTGTTCGTTCTCGATATAGGAATCCACATCGAGCGCAATCGGACTATACTCCAGCGCCTCCTCCTGCAACTGAAGTGAACCCGTCCAATCCTTCAATTCATACATTTCCGGAACGAACACTCGCCAAGTGATATTTTCGAGCGGCAAATCAAATTCGGGTCCCAATAAGCGGTATGGATCACTTCCATTTCCCGAGACGCGGGTGCGGCTGCTAAAGTAAAACTCCAGAGTGGCAGACTCGCCCTCGACCGTGTTCTCTTCAAGAGGCAACAGGATTTCATCCTCCTCACGCCAGGGCCAAATGCTTCGTTGGTTCGCGAACGCAAACCAAAACCGGCTGTCTTTCGGCAACTTCAAATGAAGAAGTTGTTTGTCGCCCGGGTACAACTTGACGCGGACCTCCGTCAGCATCATTCCCGAATCAGAGACCACGGACGTGAGAGTTGCGGATTCCACACGCGCGGGGAGCATTTTCGCGATTTCGTGGCGAACGACATCAAGATTCAGTCCGAAGTCCGGCTGAAGAGCCCGGAACGCCAAATTCGGCTCCGATGGAACAACTCCACTCCGGAGGAAGTTCGGAATTATTTGCCAATCCGCCCGCTGCAGTTCGGGTGGCGAGTCCGCCGCGCTCACATTCAATCGTCCGCCGGCGCGAATGGTCAGATATCCCTTGTGCAAATTGACCTCCCGCGCGGAAACACCCTGAATTTGAAATCCCGAGGACGCGCCCGGCGCGGCCAATTGATATAGGGCTTGCAGTGTGTAGCTGCCGATTACGCGCCGGTTTAGTTTGATCTCCCAAACCGCGTTTGTTCCCGCGCCGGGATCTTGCCGGACAAAATCGGCAATGTCTCCACCCGCGAATCGAACGCTCTGAGCCTCCGCCGGCAACTGAACCAGCAGGTTTTTGAGGCCGGTATTCTCGATCTGGTATTGAAGATTCGCCACCACTTTGACCTGCCCCTCCCGAACGGTCACATCCTGGAGCATCGACACTTGAATCCATGCCGCCACCTGTTCGACGGCGAACGACAGCGCCCAGCGGTTGTGCAGTATTCGGAAAGCTAAAACACCCTTTTGTTGAATCCCGGCCCGCTGTGAATCGATAGCCGTTATGCCATCGCGTGTCGCCGCATGCAGGCGCATTCCTTGTTCTGGCACAACCACGAGCTGACCGGTCTGCTTGCTTGCTTCGCGGATAATCAAGCGAGGCGCCGCCCATTGATCTGTCGCGCGCACACCCGGCCCGACAAGGTTCACTGTGAACTCCTGACTGCCCTCGGTCTTGCCGCGCAGGTGCATCGTAACGATTCTCTCCTGATCATTCTTTATCTGCGTCCAATGGCTCAACGCCGAACCGCTTACCGTTTCGACGTCCATTCCATCGGGAATCTCGAAGCTCAGCTTGAATACACCCGCGCGAGTAATGTCAATCGACAGACGGGCCGCCAGAACAGCGCGATCCTCGCTCAGCGATAATGTCTCCTGGCTGATAACGCGAATATCCGGCTCCACCGGTGATGCGGAGAGTTCAAGCGAGGCGTTCGGATCCACATACCGAAACGCCCGGCGCAACGTCAGGCCGCCGCGATCACGATCGTTCTCTTGAAGGATCAAAGCCGGAAAATCTTCGATATTGATTGCCGAGAGCAAACTCACCGATACGTCATTGAGTTGGACCTCCGGTCCGGTGGCGACGCCGGCCAATCCGATCTGTCCCGCGGCGCCTTCAACGGTGACGAGCTCCACGGACTGTTGATAAGGCAACGTACCCGTCGCCACTTGTGAAATGATCCGCAGTTGAAAAGAACCGGACTGCGGCGGTTCGAGATGCACCTGAAGCCGGCGGTTGTCCGGATCGAAACGCCAAACTGCCAGCGATCCACCGCGCACATCGGTGATTGTGAAATCTTGAGGCACACGAAATGCCAGGCTCCCAATCTCGCCCTGCGCGGGCCGCACTTGAACATCATGCACTCCTTCGACAACTCCGGCTGTCGGAATGTATAGCTGCGTGAAGTCCGCGTAAAAGACCGCGGTTTCTTTTCGGGTGTCGCGGCGGCGTGGCAGGATGCCAATCCACGCATTCTCCATCGGCCTCAAGGCGATTTGTGCCCGGCTGCCATTCTTCTCCGCAGCCGCGATCGGAACAATCGAGACAGCATCTTTCGAGACAAGTTCGACGGGCTGGCCCTCGACGAACACCTCCAACGTGTTCACAAGGCCGACTCCAGTCGGAATAAAAAAACCGTTGATCCCGTTTCGCGTGACAACCGGCACTTGATAATCAATCGAAGCTTCAAACTCGCCGGACTTCGTGGCAATCAAACGATAGACTGCCTTCCCGTCTTCATCCGTCTGCACAAGCTTGAGCGGCTGACCTCCCAGTTCGATGCGCGTCAGCACTCCGGATCCGGATAAAAAATCCAGCGACCGGCCCTCCGCGGCGCTCCATCGAATTTGTGCCGAAAGAAAAACAAAGGAATCCGCAACGCGCGCTTTTTGGATAACCGAGTTCGGCACGACGCGTTCTTCCCGCATTCGAGTAATCTCTGATTTGGCGGCGGGAGCGCCAACTGAGTTCGGATGCAGAGAGGCGAACAGAATCAAGATCAAGGGAATCGTTCCGCCGCCGTTCGAACCAGCATTACGCAGGGTGCCGCGAGGCAGCCACCAGATCGCGAGTAGAACAGGGAATACAAATTGAAGCGCAACGAAGCCGGCAATCGTAAGCAGAAAAAGCGCGCCTCCGTTTGGAACCCTCAGAACTCCCCAAAACAATAACACCCAGCCAGCCGCGATGCCCAACTGTCGCAATAATCCCGTGCGCGTGATCCATACGTACACCCAAAGCGCGAGCCCAACCAATGCGGGAGACGCATGCCAAAGGGCGCCCCCAAAGGTCATTTCGACAGACAGATTCTCGAGACGAACACTCATGCCGCTGTCCGCCGCTTGGATCGGCACTTTGAAAGACAAATCCGACGGCAGACTCGAAGCGTGCGAACGCGCGTGCGCCGCCAAACTGGCGAGGGCGTAACATGCCATGCCGCAGGCAATGAAGCCCAGCGTCAATCCAGTGATGTTCCTGGCGTTTAACGGGAATGTTTCTCCCTTCGAAATCCATCTCCAAAGCAACGCCGCCATCAGGAACAGCGCGATCCCGGCTGCGCCCTGAACCTGTTTCCTCGTTCCATAGCCGCCTCGGATTAGTTCGGAAAACCACACGAAACCCGATACATCCGGCGCCCCCGTCGCGATTTCGATTGTTCCTCCGAGATACTCGAGACGCTGACCTTGATCGGGCTCGATCTTCCACTCGGTCAGAATCACAGGCGCGGAAACGATCGGCGCCGCAATCGTAATCGAGCGTGAATCCGGCGATTTGGAAGCCAGATGCAACGTCAGGGGAATCACCGCGTTTGGATCGTTGCTTTGCGGAAGCGGAATCAAGTTTGCTTCTTCGTCCGTCACCGGCACCACCTTGTTTCCGTTGATCTCCGCCGACCAAAGGCGGGTTCCCTGGGGCGCAACCACACGAAAGTGTGAATGCCCCTTGCTCTTGATAAAGTACCGCGCCTCCGTAAGGGCCTCCCCAACCCGCGACACACGCGTGCGCAAAACAGCCCGATCCACAACCTGCGGAACCGTATCCCCCTGAGTTCTCGGGGTGAGTTCCAGCTCCAACTCAAAGGGCCGGCTTGTGAACTGGTAGGCCGCGAGAACCCGCGCGTCGTACAAGAGACGGTATTCCGCAGGAATCTCCTGGGGCTCGAGGTGGATGAGATCCGATGAAACAGCCGACGGACTCACTCGAAATTGATGCGTGCTAATCACCACCGAATATCCGCGTTCCGACTGCACATCGAGAGGTCGCGCTCCGGCGAACGAAAGGGTGCCCCCTTTTCCCGGAAACGCTTGTTCGAAGTTCACAAGCATGGTGTAGGCGCCCGAAACCGGCGTCTGTAGATCCACCTCGTAACCCTCCGCCGTTTTCTTCCAATTCCGAATATCTTTGCCAATGAATTCGGCATTGCTGAACTCAGGAGGCACTTCAAACTTCATCGAAGAGACCGGAGCCCCTGCGATCATGTAGTTCAAAACCGAACTGCCGTAATTAATCCCTTCCCCCACCGAAAACAGATGAAACGAATCAACCTGGATCGCCAGGGCGACTCGCTCGACGCTTAGATTAATTTGCCACGCCTCTTCCTGGAGCCGGTAAGCCGATTGAATCGACGCGATTTTTTTAGGAAAAAAGGCGGCGGCGATCTCCGTAACACCCCGGGTCACGGTGGCGTTCAAACGCAAACCCGGATCACCGATTACAGCGATGTGTCCGCGCAACGATTTGATTCCATCAGGCTCGACCCGAGGCAGGTTCCATGAATTGGTCACTCCCACATTGTTCTTTTCAAGCCGGAACTGAACAACTTGCCGCCCCGTGAGCGGCTGCGAAAAAACAAGCCGAAGCACCGACTGATCCGGAACGGAGCCGTCACTCACGAAGTAATCGCTCAGGAAAGGCGCGTTCAGTTGAGAGATCGAATAGTCCGATGGAATCCGGAAGTTGAACTCTCGCAACGGCGCTTCCCGGATTTCCAACTCGAACTCAGCGTCGATCGCGGCGTCCGTCTCACTCAGGCGATATGCCAGCAGTTCTGATACGGAGAGTTCGGGCTGAATGTTATCCGCC
This sequence comes from Verrucomicrobiota bacterium, assembly GCA_027623095.1. Lineage (GTDB taxonomy): Bacteria > Verrucomicrobiota > Verrucomicrobiia > Limisphaerales > SIBE01 > JAIPJX01. The sequence goes on from JAQBVM010000309.1 coordinate 6,054, forward strand.
TGAATCGCAACGGAAAAACTGGAATCGGAAAACCGAAAAGCGAACGCCGCGCTGCCGGGCGCCGGCGATGTCGTTTGGACCGAAGATGTTTGGGGGAATTGCTCCGGAGAAATCTGCGAGAGTCCTTGGGAACGCACTACCTCGAGACGCACGGCCCCATCGTTTGCAATACGCATATACCCGCCAAATCGGATCGCTCCCAGAGGTCTTAATCGAAGCGGAGCAATCTCAATGGGAAAAGCGCCCAAAGGTGTTTGCGTGAAGATTTGAAGATCAAAACCGGACTTCTGCGGCTGGTTTAATGAAACAATCAATCTCCGCTCCGGTTGCCCGGCGTTTTGCTCAACATTCCACGCAAGTACATTGCCTCCCTGAACGCGTGTCATCTCGCCGTCACCGTCGAGTTCGAACATAATCCGATCGGTTTCCCCCTGCATGACCTGAACCGAGACAAGGCTGATCTGACGAAGGAGTCCGGGTCCGACAATCATCTCCATTAATCCCTCAACCGAGTAGAAGAGTTTGCCCTCAATCTCGGGTTTGGCGGATTGCCAATTAAACGACACGCTTCCGGTGGACGGAAGAAAGCTGACAAAATCGTCGCCGGAACGTTCCGGTTTCGCGGCGTTGCCGAAACTCAACTGCGTATCGGACGCGAGCCCTGTAAGAACCATAGGCCGCAAGAAACTGTTCACTGCTTCGAACTCGACATGGTTCCACCCGTCTTTCTCCACCACCTCGGCGTCGAATCGCACTTTGACCGGATAGTCGCCGCTCTTATCGAAAATCAGGAAATACTTGCCGTCCACAAAATCGATCTTGTATCCGGAAATCTCCCCCAAGTCAGTCATCGCGACCGAGCCTGCCAGCAACTGCAGTTTTCCGCCTTCTGGGCCATTCACGCGCACCGCACCCTCGAGCACAAATGAGGCAACGCCATCGTGCAGCCGTCCTGCCAGATCAAAATGGTTGAAAACAATTCTTCGGGCTTCCGGATCGGACTCGCTCACGGAAAAAGCAAGGCGGTACTCCGAGCCCGAACCGCTGAACAGAAATAACCGCGCGTCGTTCGTGTCCTGAATTACACTCGAGGACGCGGAGACAGGTTCCTGCCTCAACGGTGACAATCCGGTGAATTCTCGGATCTCAAGCTTGATCTCAGGCGCGGTTTCCAAACGCACCGAAGTCGCGAACAACGATGCGTTCGAGGGAACGAGGCTAATGATTGCAACATCCGAGGGCAGTGTCTCCAGGTCGTTCTCAGTGACGACCGTAGCGGAAAACTCACTCACGGGCGCGTCCGTATCGGAGAGTCGAACCATCAGAAATCGTTTGCCCTTTGCGTCGTTGAATACTCCCCAATCTTTCATTCCTCTTCCTTGGACATCGGTGACCAAACCGTTGCCACTGACCTCAAGGACGATCTCTTCGAGCTTGCCTTGAAGAACAGAGACGAAAAGCTGGATCGACTGGCTGATCCTCTCGCGCGACACTCGAATCGTGGCCGTTGTTTTCGTTGTGTAGATCAGGTTCTTTTCTGAATCTTTTGCGGAACGAGGACTAAAATCGCCTTCGAATACGACCCGGGCTTTGTCGGGTTTGACATCGCCCGTGAAAGTTAGCTCTTTCGGATCATTTGACTTTGCAGCTTGCGCCTGAACCGAACCGTTGAGCCCGAGCGCAAAAATGGAAACTCCGATAATGAACGACACGAGTCTGAGGAATTGCCCGTTCGATTTGGACTTCAAAGACGTTCGGCTTCGAGTTGGAGCGAGTGCATTCTCCTTTTCCCTTTGGAACAGTCGCCGGGTTTCAGAAAAGTTGCGGCAATTCTTCGCGAACCAGGAGCTTTCATTTAGACAGTTACGCGGTTCCGGCTTCAGCCGGTTCTGGCGCGTACACGGCCTGAAGCCTAATGCCATTCGGAAATTATCCAGCAGAATCCCAAAGGGATTCCTGCCCAAAGCCCAGGGTTGCGAGGGACGAGCTACCCTGGGTAAATGGACGGCGTACGCAGCAACCCCAACGGGGTTGCGACCAGAAGTGAAAAGAAGCGTATGTCCCAATCGTTGCCGATCATTTACGTTCACCTTTGGGATTGAGGCGCAACCCCGTTGGGGTTGTGATCCGGGCCACCGATTTCCCAGGGTAGCTCGTTCCCCCACCTTCGCTGCGCTACGGTGGGCGAAGTCCCAACCCTGGGCTTTGTTACGCAATCCCGTTGGGATTGTGGGAACCACAGTCCACCGTCGGTTTTCTGCCATTGTCATGGGAGATGAATTGCCGAATGGCATTAGGCTAAAGCCGGAACTCCGTACGATTTGGGAGCAGCCCATGGTGCCACAATGAGAATCGTTGTTCACGAACCGCCCCGTATTGCCGCCTTCCAATTCAGTATGCATGTTTTGCTTATTTTGTGTCGTTTTTCGAAACCCTGTTGTGATCCGGTGTGGAATTCCTGGCACTACAAAGACCGTTCGGTATTGGCGCGCGGCCTTCCAGGCCGCAGCA
>JAQBVM010000310.1 GCA_027623095.1 Verrucomicrobiota bacterium
GATTTTTTTCACAAAATTCCGGATTGGCGATTTCGAGACTCTAATGCGCTTGTTCTAGGTCTAGCTGCGGGAGCCGATGAGTTTCTGATGAAACCGTTCACGAAAGAGGTTCTTGCTACCAAATTGGAACTTCTCGGCATTGAAGACGCCCAGTGATAAAGGCGGCGTCCTCCACTTGCAAGAAAGTGCTACGAAACGAAACAGAACGGGATCAAGAAATCCGCAAGCATTTGTAGAATTGCGATATTGTGATTAGCCGTAACAACATTGATTACATCCGAGAAACGGTTGCCGCATATGCGGGAATCCGAATCGAAGCCGAAGAAGAGTTTCTCATCGAGTCAGGGCTCCTTCCCTTGGCACGACAACAAGGAACCGGATCTGCGAACGAGTTGGTCCGATTGATGCAACAAGGGAGCATTCAGAACGCTGCACAAGTACTTGCAGAGACGCTGGTGGATACCGAGACCTATTTCTTCCGCGATATCCGCCCTTTCGAGGCCCTCCGCCAAAACGTCCTCCCCGTTCTCAAAGCCAAACGATCGACGGAAAAGAAACTAACCATCTGGTGTGTGGGATGCTCTACTGGCCAGGAACCCTATTCCATAGCCCTTCTGATACAGGAATACTTTCCAGAACTGCTGACATGGAATTTGGAGATTTTAGGATGCGACCTGTCCTTGGAAGCCGCCCAAGCCGGTGCTGCGGGAGGCTATAATCAAATCGAAGTCAATCGAGGACTGCCCTCGGCGTTGTTGGTCAAATACTTTCAAAGAGAGGGCTTGGTCTGGAAACTCAAGGATGAGATCATAAAGCGCGTGCAGTTCTCTCAGATAAATCTCGCCGAGAAATGGCCAAAGACAGAGAAGTTCGACATCATACTGCTTCGGAACGTTCTATCAGGGCTTGTACCCGAGCTGCAGGCGGAGATCATCAAGAAAATGCAAAGGCGGCTGGCACCCGGCGGATTTCTCTTCCTCGGGGTGAAAGAGACGCCTCCGGGGATCGCAGACTGCTTTGAACAGGTTCAGTTTGACAAAGTCGTTTGTTATCGGCCTAAACCCCTTCCCCCAGGGTCAGATAAGGACGATGAAGAAGGAGAAGACGATGCTCAATGGGAGAAGGCACCCAGCAATTGGGCAAAACTCGCTCTTCTTGCAACCGGATTTGGATCCGTCGACGCGGAGAAGGCTGCCAAAGCGTTTGAGTCCGATTCCGAAATCACTCAAAGGATTCTGCGCGCTGGAATTCAGGGAAAAGCCGGGGAAGCTCCGCATGAGTCTCTGCAAGGGGCTTTCTCGAAGATCCCAAAAGAGCAGCTCATGGCAGTCGCTCTGGTCGAACCGATGCGAAAAGCGCTTGATGATGCGTTCATGGCGATGCTCTCCGCGGGTGTCGAGACGATCAGCCTGGACGAGATAAAAACTCCGTGGAAGCGGCAGATCGTGGCGACCAGCAAGATTTCGGAAGGTGTCAGCGGCCGAATTTGCATCCGATTCGAACCGGACGTCGCTCAAGCCTTGAGCGGAGAAGTTCTTGGACTTGCTCCGGAAGACATCGGTCCCGAAGCAATTACCGAAATGATCGGGCAATTTGCGGAAATAGTCGCAACCAACTTCGAGACAAATCTCAAAGCCGGGACGCTCACATGCAAGAAGGAGCCGGCGGTTGTTGCCGAAGGGGGCGACTCAATCCTCGAGATTTCCTCGAAAGTGTTTCACGAACCTCTCGCTCTAAAATATGAGGATAAAATTATCCGAGCGGATGTCATCATCAACGCATTCCAACGTAAGTGAAAGCTGAAATGAGAATTCTTGCCGAAGCTCAAACGATTCGCGAACCGAACGTGCTGCTCGTGATTCCGGCTCATCCGGTCTCGCGGCGCAACTCGGGACACGTCTCAAAACTACTCCTGCGATGAAAAGCAAACTGATTGACATAGACGCGTTGATCACTCAAGCGAATGAGCTGACAGCGTTGCCACAGAGCACGGTGCGCCTCGCCGCCTTGGTTGGAGCGAAAGCCGACAATGCATCGGAGGTTGCGGATGTTGTCGCTTTCGATCCCGCGCTGACTTTCAAGCTCATCCGCGCCGCGAACTCCGCGTTTGCAAGCCGATCCGAGCCTGTGACAACCGTTCGCGACGCCGTCGATCGTTTGGGCACGGCTCAAGTATTCGCGCTCGCGGTCGCCGCCAGCGTGCGCCCCCATATGCAGAAGAAAATGGGGGAATACGGCTTTAGCGACGGAGAATACTGGAGGCACTCGGTCGCCGCCGCAGTCGCGGCGGAAGTAGCGTCGTCATACTGCAAGGTCACCGTTCCAGCCGAATCCTTCACCGCCGCGCTCCTCCATGATATTGGCAAACTAATCATGGCACAGTTTCTAAAGCCGGAGATTTTGGACTTGCTGAAGCAGGCTCGCGAAAGTGGCGGATTAACCCCGCTTGAAGCCGAGACTCGGGTCCTTCAGGTGCATCACGGCGAACTCGGTGGAATCATCGCCCAGCATTGGGAGTTTCCTCAGCAGGTTGTCAAAGGGATCATCTTTCACCATCAGCCAGAGTTAGGGCTCGATCCCATCTGCGACGTCACCTATATGGCGAACATAGGAGCCAAGCAAATCCAAGCCAGAACCCGCGGCAAAGAACTCGATCTTGCGCCAAGTGACGATTGCATGGAACGACTCGGAATGAGCAAGGAAGGATTCGAGGCGCTGTGCATTGCGGGTGTCGAACGCTTCGAGCAAGTTCGCACCAGGTACAATGTCAAGTGAGGAGAGTTCGGATCCGGACGCTTTTCAACCCGTTTACTCACGGTTTCGGCTGTCGATTGGGATTGTGACAGGTCCGTCATTGACGAGTTCCACCTTCATTTCCGCCCCAAATTGCCCCGTGAATACGGGCTTTCCGAACTCCTTCGCGAGCTGCCCAACAAACGATTCGTAAAGCGGGACCGCGACGTCCGGTTTCGCCGAACGAATATACGATGGACGATTTCCCTTCTTCGTGCTCGCGTAGAGTGTGAACTGACTGACAACGAGAAAATCTCCCTGAACATCCTGAATCGATAGATTCATCAAACCATTTTGATCGTCGAAAACGCGGAGTCGAACCAGTTTACCGGTCATCCAGTCAACATCGTCCGGGGTGTCTCTCTCCTCAAACGCAATCAACACGAGCAGGCCTCTCCCGATCGCCGCAGTGCCCATTCCGTCAATCCGAACAGAAGCCTGAGAAACTCTCTGAATAATCGCTCGCACTGGATCTACTCTTGATCGTTCATCAACAACATTGAATGTAACTTGGAATCATTAATCAACGGCAATACGCAACCCCTGCGAGGCATCTTGTTTCTAGTGTTCGCGCTTACATGCACATTACTCATTTCGGACAACTCTGGGGAACGTGTTCTCCCCGCTACGAGGAAACGCGTTCCGTCGGCCTCAAAAATTGCGTTGCCGGAACTGAGATCTTCGGTCACTTATACCAACCGGCATTCGAATCACCGAGTTGACCGCAAACGGCGTTGATTGACGATGGAAACTGACGAACGAGGGAATCGATCTCCCAGCAACCTACCCGATTCTGGTGTTTCGCCCAAGGGTCTGATCCTTATCGTGGACGACGAATCCCAAATTGGAGAAGTTGTCGAAATTGTTCTGAATGAAAAGGGATACCACACCCAACTCTTCTCCGATCCGGAAGTGGCGTTGCGGTTTCTGACAGAGGCCCAAGAAAGGCCTCTCTTATTGCTCACGGATTTTTTAATGCCGGAAATGAATGGAATGGAACTGATCGAGCAATGCAAAAAGATTCAGCCTGATTTAAAAACCATCTTGTATAGTGGCAATGTTGGAGAAGAAATCACCCAATACTACCCCGCCCGGCCAGACCGTGTTCTCGATAAACCATTTCATCCGAATATGCTCGTGGCTTGCATCGAAGCTGTTCTGGCGAAACGGTAGCAGCCAAACTATTCTTGGAAGACCGGCATTTCATTCCCTAATGGCGGGGGCTCGCAACTTTGGCAACCCGCGCGCGATCAAACAAAACTCACCGATGGCGTGTCGCTCGCTCCTGCATCCAAGCGATGTCCGGATTGTTCGGTGAAGGGCGGTCATAGGGCGTCGCGACCCCTTTCGTGAACGGAGCGCTCGTTCGCGGGTCGCTCCATTTCTTGGTTTCCGAATGACCGTCGGCGAACGAAAAACCGCCCGCGCCTCCGTGATAACTCGCAGGTATGTCCACGATTCGAAAACGGCCCGTCGAATCGGGATATCCAGTCATATCCACGACGAACATCCCATCGTTAATGCTGTCCTCGCGCTCATCCAGGAAGATGAAGGTCTGAGCGGGGCCCGGATCGATAAAATCCGAATAACGCCGATAGATGCGCCAGGGACCGCTGCTATCCGACCATGACATTGGCAACCCGAGCCCCCGCCCCCCAACCCAGTTGAGCATGGACATACTGCGCAATCGGGGAACAGTCCGGCCGCCAAACGTCACGCTGCTTCGGTCTGCCGGACACTTAAAAATCTGCGCGGTGTTTCCGCAATAAGGCCAAAGGATGCTGGTCTTCAGATTTAACTCCGAATCCCAGTTTTCCCGGTTGTTCCCGTCAAAATCGAGCCAGCCCCCCACCCATTCGTGGGGACCGTGTTTGACGAAAGGCAAGTCCGTGCCATCCTCGACGTACATCCGCCATGCGAGCATCAATTGTCGATGGTTATTGAGACAGGAAATCCCCTGTGCCTTCATTTTGGCTTGCGAGAGCGCCGGCAGAAGCAGGCCGGCCAAAATCGCGATAATTGCTATCACCACAAGCAACTCGATCAACGTAAAGCCAGCGTGTCTGATCGGGTTCTCACGGTGACAAAAATTAAATTGCGCACGCACGACAAGTTCACTGTAGGAGCGATGCAAACAAACTATCAAGATCAAATCCTTTATCGATCGTACCGGCTGCCGGCCACAGACCCGCGCTCCGGACCGCGCCTCTGCGGGGCGCAGCACATCCGATCCATGCAAATTCCATATAACCCTAACTCGTGTCCGATGCCTGCGGTGTATTGCAAGTGCAGCGAGCAGAGACAGCCCACGTTTCAACATCCCGGAGATGCGCGGTCGCGAAGGGGCGATATGGCATGAAGTTGCGCCAAATGCTTTCCTCCACTACAATTCGTTTCCGGGCCTGCCTAGGAACCAATTCCGGCACGATCCGAAAACTGAATCATGGGCACCTCGAAAGAAAACTCTAGCTGCTGTGGAAATTGGATATTCCCGCTTCGCCAGGAAGAAAATCTTAGTCCCGAGTCTTCATCCTAAATGATCCCCGCCAAGCGCTGCGCGTACCTCTCCACCAATAATCTGGAAGGTTTCTTCACCTACGACCACCTCACCTATGAACCGTTGTCGCGGCTCGGCTGGTCGGTGCAGGAAATTCCATGGCGACAACCGGACGTCGCCTGGAACGACTACGATTGTGTCGTGATTCGAACGCCCTGGGATTATCAAAAGGAGCCCTCTCGTTTTCTTGAGGTTTTAGAGCGGATCGAAGCGTCCGGCACACGGCTCAAGAACTCCCTCAAAATGGTCCGGTGGAATCTGGAGAAAACGTATCTCAACGATCTCGCCAGAGGCGGAATCCCCATCGTCCCAACACAATGGTTATCCAGCCTCGTTCACGATGAGATCGCAATCTTGTGCGCGCAATTCCAATCCGAAGAGTTGGTCGTTAAACCAATCATCGGAGCGAACGCCGACGACACGTTTCGGCTGCCGGCCAATGCTTCCCGCGAAGAAACTCGGAATGCGATCAATACCTTTCGCGATCGCGACCTGATGGCGCAACCTTTCCTTCCGGAAATTGTCCGCAACGGAGAATACTCGCTGTTCTACTTTGACGGCGACTACAGTCACTGTGTTCTCAAAACTCCGAAGCGGGGCGATTTTCGCGTTCAAGAAGAACATGGTGGCATAATCCGCGCCTCCACGCCCGATTCCGACCTTTTGGCCGCAGGACAATGCGTGATCAACGCGATTGGAGAGGAACTGCTCTATGCCCGGGTCGATCTGGTCCGCATGCCAGCAGGAGATCCCGCGCTCATGGAGGTGGAACTAGTCGAGCCCTCTCTCTATTTCTCTTACGATTCCGAATCCGCAAATCGTTTTGCCCACGCGTTGGACCGGATTTGCGGGGCCACAGAACTCTGAAACTGGTGCTATCTCCGGCTGATGGCGCGACAATCCGAGCGCCGTTTCCAAATGGCGCATGAAGAGCCGCCCCTCCAATCCGGAATAGGTCAGCGACGGGAGCCAGTCGCCGATGACGTTCGATTTGTCTCTGAGCGAATCGGCTGGTTCTCGTTCGCTGTACCGACAATCTTAGAACACTGCGTAGAAGCGCCATTCGGTAGCACCTAATCAGTCATCGCTTCCTCCCAAGCAAGAGACGCTCCGCAAGATCCGTAATCAGCCAATCTTCCGCGATCAAACCGTCATGGAAGCGACTGGTCACCATGTCGCGCCACACGATTGGTCGGCCAGTGGCAGGGAAGCCCTTGAAGTTGCCTCGGTGGGTGGCACGGAGCGTTCTCTGCCAGGCAACTCGGTCCTTGCCCTCCACGAGAATCTCGACTTGGACCTCGGTATCCGGGAAGGCACGCCGATACATGCTGGCGACTTTGAGGATCGCATCGTGCCCCCCTTTCATGTCTTGATCCGTAAGGTGAGCGACATAGTCCGGTGCGAAGAACTCGCCCAGCGCATCCAGGTTTCCGTTGCTGATGAGCGCCGAGTTGGCGGCTTTGATTTTCTTTGCGAGCGATCGGTTCATACGATGGTTTTTGGTTGTGACACGACGAACGTTGACTGCGTTCAACTATTACTTGTGTGGAGGCAAGTTACACATATCCAGGGACAAATGAGCCCAAAACCATCCATTACTCATCGCAATGGGCACTATTTCTTGGCCAGTTCGAGAACCACTGCTGTCATCGCTCGAACGCCGGTGCGAATGGTCGGCTCGGGGAGCGGACGAAATTGACTGGAATGAAGCGTCGGCAATGCCACCCCGGTTTCTTCGTGCTTGCGGATAAGTTCCGGGTCCACTGTTCCAAGCCAAAACATACATATCGGCGTTTTGCTTTCGGTCCGTCCATACATGCCAAAATCTTCTCCTCCCATCACCGGTTGCTGCTTCAGAACACGGTCGCCGCCGATCCAATCCTGGAACACGCCGGCCAGCCGCCTGGTTAATTCGGGATCGTTAAATGTAGCGGGTGTGTGTTCATCTTGGAGCGCAACGATTGGGTGGAGTTTCTCCGGCAATCCCGCAGCCTCGGCAAGACCGCGCGTAATGCGCCGAATCGCATCGATTGTGTGATTTCGAACGTCGTCCGAATAGGATCGCAACGTCAATTGCAGACGGACTTCATCCGCGATGATGTTATGCTTCGAACCGCCGTGTATGGAACCCACCGTGACGACAGCAGGATCGAGTGGAGAGATCTCGCGGCTGACAATTGTTTGAAGCGCCAGAATCGTTTGGGCGGCCAGCACGATCGGATCTTTTGTGGCATGAGGCCACGCGCCATGCCCACCAACACCGCGAATCGTGATGTCCACGGAATCCACGTTGGCGAGTGAGAAACCCTCCACATAACCGACTGTCCCGGCCAGCATGGCTGCGTTCGAGTGCAATGCGATGCAATAGTCCGGGACCGGGAATCGCTTGAACAAACCGTCGTTCAACATCGCCCGGGCTCCTTTGCCGCGTTCCTCGGCGGGTTGCCCTATCATGACCAGCGTCCCGCGCCAATGATCCTTCAGTTCCTTAAGCAATCGAGCCGTCCCAACAAAGACAGTCATGTGAACGTCATGACCGCAGGCATGCATTACGGAAACTGTATCCCCCTTTTCATCCGTCGTCTGAACCGTGCTCGCGTAAGCCACGCCTGTCTGTTCCTGAACCGGCAACCCGTCCAAGTCTGTGCGAACGAGAATCGTTGGACCGGAGCCGTTCCTAAGGACTCCCACCAAACCGTGGCCTCCCACATTCCGAGTGACTTCGAACCCGGCCTTTTCCAGCTCGTCTGCAATCCGCCTCGCAGTCTCCATCTCTTGAAGCGAAAGCTCCGGATGCGAGTGAAGGTGTTTGTAAAGAGCTTCGAGCGACGGATACTCCCGATTGATGCTCTGATCGACCCGCGCCTTCATCTCGGCGCTGGCTTGAGAATCTGGCTGCGCGCATGGACTCGCCGCCGTCAATACCGCTCCAAATATCGATAGAAAATTAACCTTCCAAGTTCCGCGCGCCGCTGTCTTGGCAAGAGACACCGGACAATACCTTCTTGAAAATGGTTCGCGCTCAGGAAAACACAAGTCGGACGATTTCGATTCCAAGGATGAATGATGGGTGCTCATAGGTGCCGCAGTTTAGTGAATAAAGGCAATGACGCCAACCGAATTGAGCGGGCTGCAGGGCGACGGGCGCATCTCCGAATGAGGGCAGACCACCCTCCGCACTTCCGCCGAGAAGGATGCCGACGACTTTCG
>JAQBVM010000011.1 GCA_027623095.1 Verrucomicrobiota bacterium
GGAGCGGCTGGCGATGGGGCATTGGCGAACCGCCGCCAACGCCGTGCGGAGAGCGAGGCTGGCCCGGCAGAAATGATTCTGGCGACATACTCTATTAGTCATCTCTGACCCCTTATCCGGGAAACTTCTCACGCTTCCCGGGATCGGGAAAATCCTGGGCATGACCATCACGATGGAAGTGGGAGACATCGGCCGGTTTAAGACCGACGGAGATTTCGCCAGCTATTGCCGGGCGGTGGACTCGCGGCGGTTGAGTAACGGCAAACAGAAAGGAGAGAACAATCAGAAGTGTGGCAACAAGTATCTGAGCTGGGCGTTTGTGGAGGCGGCCCATTTCGCCAGGCGGTCGGATGAGAACTGCCGGCGCTGGTATGACCGCAAGAAATCCAAGACCAGCGTGGTGATTGCGACCAAGGCACTGGCGTGCAAGCTGGCGAAGGCGGCCTGGCACGTGATGGCCAAACAAAGCGATTACGACCCTCAGCGGATGTTTGGGGAATTAGCCATGGAAAAGAAGTGAATTTGCGAGAGCCACTGCTAACCAGTAAAGGGGTTGGACATGGAGCCATTTAGTTTGATTGGAAGCGGCGGCTCTCCTGAGCTTGAGAAGTCGGCGAGAAAGCATTTGCAGGTGATTCGACCGTGTCGTGAGTCAAAAACGGGTTGGACCCCGGAAGCGCGCAAGCGGCCAGGGAACCAGAACTCTTTGGAATTGAATGAACACGGCCCGGCACTGAAAGTTTTCTGGATCTCGGAGAACCGGGATTACGCATTCCGGCCCGCTCCTTTCGGTTCGAAATGAAGGTTGGGAGACATTGGCCTCAGCAAAGCGCTAGAACCAGATGGGTGACTGACCGGATCGCCTCGGTGTGCAACGAAACACCGGGGGCAGAGACGGAATCAAAACAAACGAAAACGCGCTTTCGAGGCCAAAGGAAGAACCGGAAGAAAGAGAAAAAAACAGGGACGGACAACGTTTTTTCTGTTGATCAGGGCCCTAATGGGTGACCCCTTTACGGAAGCGGTTTTCAGCGCTTGAGTTTGCCGGCCTTTCGATCCCTACGAATTTGCTCCAGATCGCGCTGCGCGGTCCGTTCCACCTGATCGGGCGTCACGTCATATTCCTCGAACAGGCTGGGTGAACCGAAGAAATAGTGCCAGGCCGCATCTTGAAGCGCCGCGGAAATATCCTTGTAGCGACCACTCTCCACCTGAACGCCCACCGCCTCGCTCAGTGGCCGGTCGAATCGCTCGCTCTCGATCCATTCTCCTGCCCATGCCACTTGATCCTCCGTGGCTCCCGCTTGCGCTTCCACAAAATCCCGCCGCGCGTGCGCCCAACAGAAGGCCAGGCTCAGCAGCTTGGCCGGAAACTTGCAACTCGAAAACCGGTCCACCATCAACGGGCCTGTCCACCGGCATTGCTCTTTGTCCGGGTCATACCCAAAAATCAGCCCGGGGGAGCCGCCAACTCTGAATTCCTTCCTACTGGATTCAAACATTTCAAATTTCATCAAGACCGTGAACGAATGTTCACGATAGACGAACGCCGGGCTGCCGCCCATCCCCTGGTCTCCGCAATTATGAACTCGACCGCAGTCGCAACACGATCAAAGAATCCGCCTGCCATGACAGACCGGTTGCCAATCTATGAAATTGAACAGGGTATTGTTGATTGTCTCCGGAGATCGCCCCGGCTGATTCTTCAAGCGCCAACCGGATCGGGCAAATCGACCCAAGTTCCCCAGATCCTTGTGGAGCACGGTTTCGCGGAGAGTGGGCAAGTCGTCATTCTTCAGCCGCGGCGTCTTGCGGCGCGCCTTTTGGCCGCGCGCGTCGCTCACGAATGCCGGACCCAAGTTGGCGGAAAAGTCGGATATCAGATCCGTTTCGAAAACGTTTCGGGACCGGAAACCAAGATTAAATATGTAACTGAGGGCATTCTGCTGCGCCAGATGCTCAAAGACCCGAAACTCGAGGGTGTTCAGTCGTTAATCCTTGATGAATTTCATGAGCGGCATTTGTACGGGGATATCACGCTCGCGCGAGCACTGGAACTTCAGGCAACCGCCCGACCCGATCTTCGGTTGATCGTGATGTCAGCAACCCTCCAAGCCAGCCTCCTCGAAAACTATCTGCAACCCTGCACGGTTCTCAGTTCGGAGGGACGAACGTTTCCCGTCGAGATTCAATTCTCGAGGCGATCCACAGGTTCGTTGGCAGCACCGATTTGGGAACAAGCCGCGGATGCATTCGCAAACTATGCCCAAAAGGGAGGAGACGGTGATGTGCTCGTCTTCATGCCCGGGAGCTTTGAGATTCACCAAACAATTCGCGCGATTGGCGATCGCCCGGAATCGAAGGGATTCCTGCTGCTTCCTCTGCACGGTGAACTGCCGCCGGGTGATCAAGATGCGGCGGTCAGCCGATACGACCGGCGCAAAATCGTCGTATCCACCAACGTCGCCGAAACATCGTTGACCATAGATGGCATCCGATTGGTAATCGATAGCGGGCTGGCGAGGATTCCACGGTACGACCCCAATCGTGGCATTAATACGCTTTTGATCGAGAGGATCAGCCGTGCTTCGGCCGACCAGCGGACGGGTCGCGCGGGCCGAACCGCGCCCGGGATCTGCGTGCGGCTTTGGTCGAGCCAAGAGCATATCGACAGACCGCTTCAAGAGCTTCCCGAGGTAAAACGGCTGGATCTCTCTGAAGTCGTGCTGACGCTAAAGGCCGCCGGTATTTCCGACCTCCGCTCTTTTCGGTGGCTCGAACCTCCCGACGAACCGAGTCTCGCGCACGCGGAAGAACTGCTCATCGATCTCGGAGCATTGAGACTGGCGAAACCAGATTCTCCGCATGAGGGCGCACAGGATACCGCGGAATTGCCCGAACGCGTTTCCGCGGGCGTTGGGAACGATCAAAAGGGAGAACCCATTCTTCGGATTACCGGTCTGGGACGCCGCATGCTCGCGTTTCCACTCCATCCTCGTTACTCCAGAATGCTGCTCGCCGCGCACGAGTTTGGGTGTGTTTATCAAGCTTGCCTTGTGGCGGCGCTCACTCAGGGGCGTGATCTTCTCATCAGGAACCCGGGCAAGGAGGCGGAACGTTTCAGGGAAGATCTGTTTGGTGACCAAGTGTCTTCCGACTTCTGGATTCTCATGAAGGCATGGAACTACGCCGCAGAAAACCAGTTCCGCCTCGACAACTGCCGCAAAGCGGGAATCCACGCTTTGACCGCGCGTCAAGTCGCACCCTTGCTTTCCCAATTCCTAAGAATCGCCGAACGCGAAGGATTGAGCGTCGAGCAGAATTCCGGTTCTGATGCCGCGCTCCAGAAATGCATTCTGATCGGATTTTCAGATCGCGTGGGCGTGCGCCTCGATCAAGGCACGTTGCGCTGCGAATTGGTCCACGGACGGCGCGGATTGCTGGCACGAGAGAGCGTCGTCCAGAAAAGCCGGCTGTTTGTCGCCTCGGAAATCCGCGAAATCGAAGGCCGCGATAAATTGGTCAACACGCTTATTTCGCTGGCCACGGCAGTCGAGCCCGGCTGGCTCAGCGAACTTTTTCCAGAAGACATTCAGAAACAACCCCGCGTTTTTTATGACTCGACGGCACGGCGGGTTTATGCCGAAGAACGTTTGCTTTTCCGCGACCTTCCATTGGAAAGGCACAGAATTGAAACACCCCCAGCCGATGCGGCCGCGCGTCTCCTTGCGGAGGAAATCATTGCTGACCGCCTTTCACTGAACCATTGGAACCACGAAGTCGATCAATGGATTCTGCGATTGAATCGGCTCAGCCAATGGTGTCCGGAGCTGGGATTGGCGCCTATCCACGATGATGACCGGCGGCATTTGATAGAACAGATCTGCCACGGCGCATTTTCCTACAAGGAGATCAAAGACAAACCGGTCAAACCGATCGTGAAGTCTTGGATTTCAAGCGCGCAACAGGAAGCGCTGGATCAGCAGGCGCCGGAACGATTGAAGCTCGCGAACGGACGAACGCCGAAAGTGGTTTATGTTGCGGACGGATCTCCGTACGCCGCGCTTCGGATTCAGGAGTTATACGACGTGCGGGAAACCCCTCGCATTGCGATGAAACGGATCCCTGTGTTAATGCACATCCTTGCGCCCAATATGCGCCCGGTGCAGATAACGCAGGACTTGGACGGATTCTGGAAAGAGCACTATCCCCGCATCAAGCAGGAACTCCAGCGCAAGTATCCGAAACATGAATGGAGATGATCTTCCGCCCGGCATTCATGGACGTTGCGATGGTTCCCGAGAATCGCGTCACGCCAGCAGACCCGTGATCGGTTCTCCCTCCGAAATCAGAACTGGGCGATTCCCGACTGCGTACACCTTGGTATGGGGATCCACGCCCATCAGATGAAACATTGTTGCGGACAGGTCGTCCGGACGAACCGGTTTTGCCGCGGGGTAAGCGCCGTGTTTGTCAGACTCGCCGTACACAAATCCGCGTTTCACGCCGCCTCCCGCCAATAACACCGTGTAACACTGCGGCCAATGATCCCGGCTGATGTTTGCGTTGATCTTGGGAGTGCGGCCAAACTCACCCATCCAAATGACGAGCGTTGAATCGAGCAAACCACGATCGTCCAGGTCATTCAGAAATGTAGGGAGTGTTTGATCCGTGATCGGAAGGTGGCGGTTTTCGATAATCGGGAACATCCTGGTATTGTTGAAGCCATGCGTGTCCCACCCGCCGGATTCTTTGCTCTGCCCTCCGATGCTGTTGGAAAAATAGACGGTCACGAATTTCGTGCCTGCCTCAACTAACCGCCTCGCAAGCAGGCAGCTTTGGCCGTAGGTATGCCGCCCGTAAGCATCACGAAGTTTCTCAGGTTCCGCCGACAAATCGAACGCCTCCCGAAGCCGTGTGGAACTGAGCATCGCCAGCGCCTTCTCGTAGTAGGCGTCCACACCTCGGGCGGTCGCGGAGTAATCCAGAAGCCTGGATTGTGCGTCAATCAGTTTTTGAATCTCACGCCTTTGCGCCAGCCGTGCATAGGTCAGATTCGAAGGCAGGCTCAGTTCCGGGAGGTTGAATTCAGGGCTGTTCGGATCGCGAGTCACGAGCAATGGATCGTTCGCTTTGCCGAGGAAACTCGCGTGCTGGCCTGGAGTCACCGAGCCATCGCGAATCACGTAGGGATATGACACAAACGTCGGCATCTCGCCTCCCGCGGGCGCCAAGTGATCGATCACGGATCCGTATGCTGGAAACAGATCCAAGGAATCTTTCAATCGGATGTCATCGACCGGAGGCGCATGACCCGAAAGAGCATAATACGCGGCCGAATTGTGGTTCTTCATGGTGTGGTGGACACTGCGAACGAGTGTCACTTTGTCCATCACCTTCGCCATGCGCGGCAAATGCTCGGAAACCTGAACACCGGGAACATTGCTTGATATTGGCTTGTGCAGCCCGCGAATCCCTTGAGGGGCCTCGGGCTTCATGTCAAATGTTTCGAGATGGCTGGGCCCGCCAAATTGATAGAGAAAGATCACCGACTTCGCTCGAACCGGTGGGCCTTTTCCGAGATCTTCGGCCTGCAAAAAACGCGGCATGTTCAGGCCGAGCAAACCGAGGCCTCCGACTCTTAAGAGTTCACGGCGGGAGAAGCGAAGCTCGCGAAAACCATCGCAAGCGCAGGAATCAAATGAGGCTTTCATAACTCGAAGGAATATCAAACTTTCGTTAACGCCGGAGCAGAAACTCTTTCGCATTGAGAAGGCCCCACGCGATATCTTCCAAAGCCTGCCTGAGGTTCGCGGAGTTTCCCAAGTAGGCCTCCGATCGTTCCAGTTCCGGTACCGTTGGCGCGCGAGTCAGAGCGGACCAGTAAAGCTCTTCGATGATTCGCCGATGCGGCTCCCCATTTTCGATCAACTTCGCCAGGCTGTTATCAGGAACGGTCAAGAGATCGTTGACGGTTGGCCCGCTAATCATTTGAAATGCTTGGCTCATCGTGGTCTCATCCGAACGTTCGCATTCACTGGTCAGCAGGCGCTGAGGTTTTCCGAAAAGCTCAAGGAACTGGTCGGCAGATTCTGCCGCTCCCCTCCGGCCACGAACCTTTTCAGGGCGAGCGCCCGGCAACTGGCCGGCGCGCATCCCCGTTGGATAACCCTGAAACTTTGCCGCTACACCGAGAACTGCTGATTGGCCGTCGAACAACTGTTCGGCGCTCAACCGGCGAACCCAGGCGCGGGAGTAATTCGTTTCATCATCGCCGTTCTCCTCATTCGGCACGCTCGACAACTGATACGTTCTGGAATTCATGATGGTCCGGATAATCCATCGCAGATCGAAATCGTGCGCGACGAAATCGTCCGCCAAAGCCTCGATCAATCCCGGGTGAGTCGCCGGGTTGGTCGCGCGGAAATCATCGATTGGATCCACGATTCCGCGCCCCATAAAGTGAAACCAAATGCGGTTTACTTGAGTTCTGGCGAAAAACGGATTGTCACCCGACGTGATCCAGGCCGCCAATTCTCCAAGTCCGGCTCGATCAATCTCAACGCGCGAATTTCCGGCTCCGAGAAATCGAGGCACGGCAGGCTCGCCGGTTCGAGGATTTTTTACGCTTCCTTTTCGGGACACAAACACGATCTGCTCACCTTTGAACTCGTGTGAGTCGTTGCTATCCTGCCGCCGGTTTTCAAGGATCTTATACCCGATCCGCGAGAAAACCGCCGCCCATGAATAATAATCGTCCTGCGTCCATCGGTCGAAAGGATGGTTGTGGCATTGTGCGCACCGAAGACGCGTTCCCAGGAAAACTTGAGCGACCGCTTCTGAACGTTCGATCGGATCCCGGTTGGCGCGATAGAAATTCGAAGCTGGGATGCCGTAGGTGCTCCCGGTCGCGGAGATCAGTTCCCGGACAAACGTATCGAGCGGTTTGCCGTTTTGAATGCTTTGGCGGATCCAATGATGGAAATTCTCGACGCCCTTCTGGTCCAAAGTCCTCTCTTCGTTGCGAAGCAGATCCGACCATTTCAACGCCCAGAAATCCGCGAACTCCGATCTTTTCAACAGTTCGTCGATCAACCGTTCGCGCTTGTCGCTTCGCGCGTCCGAAACGAATTCCAGGGCTTCTTGCGCAGAGGGCAGGATTCCCAACAAATCGAGGAAAGCGCGCCGCAAGAAAACGTCGTCGGTGCAGAGTTGGGACGGGTTCATTCGCATTTGACGGAGCTTTGCGAAGATGTGCTCGTCAACGACGTTGTTTACCTGCGGTTCACTCCACTGAAAATCGGGGCGGGCTGGAATAAACGCCAGGCGCACAGGAATCTGTTGATTTAAGTAGCGAACCAGAATCGTGGTTTCCCCGAACGTTTCTCGGCTGACCAAACCTTGCGGCGTGACCGACACACCTCCATTAGCCACTTCATAAACCGCTATCTTCGAAACATCGCGCCGGGACCCGTCGGAAAACGCCGCCGATACCCGCAACTGGACTTCAGATTGCGGTTCGACCAAAATGCTCTCTGCTGGAACCGCGACAATCGACTCGAGAACCGGAAGGTTCGCTCGATCCTTCGGCATGCCCGATTCGATCCATGTTCGAAGAATGCGATACTCCCACGACTCCGTCGAAAAGCGTTTGCCGCCCTCGTGCGCAATGACGGCAGCGGGTTTCATTAGAATAAGACTTTGATCGGGTTCAACCGGATTGGTCCTTCTTCCATACAAATCCCGTGTCAGCGCGTTAAAATCCCGATCCGGATCCTCGCCTCGAAGAGACAATTTGAAACCCGCCTTTCCGTTTGCATTCCCGTGACAGCCTCCCGCATTGCAGCCCGCCTTCGACAGTACGGCCATGACATCGGTTCGAAACGACGGCGTTTCCGCCGAGAATCCTCGGAAAGAGAGCAGAGATTCCAGGAGAACAAACAGGACAACCCACGCGCTTGGTTCGTTCGCGAAACGTCTCCGACGCAATTCGCGGTCGGATTCCGCGAAAGGTGGCTTGAACTTGGCGGGGGTCATCAAGTGCGAATATAGGCCGGCAGAACGCACGGAGAAAGTCTTTTCTGGACACCGAATCGAACCGCTGTGCGATTCTCAGGATGCCGGACCCCAGCAATCGGAGCGCGGCAAATCGCTCGGGTGCAATCGTACCTCTACCTCATGCGACACCCGAAGAGTCTGATTTTCATTTCCAAGTCTGTCGAAGATCCTTAGCGTTTGATGGCATATGGCAAAGAAGCAACGTTACAAGTTTTGTTTTGGCCCTTGGAATATCAGCGAGGGAGCCGACCCTTATGGACCGCCGACACGCCCTCCCCAGACTTTCGATTGGAAACTCTCGAAACTGAAGAAACTCGGTTTCGATGCCATGATGTTTCATGATGACGACGCGGTTCCAGACATTGACGGCAAATCGGAGAAGCAGATTCGAAATGAGGCGAAAGAACTCAGGCGAACTCTGGACGGCGAGGGCGTCGCGGCTGAGATGGTTGCTCCGCGACTGTGGTTCAGCCCGATGACGATTGACGGAGGTTATACGAGCAACGATGCCAAGTGCCGGAGATATGCGATCGAACGCTCCCTGCGCTGCATCGACATTGCAAAGATTCTCGGCACCGATCTCATCGTGCTATGGCTGGCGCGGGAGGGGACGTACCTTCGCGAATCGAAAAGCGGCAAGCGGAGCATTGAATTGATCGTGGAAGCCCTGGACAAGATGCTCGCGCACGACAAGCGGGTTCGCATCGCAATAGAACCCAAGCCGAATGAACCGATGGATCACGCCTATATCCCGACAATCGGACACGCATTGGCGGTTGCGCAACTTGCGAGCGATCCAAAACGGATCGGGGCGCTTATTGAAACGGCACACTGCATCTTGGCCGGCCTGGATCCAGCCGATGAGATTGAATTCGCGATGTCGTTTAATAAACTTTGGTCGCTTCACTTAAACGATCAGAACGGTCTGAAATTTGACCAGGATAAGCCGTTTGGCAGCACAAACCTCCGGAGCGCTTTTAACCAGGTGCGAGCATTGGAACGGAATCGTTACGGCAGTGGCGGCGAGCATGTTTGTTTCGACGTTCATCCATTTCGAACCACCAAGATTGAACATTGGCTTGATCACTTGGTGAATAGTCGGCGCACCTTCCTCAGACTCGTGGAAAAGGCGCGAAGCTTCGACGAAGCGACAGCCCGGAAACTCAGCGCAGAACGGAACTATCAGGCATTGGATCAAATGGCCATCGAGCACCTATTGGGATCCTAGATTCCGTGTGCGTGAAACGGCCCCATTAGAAGAGGGAAATTCCCTTTGGCATCTTCACGACAATCGTTCCGGCGATCTTGTCGTGCCACGATTGTTTCTCTCGGTCCCAACCCGCCCAGAAGAACCCGAGGAACAGAACGATGGCGGAGAAGAAGCTGGAAAGACTTCGCACCAATGCGACCGAGAAACTCATCGGCTGTCCGTCCACGCGCAGGACTCGTATTCCCGCAACGATACCGCCGATGGTCGTTCCTTTCCAAACCCACATGACCACGTGATAGGCGGCCCAAAAAAGGAAGAATAGCGGACCTGTAAATGACATTAGAATTCCCAACAAGATGACGTCCAGAAATGAAGCCCACAACCGAACCCAGAATCCCGCTCGCACAAAAGATATCGAATCCGGGAGTTCAGGAGGTGTCGTCTCTTTTGATGGGGATTCACCACCGGAGGCATTGCGGGCAAGCGCCGCAGGGCTCGTCACGAATTCCGGTTCGCGCGGACGCTCACTTTGAAAATTCGCGTAAATGGCGAGGAAGACCGCTCCCAGACCCCACGCCAGCGTTAAGCCCCAAACCAGAAATCCGAGAACCGGCACCGTATAAATAAGGTAAAAAGCCACAAGGCCAAGAAACAACGCAGCGCTGGGTTGTTGGAAACTTTGAAGATTAAACTGGCGGCCCACCTGTTTTCCAGCGCACTGGTAAATAGCAAGTTTCCCCAGAAACGTCGCCGCAAGGAGAGCCAGAACCAAGACAGGCAGGACCAGTATTCCGGCGACCGACACGACCAACAGGAAAGCAAGCGGTCCCAGCAACGTTAGGGCTAGAATCCCTGTGACAAACGACGCTGCGGGCGTTGTCTCCAAGGCGTGCACGCACCGTCCGACGGGCTGCGGGAAAACGGCCGCCAAAAAGAGATACATCAGGATAAAGACCCCCGCCACGGCCCACACCCAGGGGAATTGGGGTGGAATGGGACGGGCTAGCATAACTCCCTTCAAAAACCAATCTCCCGCCCAAGAAAAATCCGGAAGAGCTTTTCCAAAAGCGAACTCGCGGCGTCCGCCGTTCAATGCCGCACCGGGCTCGACGTTCAGGGTCCCCCCAACGATGACCGCGTCTCCGTCAACTTCGGAGCCTTCCGCGAGATCGGCTGAGCCAAACACAACAACCAAGTCTCTGTCCGCCGTGCCTGTCACCTTGACGGATCCGAAAACAACCACCACGTCGCCCTCCGCCGTCCCCTCGATCGTCAGGTTTCCGCCGATAACAACAATCTCACGACTGACTTCGTTCTCTCGTAGAGTGACGTCCTGCCCAAACACAACAATCTCATGCCGATAGACGCGGGATGCCTCTCTCCTTCCATTGCCCGGCACGGACAGCTCCTGCGCGAATAGGGTTGAACCCCATTGCGTCGCGAATAGACAAAGGACTAATGGCAGGACAAATCGGAGGATAGCATATTTCGATTTCATGAGATTCAATAAGTTAACGCTTTCTTGTGACGACTTGAAAAGTTGCGGAACCGAGTACAACACAGGCACCGTACATCAGGACTATCACACTCAGACTTATGAGCCACTCAGGCTTTCCCATTGATTGAAGAGCCAGCAGGACAGCGCGCCCAAGAGTCTCAAGAACCCTGCCGACCGCGAAAAATGGTTCCAGTTGATCACCGAATGAGTGTGTGTCCATGAAGGTAATTGCGCGCTGCCACACCCCGTTGGCTCCATACAAAAAAGTTCCGGAAAGAATCACACTCAGGCAAAACGACACGACTCGAATTTGAACAGGCCATTCAATCCATGATCGCCGCCACCAGGCTGCTTTCGCACGGGCGGCAATCGCGGCAGAGACACGAGGAATCAATGTGCCCGGCGCCTCCGTGTCTGGGAGTTTCTGAAGCTCGCGATGAAGAACTTTCTCGAGAATATCTTTGGGATCGTTTTTCATAGTTGGTGAGTTTTCCAATCTAGATGCTGCTCACGTCATTAAGAGGTGGCGGTTCTGCCACAAAGATGCCGACTTTGGTTCCTTGCCGGATTCGGGTTCCTCACTCCGATTCGGATCGAATGCGTCCAACTCATCGATTACTCCCGGCAGCAAACGGAGGACTTTGCGGAGGGACTCCCTGGCGCGAAAAATGTCCGTCTTCACTTTGCTGAGCGAGACAAGCAGTTTGGCGGCGATTTCTTCATAGCTGAGATTCTCAAAATGATAGAGAACCAGCGGAACACGCAGCCGGACCGGCAGTTTCCGGAGCGCCCGCTCCAGCAGACTTTTAAAATCAGCCTCCTCCAATTCTCGCCCCATAGTGTCGGGAGCCGGAAAATCGATCTCCGAAAGTTGATCATCCTTTCCGGAGAACAGATCAGAGAAGAACGAGAGGCGGGCTCGATAGCGGGTCAAATGGTTCAAACACATGTTGGTGGTTACAGTTTTGAGCCATCCACCGGCAGTTGGACTCTGTTGGAGTTGGCCGAAGCGTTCATAAGCCTTCAGGAAAACTTCCTGCGAGACATCCTCTGCCTCTTCCGGTCTCCCCAGCAGCCGCACGGCAGTTGTAAATACCATGTTTTGGTACGCCTTCATGAACACCTCGAATTCGGGCGGCTCGCTCATCAATTCATTGAAATTGATTCCTGTAACAATCACTCATCGTATCTCCAGAACACGAAAGATCACATTGAAGTTGCAGAAAATGATTCGATTCTTGCCCCTTGGTGGATTCACTGATGTCTGGGTTCTTAAGGTTGAGAGGATACGGAATGAATCAAAAACCTGTGCTCCCTCCGATCCAGTATCCATGCGCTCACCCACGCATTCTGAAACCGAGTCGAATTGCACGGGAAAAATCTCATGCCTTTTGGAACGGAACGGCACAGAATCTGCGAGTAGGAATGCTGTTGACAAGTTGAGAGCGAGTCCTAAGTTAGGTATATAAAGAATTTTGATTCGGGTAGCGGTACGTTTCTTCAGCGGGGTTCCCCACCCCCACCTCCTTGGCGTCTGCTGCCCGAATCGCTTTTTGGGAATTCTCGCGCGTCGGCAATTGACTTCCGATGAGGATTTCCTAATGTTCGGTGCCCCTAGAGCGGGGGTGTAGCTCAATTGGTTAGAGCGCTGCCCTGTCACGGCAGAGGTTACGGGTTCGAGTCCCGCCACTCCCGCCATTCTCAGATGGATTCTCGCTTTTTCGGAAACTAAATTTCGCAGGTCATACCCTGGGAACGAAACTGCCGAAACCGTCAATGAGACACGCGACGCTCTGATTCGGGCAATCGAAGCCTCATTGGCGGCCAGTAACGAACCTTGTTGCGCCCAAGAATAAGACACCCTACGGGCTCACAGTCCAGGAATCAGACACTTTCCTGACCGCATGCGTCGGGCCGCATTCCTTTCTCCAGAATCTCCCGCAAACGGATCGTCAACCGCTTCACAGGCACCGACCAGTCACCAAATCGAATTTGGCGGAAAAGTCGGAAGGAAGGGTACCATGGGCTATCTTCACGATCAAGAAGCCACCGCCAGTCCGGCGCAAACGGGAGCAAAACGAAAGTTGGCTTCCCCAAAGCGCCGGCCAAGTGTGTCACTGCCGTATCCATTGTTACCATTAGGTCCATTTCGGATATGAAAGCCGCCGTCGCACCAAAATCGCTCAGAGCGTTTCCTAAAGGAAAGATTTTCTCGGTCAGTCCGGAATTTTCTAACTCGTCCGTAATCGAATCAATCTGGAAACTGAAAGGGCGAATGCCAGAAATTTCAAACACCTCTTTTAGAGCCGTTAAAGGCACAGGCCGCTGGTCGTCGTTCTGACTTTTCGATCCGCGCCACACGAATCCCACGCGGATCTCATCCGGGCGCCGCGCGGGCAGGATGGTTGTGTCGATTTCCGGAGGCGACAAGTACGGTACTACCGCCGGAATGGTCTCCAAATGGGTCCGAAAAACCTCCGGAAGTGAAAGAAGCGGAACATGCAGTTCGAATTCACCCAACTCTTCACCGCAGCCAATAACTTTGTCGATTCCCGTCACCGTGCGTATGATTGATTTGAGAGAGGGCTGGCACTCGAACACAACTCGACCGCCGCGTTTCTTTACCATAGCTGCGTAACGCGCGAACTGAATAGTATCGCCAAATCCCTGCTCGGCATGAATTAAGAGCGTGCGTCCGGAAAAACCTTCCCCCCGCCAGCGTTGCTGGCTGAAAGATCTGGGAACGCAGGACGTCAATTTGCTTCGCCACCGAGCGTCGTAATGTCTCCACCCTTCGTGAAAGCGTCCCACCAAGAGTTCACAGATCGCGAGATTGATCTCCGCGGCCGAATCATCCGGATACGCCTTCAGCGCTCTTTCGAGGACGTCGATAGCCTCCCGAGGATGCCGTTGCCTTGTGCGGATGACCCCGAGGCAGACAAGAGCGGCGGCGTTTAGTGGTTCCGATCTCAGAACCTGCTCGCAGTGGATGGCCGCCTCATCCAATCTGTTTTCGATTAACAGGATCTGGGCAAGATTGACATGCGCCGGCAGAAAATTGGGAGCGATTGCGAGTGCTCGCTCTGAAGCCTGTTTCGCCTCCTTCGAATGATGGGTCTTGATAAGAAGCGCGCCAAGAAGCGCGTGAGCTTGAGGGTTTTCTGGAGCGCGCTCCACAGCGTCTCGCGCTTCATTCTCCGCTTCCTTCAACTCCTCCAATCCGTCGAGGACCATGGCGAGATTCAAACGCGCGGGAATATTCTCGGCGTTATCGGTGAGAACGCTGCGAAAGCAGATCGCGGCATCGGATAGGCGCCCTTCTTCCTGGTGGATAATGCCGTGGTTCAGCAAGGCCTCCGAATACTTGGGTCGCAGCTTTAGCGAGTTCTCCAAATGAGATTTCGCAAGATCTGATCTCCCGAGCCGTTTCCAGGCTAGTCCCATGTTGAGGAATGCCTCGGGGTAATCTGGACGCGCCTGAATGGCGCGCTCATAATTCAGAATGGCTTCTGAAAAGTGTCCGTGATCTTGTTCAAGCAATCCAAGACTAAAATGCACTTCCGACAGACCGGGTTGAAGCTTCCGCGCTTGCTGAAAGCAGGCTAGGGCAGCCTCCAAGTCTCTCAGGGCGTAGTAAGCGTTGCCTAGGTTATATTTCGCTTCCGCGAAGCGCGGTTCAATCTGCAGCGCCTGCTGGTAAGCGTCGATGGCCTTGGAATAGTTGGCAAGCTGGAACCAGGTTAGGCCAACGTCATGATGCGCGTCGGCCGAAGCCGGGCTGACCGCGAGTGCTTGATGCAACAGATCCAGAGCTCGATCAAAATCACCCCGCTGCCGCGCAAGGATTCCAAGCAAACGGAGAGCATCCGGTTGACGAGGTAATTCAGCAAGGACGCGAAGATAGAGAGTCTCCGCTTCAGCGAACCGGCCTTCACGATGAAAATCCAGCGCGGATTGAAGTGAGGACGCGGGTGATGTGCCATGCTCGTTCACGATTGCAGCCGGACGATTTTCATACCAGAAACGGACCACATTGAATATTCAAAAACAAAAACGGCGGCAATGGGATTGCCGCCGTTTGCGGATTAGACTGGGCGAGCCAGCGAGAGGATCGGTTAGCTCAAGAGCCGCAGCGCCGACTGAGGCAGCGCGTTGGCTTGCGCCAGCATCGCCGTGCCAGACTGGACCAGGATGTTGAACCGCGCAAACTCCGTGCTCTCCGAGGCCACATCGACATCCTTGATCCGGCTGTTGGCCGCCGAGAGATTCTCGTTCAGAATAGTCAATTGTTCGCTGGTTAAGTTGAGCCTCTGTACATTGGCTCCCACTTGCGCCCGCATGTTCGCCAGCGCTTGTATCGCCGTCCTGATGTTTTCCAACGCCGAGAATGCCGCCGTGCTGCTCGATACCGAAATGCCGCTGTAGGCGTTGAGCACTCCGGTCGAGGTCGCGCCATTCATGTCCGCGGAATTCATTCCGAATGTCGCCGCGTCACTGTCGATCGTAATTGCCAATCCCGTGCTCGCAAACAAGCTCACCCCATTGAATGTCTTGCTCGAAATATTGCTGATGTAGTTCTGGAGTTGGGAGAATTCGGCCGAATAGTTGGATAAATCCGAATCGGTCTTGGTCGCGTCTTGAGCCAGAACCGAGAGTTCGCTCATGCGGTCCAGCGCTTTTTGCACCTTCTGCAGGAAGCCGTCTTGGGTCTGGCTGAAAGAGACCGCGTTTTGAACATTGATGTTCGCGGCCGAATTCCGATTGATCTGCGCGTCGAATTTGATCGATTGCGCTAATCCTGCCGCATCGTCTTCGGGCGAAACAATTCGCGATCCGGAGGATAAACGGGCTAGGGATTTCGACAGTGAGTTGGAGGAGGTCCCCAACAAACGGGAGGCATTCAACGCCGAAACGTTGGTATTGATTACTAATGGCATAAGACAATTCCTTTTGTCTAATTGTTAACTGCCGACATCCATGTCGGCGGAAAATCTTTCAAGTCAGGCTTCTTCCGCTTTCCTGTGCGACAGAATCTCCATCGCTTCCGATGTTCAGATAATCGTCAGCCTCTCCAAAAACTTTAGGATATTTGATAAACTTCCGAGATGTGAAGTTATTCTGTGGCATGCAATGTCCTATTTCCTTGCTGCATGGAGGGTAGAAATATTGGGGTCAAAGGGCCATTTTTACGTGCTTTTCGAGAAATGAATTGCAAATCGGTCTCCATTTGGATGTTGTGAAGCCAATGTCGGCCAGCATGGATGACACGGCAAAAAACAGAGTCCGCGCCAAATGGTACGGCATCAATTGGCAAATCAGCGTTACTTCTGGATGGGGTGTGCTAGGTCTGAATCTTGCCCTACAAGCGGAACAGGACGGACGAATTGCTGCTGTTCCGCTCGTGAAAACGATAAACGCCGAGAGCGTACCTGCTGAGTATAAGCCCTGGATGGAGAAAATCCTCGGTCGAGAGCGCGTGATCCGGGATCTCTTCGGGAACGATCCGAACGCCAGGCTCGAGTGTGATTTTCCAGTGCTTCATAGTCTCGGTAATCGCCTTGCTTCCATCGACGCCGCCGACCGGATTGTGGGCAAGAGCAATCTTGCCATTATTTTTTTTGAAGACACATTTTTTCCTCCAATCACAAAAGAAATCGCGCGCCGGTTTGATTTGATTCTAGGAGGATCGACGTGGAATTCGGACATGCTTCGAAGGCGCGGTCTTCAGAACGTGGATACACTGATTCAGGGTGTCGATTTAGGCCTTTTTCGTCCGATTCGTCCTAAGGGTACTGCACAGACCCCGTTCTTTATCTTTTCAGGAGGAAAGATCGAATATCGCAAAGGGCAGGATATCGTTGTTGCCGCATTTAGGAAGTTCCGAGAGAGGCACAAGGAGGCTGTCTTATTTACTGCCTGGCATAATCACTGGCCCAAATCGATAGAGGGAATCGATCACAAAGGGCACGTGAACGGTTCACCTTCGGTTGGCGAGGACGGCCAGCTTGACATTACGAATTGGTTGGAAGCGAACGGAGTTCCGAAAAGCGCAAGTTACAATTTGGGTGTGACTCCTAATAGTTTTATGCCTGCAGTGTATGCTCAGGCCGATGTCGCGGTGTTTACGAACCGGTGCGAAGGAGGCACAAACATGGCGGCGATGGAGTGTTTGGCGTGTGGCGTCCCGACCATCCTTTCGAATAATACAGGACATTTGGACATTATTGATGAACAGCACTGCTATCCGCTGATGGATCAGGGCTCCGTGGATCTTGTCTATCCGTACAAAGGCACGGATGAATGGGGTGAGTCTAGTGTCGATGAAGTCGTTGACGCCTTGGAGAGAGTGTACCGTGATCGGAAAGAGGCCGAAGCAAAAGGGGAAGCCGGCACCCGATTCATGCAGGATTGGACATGGCGCCGGCGGCACCTCGAGCTGGTTGATTTCTTGAAGCGGTTTGTTGACATCTAAGCGTCAAGTTCCATCGCCTTTTCCTCTCTGTTTTTTGCGGTTTGGAGGCGTGATTTGGTGGGAATTCCCGGTGTCATAGGGAGCCTGGTTCCTGGGGAGAAACCTCTGTCAATGGCCCGGATTCTGCTATCTGTTTCTTGGTTGCTTCAGCCAGTCTGGGTTAAAAGCGTGAACGTTCCTAGGGAGAGCTTCGGGGTGAATTTGCGATTATGAATCGATTTCAAAAGTGGATGGTTTTGGGAAAACAACACAGGTGCGTTGGGCGGTTTGTCTGGGCAGTCTTGTTGAGTATTGCACCGCTGGTCCACGGTCAACTTGTGGTGAGTGAGTTCATGGCAAACAACCACAGCGGTTTAAAGGATGAGGACGGTGACTACTCTGATTGGATTGAGATACTGAATCCGACAGCTTCGGTAATCGATCTTGGAGGTTGGTTTTTGACGGATGATCCGCTCGACCTTGCCAAATGGAAGTTTCCGAGGTTGCCGCTAAGTCCTCGGAGCTATTTAGTAGTGTATGCTTCGGAAAAGAATCGAGTCGTTTCCAATTCCGCGCTGCACACGAATTTTCGGCTTGATGCGAAGGGCGAGTACCTTTCGCTCGTAAAACCGGATGGGGTCACGGTTGCTTTTGAATACGCTCCCAAATTTCCAATCCAAGAGCCGAATATTTCATACGGCGAATCCAATGCGAGCCGGTACTATTTCGCGAGCCCAACACCGGGCCGGGCGAATGGAACAGGAATTTTGGGATTCAGTGAGAAGGTGAAGTTCAGTCATTCGCGTGGTTTCTTCGATTCCCCGTTCGATCTGACTCTCAGTACAGTCAAGCCCGGGAGCACGATTCGATACACGACGAACGGAGAGCCTCCGACCGACACGACTGGAAACCTTTATTCGGGTCCAATTTCAATCAATCACACCACGACATTGCGGGCGGCAACCTTTAAGCCAGGTTACATGCCTTCGACGGCGGAAACGCATTCATACATCTTTCTCGACGACGTGATTCGGCAGTCCCCGAACGGGCAGCCAGCGGACGGCTGGCCTTCTTCCTGGGGTGCGAATACCCGGGACTATGGAATGGATCCTGATGTGGTGAATGACCCGCTTTACAGCGGAACTATTAGGGACGACCTGAAATCTATCCCGTCGTTTTCGATCGTGATGAATCTGAATGATCTTTTCGAGCGAAGTCGCGGGATTTACGCAAATCCGGGGCAGGACGGAAGCGCGTGGGAAAGGCCGACTTCGGTAGAGCTTCTTTTCCCAAGCGGCGAGAAGGGGTTTCAGATAAACGCGGGAATTCGGATCCGCGGCGGCTTCAGCCGGAGCACAGGGAATCCTAAACATGCGTTACGCCTTTTCTTTCGCGAAGAATACGGTGAAAGCAAACTAAGGTTTCCCCTGTTTGGCGACGCCGGCACGGATGAATTTGACAACATCGATTTGCGAACATTTCAAAACTATTCGTGGAGTTTCCAGGGCGACAACCGAGGCGTTTTTTTACGCGATCAATTTTCCCGCGACACGCAGTTGGCGATGGTGCGGCCTTCAACGCGCGGAGAGTTTTATCATCTGTACATCAATGGCCAATATTGGGGGCTCTACAATACGCAGGAACGGTCCGAAGCGTCCTATGCGGAGACGTATTTCGGAGGTCGAAAAGACGACTACGATGTCATCAAAGTCGAGGCGGGGCCCTACACGATTAACGCGACGGACGGGAACTTGGGAGCCTGGTCCCGCCTGTACACACTTGCCAAAGCTGGATTTGAAACGGATGCGGCGTATCAGCGCATTCAAGGAAACAATCCAGACGGGACTCGCAATCCGGATTACGAAGTCCTCCTGGATGTGCCCAACCTTATCGATTACATGTTGGTGATTTTTTATGGTGGCAATCTTGACGCTCCAATTTCGAACTTCCTTCAAAACACGCGTCCCAACAACTGGTACGGAATTCGGAATCGAAACGGCGAGGAAGGATTCCGATTCTTCGCGCACGACTCGGAGCACACTTTGTTGAACGTGAACGAAGACCGCACAGGCCCGTTTGCGGCCGGCGACACTTCTGTGACCTACAGCAATCCCCAATACCTGTGGAAACGGCTTCAGGCTAATCCGGAGTTTCGGTTGTTGGTTGCAGACCATGTTCAGCGGCATTGCTACAATGGGGGCGTCCTTACCCCGGAATCCGCGGAAGCCCGATTTCTGGCCCGCAAGAACGAAATTGACCGCGCAGTGGTGGGAGAGTCCGCCCGATGGGGCGACGCCAAACGGGGGACTCCTTTCAAACGAACGGACTGGTTGAACGCGATCAACGGAATTGTGCGAGACTTTTTTCCACGCCGGACAACCATTGTCGTGAATCAACTTCGGGCAGATGCCTTCGTTCCGTCCACACCCGCGCCGGCATTCAATCAACACGGAGGAATCATCGCAAAGGGATTCGTCCTAAACATCACCAGTCCGATGGGAATTGTCTATTTCACTCGCGACGGCAGTGATCCGCGTCTGCCAGGTGGAATCGTTTCATCGCGGGCGCAGAATTATGCCGGTTCGTTGAGATTTGATGAAAGTGTTCAGATTAAGTCTAGGACCTTGAGCAACGGAACATGGAGCGCATTGACGGAGGCGAGCTTCACTGTCGAACAAACGTTTACTGAACTATTGATCACTGAGATCATGTACCATCCGTCCGATTGGGAGAACACGAACGGCGACGATTTTGAGTTTATTGAGTTAAAGAATATTTCGGATATCGAGTTGGACTTGAGTGGGGTTCAATTCACGGAAGGGATTCGATTCACATTTCCGATTGGATCGCGGCTCGGCCCGGGGCAATTTGTCGTCTTGGTGCGCAACGAAGATGCCTTCCGGAAACGGTATCCTGGATCTCCGGTTTTCGGTGTCTTCACGGGTGGCCTTTCGAATGCGGGGGAGCGTCTCGTTTTGGCACATGCGACAGGCGTGGAAATCCATTCCGTGGCATTCGGCGACGGTGATCGCTGGCCTGCGGCGGCCGATGGGGTTGGTTTCTCCCTTGTGCCTGTCAGTTCTTCGCTCGCCGGGAAACCCAATAGTCCGGAAAACTGGCGTGCAAGCGCTTTGATTGGCGGATCGCCCGGTTTGGATGATCCCACCTTATCGGTTGATCCGATTTGGCTTAACGAGGTCGTGGTAATGGCGGTTCCTTCTCAAGAAAACGCGATCGAGATCTTCAACCCTGGGAAACAGACGGTTGACCTGAGTTATTGGTACCTTACGGACGAAAGAAGCGTTCCAAAGAAATACCGGTTCGTCTCCGGGACGATGCTGAGTCCGCAAGGATACCTTGTTGTTCAGGAAACGAGCTTTTCGCGCGGTTTGGCCGGCCTCCCGGGATTCGCACTGAACCGCGACAGCAAAACCGTCTGTCTTTACTCCGCCGATTCCTCCGGAGAGATCACCGGGTTCAGCGATGTCTTCCGCCTCGGTGTTGTTGAGGAGAATGTGTCAATCGGACGGTACTCGACGAGCATTGGAGAGACCCATTTCATAGCGCAGGCTTCGAGTACATTTGGTGCCGCGAATTCAGGACCTCGGGTCGGGCCGATTGTCATTAACGAAATTCAATATCATCCCCCCACGGGTGAGGAGGAGTTTGTCGAATTGAAGAATATCTCCGATCATGTAGTGCCACTTTACGAGCCTTCGAATCCGAATCGCGCGTGGCGATTGAACGGTGCGAATTTCGAGTTCCCCGCCCAAACTGAAATTCCCGCCCGAGGAATTCTTTTGGTGACTGGAAGCGATCCCGCTCTCTTTCGATTGAAACGAGGAATTCCACCGGCGGTCATCGTGCTCGGTCCAATACAGGGAGTGCTGCAGGATGGGGGCGAGCAGTTGGAACTGCAGCGTCCGATCCCCTCCAGCCCGGGCAGCGGAGCCGGAATTCGATACGCGAACGTGGATGTCGTGCAATACAAGGATCAAGCGCCATGGCCTGTGGAGGCGGCAGGATCAGGTCCTTCGCTCGAACGTTTGGTTGCGGCAGCGTACGGAAATGACCCGATAAATTGGCGCGCAAGCCCCGGCTTCCCTTCGCCTGGATTCGATAATACTGGCAACCGAAGCCCACAGGTAAATGCGGGACCCGACCGATCGTACGAAGCTTCAGTTTTTCCGATAATAACCGAGCTGGAAGGCGCCGGTGCGGACGACGGTCTCCCTGACCCTCCGGGTTCTCTGGCAGTCTCCTGGACGCAGGTGAGCGGGCCTGCTCAAATCAGTCTCCGCGATCCACGGTCTTGGAGGACGTCCGCAGGTTTTCCAACTGCCGGGACTTTTGTTTTGCGCCTAACAGTGAGCGACGGCGAATTCGCGGCAATCGATGAGGTTATCGTTCAGATCGATCGGGCGCCTTTGGCTGCCACTTTCGTTCCGGCGGGTTCGGCGTGGCGCTATTTGGATGACGGCTCGAATCAGGGAGCGATATGGCGTTCTCCTGGGTTTAACGATTCCTCTTGGCGGGTTGGAAAAGCTCAATTGGGATATGGGGATGGGGACGAGGTTTCGGGGATCGGTTTCGGACCGGCTTCCAACAACAAAAATGTAACAACCTATTTTCGGCATACCTTCGACATCATGGATGCGGCGCGCGTCGTAGCACTGACATTGCGGCTGCTGCGAGATGATGGAGCCATTGTGTATCTAAACGGTCGGGAGGTTGTTCGGAGCAACATGCCCGAGGGAAGCGTCAATTACAGAACTTATGCCAGCGCTGTCGTCGGCGGAGAAGACGAATCAACATTCTTTGAGCATGAGTTGGATGCTTCGCTGCTGCGGGACTCAGGGAACGTGCTGGCGGTCGAAGTTCACCAGGCGAACGCGACCAGCAGCGATATCAGCTTCGACCTCGAGTTGGCTGGATTGCGCGCTCCAGGAAATCAGCGGCCGATTGTCGCCGCCGGCCCCAATCTTGAGGCGGAGGCCGGATCATGGTCGAAACTCGGTGGAACTGCGCTGGACGATGGATTTCCCGCGCCTCCAGGTTCGCTAACCGTGGAATGGACAGTCGTGAGCGGTCCCGGTTCGGTCACTTTTCAGAACGCGAATGTCCCCGAAACTTCCGCTAGGTTTGACGTTTCCGGGGAATACGTGCTGCGCCTTTCCGCGAGTGACGGCGAGTATTTGGCGGAGGATCTTGTGCTTATTTCTGTTCGCGACGATGCTCTGCGAGCTTGGAGATCAGATTATTTTACAGCCGCTGAACTGGCCGATTCGGCGCTAAGCGGAAACGAGGCGGACCCCGACGGCGACGGCCACACGAATTATGAGGAGTTTCTGAGCGGCACCGACCCGCGGGATTCGACAGAGTCGTTGCGAATTGAATCAGCTTCCATTCTGGACGGAGCGCAAGTCCTCATTCAAATTCGGTTTCAGGCAGTTTCCGAGAGGAGGTATTGGGTTCAGAGTGCCGATGTCGCGAGCGGAGGCGAATGGACTACCGTTCGGGAGTTTGATTCAGAACCGGCCGCGCGCTGGGTTGAATTCTTCGACCCAATCGCTCCGGCTCAACAAGCCCGCTTTTACCGCGTGACACTTGCTCAGTGAATCATTAAAACCATTTCGAATTTACCTTTCGAGAGCGGTAGCATCTGTTAGTTTGAAGGACTGGAATGAGCTAAACCTTGAAAACGATGTGACATTTATGCTGCGATTTGCTTACAATAGGAACAGTCAATGGATTTATTGATACATTGCTTCTGTAACACGCCTTATGGGTTTGGATAGGCTTCAACCACAGCGGTTCGAATTGAAATACCTGCTCAGTGAACGCGTCGCGTTGGCTGTGCGGAATTTTGTGCAGAGCTACCTGGAAATCGACGAGTTCGGCGCCACTCAGCCGAACCTTTCGTATCCTGTTCACAGCCTATACATCGACTCAGAGGAGTTGACGACCTACTGGCACACCATTAACGGGAACAAGAATCGCTACAAATTAAGGATTCGATTCTACGGAGACAGTACTGATTCTCCGGTCTATTTCGAGATTAAGAGGAGAGTCAACGATGCGATTCTGAAGCAACGAGGGTCCGTGCGCCGGGACGCGGTCGATTGGCTTTTGGCGGGGCATCTGCCGGCTTCAAGTCATTTGCTTTCGGAGGATCCGAAGCAGTTGATAGCGGTTCAGCGCTTTTGCGAATTGCTGATTGAAATCAAAGCGCGCCCGAAAGCGCATGTTGCCTATTTGAGGGAGGCATGGATGAGTTCAGGCGACAACTCGGCGCGAGTGACCATGGATCGGCAAGTTCGATGCGAATCGGAATCAACGGCTCGATTCTCGACACAATTTAGAGATCCGGTTTATGTGTTCGGCCCCAATGTTGTGTTGGAACTCAAATTCACGGGTCGATTTCCCGATTGGTTTCGAGAACTCGTGAGAGTCTTTGGTCTCACCCAGTGTTCGGCCGCGAAATATGTTGATGGTGTCGTTCTGATGGGAGAACATTCTCTCAGCCCCTTCCTTCAATCGAATCGGGAAGCCATGCAGAAGGCGGTTGATCGCAAGATGCTTAGGAAGGAGCGGACCAATACGACGGGAGTTTCATCGGTCGCATGAATAACTGGTTTGTCAGCGGTGATTTTGGCGCGGCTCCCCTAAATATGCCGATGCTGGTGCTGGGATTGCTCCTGTCATTTTTGTGCGGTCAAATCACCGCTTGGGTCTATATGCTGACCCATGTCGGTCTTTCTTACTCGAAGTCCTTTGTCAATTCGCTCGTCGTCATGCCGGTATTGGTCGCTCTTGTGATGCAGGTTTTGAGCAACAATTTGGTGACCGCTTTCGGCCTCATGGCGGTATTCGCGATTGTCCGGTTTCGAAATATCCTGCGCGACACATTGGACACGACCTTTGTGCTGACAGTCATTGTGTTGGGGATGGCTTGCGGCACGCAAAAGTTTACGTCGGCGATATTTGGTTGCCTGTTGGTGATGGTGATTTTTCTGTTTCTTTGGTACACCAGCTTTGGAAGCCGCCATCGCTTCGACTTAATTGTCAACCTTCACTGGGAGCGTCCGATCGCCGAATTGGCGGCGCTGTCGGGACTGCTGGAAAGACACACACTGCGAGCGCATCGCGCCAGTCAGCGTTCAAACGAAGGCTATGAGGGCGTCGATCTCTCATACCGACTTCTTCTCCGGGACGCGGCGCGGGTCGAAGAGTTATTGGCGGAATTGCGCGGTTTGGCGGGCGTGTCGCGTGTATCGAGCTTGAAAGCGGAAGATGAGTCTGAAATCTGATCCAAAAGACCGTTTGCCGCCGATTCCCATTCCGATCGAACGGAAATGGCGTGAATTTAGACTCCGCTTCGTTCCGGGCATCGTCCTTCTTGCTACGGTGGGAGCGGTGGCTTTTATGTGGAGCCAGTACGTCAGAGCGCCCACTTTTCAAGGGGAAGCCGAGACTGTCGAGTCTCGCGTTTCTAGTCCGCACGCAGGAACGCTTGCACGGATCGACGTAAGCCGCTTCCAAAGAGTCTCTAAGGGCGAGGCGCTCGCGGTGCTGATTCCAAATGATCCACGCACTCAACTTGCGCTGCTTCAATCCCAAATCGACATCTTGCGCGCCCGCATGGAACCGCGTCTTACGGGTCAAAGGAATGCGACCGACTATGAGCAGTTGCGTTTGGAATGGCTGCTTCAGAAGATTCGACTTGCCTCGACTCGAGTGAAACTAGCGCGAGCCGAAAACGAATTGCGGCGCGACGAACAGATGTTTCTGGAAAAGGTCGTTTCCGAAGACCGGTACGATGAAAGTCTAAAAGAGAGAGATCGTTTCAGGACAGAGGTCCAAGAAATCGAGCAAATGACCGCGGAAATGGAGAAAACCCTCGAAACTCTTGCCACACTCGGAAAGACGGAGACGGCTGGTTCGGCCTTTGCAGCCATTAGCGCGGCTCTTGAAGCCCAAGAACAGAGGCTGCGGCTTGCGGAAAGCAACCTTGGTCCGGTTACCCTAACGGCACCGATCGATGGAATGGTCAGCTCGATTTATAGGCAGGCAGGCGAAAACGTTCAGAATGGCGACCCAATTATTGCCCTAGCCGCTCTGGAATCGAACCGGATCGTGGGATATCTCAGACAACCGTTATCAATCGAACCGGAAATTGGCATGGCCGTGGAGATTCGAATCCGTTCGGCACCCCCGACGGTGCGCATGGCCGCGATATCGCATGTGGGAACTCAGTTTGAGACCGTGAGCAAAGCATTGGCAATTCAGCGTCCAGCAGGGGCGGCAGATGTTGGGTTGCCGATCGAGGTCTCCCTTCCGCCCGGTTTGCGCATTCGCCCCGGCGAAATCGTGGACCTTGTGATATTGCCGTGAGAGATTTGGTGAGCGCGGCACGAATTTGGCCGAAAGTACTTTTCCACGGCTTATCCACATCGCTTCAGCGCAGCACCGGCCGGATGATCGTTTTCGAACGTGTTATTCCTTAAGGCGATTCTATCGCTGGAGTGTGGCCGAGGTCGTGCAGGTTGACTTGCCGTCTCTCCAATTTGCTGATTCACTCGAAAAATGGCGCGGCCGTATCGGATTGCAACGCTTCTTTATTGTTTTAGCGAACGCGAGGAAGTGCTCCTGCTTAAACGAAAAAAGGAGCCAAACAAAGATTTGTGGAGTCCTTGCGGCGGAAAACTGAAAACGAATACTGGCGAATCACCGTATGCATGCGCGTGCCGGGAGGCGTTTGAGGAAATGGAGATTCGCATCGGCCACGCGGATTTGCGGCTTGCGGGTTTGGTGAGCGAACACGGTTGTAACGGCGCGGCTCATTGGTTGATGTTCCTGTTCGAGATCAAGCCACGATTGTTGAACGTTCCGAGGCCGAACAAAGAGGGAACGTTCCGCTTTTTCGCTCCCGAGGCCCTGGAAGATCTTCAAATCCCCATGACAGATCGCGAGCGGCTTTGGCCTTTGTTTTGGGCACATCGCAGAGGGTTTTTTGCCGCCCATTGCCACGCCGGATCAGGCGGGCGGAACGAATGGACCCTTGAGGAATCAAAGTCGGTTTGACAGGGGCAAATCGAGATCCACGACCCGCGACGATGCCTAGCGAAACAATCATCGATCTCCAGAGCGACCACTATTTCATGGGGGAAGCGATCCGCCAAGCCGCGCGCGCGCGCCAGTCCGGGGAAGTTCCGATCGGCGCGGTAGTTGTGCGAGGAGGGCGGGTCATTGCGCGCGCTTCGAACCAGGTGGAAGTTCTCAGGGACGCGACCGCTCATGCGGAAATGCTGGCGCTCACCCAGGCTGAAGAATCCGTGGGCGACTGGCGCCTAACCGATTGCACTCTGTACGTGACAAAAGAACCGTGCGCAATGTGTGCCGGAGCTATCGTGCATGTGCGTCTTGCGAGGGTCGTCTTTGGGCTCAGCGATCCAAAGTCGGGCGCTGCCGGCGGCGTTTTGAATCTGCTGCAATTTCCATCATTCAACCACCGGTGTGAGATCACTTTTGGAGTTCGTGAAGACGAGTGCAAAGCGTTGCTGCAAGAATTCTTTATCGAACAAAGGACGCGCTCGAAGAAAATAGGTCTGCGGCCGAGCGGGTGATTAATTTCCCGTAAACACATGACCAAAAGAACCCGATCCACAATTGTGATGATCGCACTCCTCACTGTGGCAATCGGTGTATTGGTCTGTCTCGATCGCATTGGTCCTCGAACTCCTGAAATCAATGGAAAGCCGATCACTTTCTATTTGGAAGAGTGGAATCGAAAGTTTCTACAGGAACCGAATCCCATCAAGCGAGCGGAGAATGATCGTGCCGCCCTTAGAGCGCTGGAGGCTTTACGTGTGCTGGGGCCGGATGCCGCGGCCTACCTCGCCCGGCGGTTGGAGCGGAGGGAACCTTTTTGGCAGCCCTATTACCGGCGCGCTTGGCTCAATTTCCCTAAGGCGGTCCAACGGCACATGACCCAACCTCCGCCTCCCATCACGCCCTCTAACAGAATAGACGGCAAGATCGTTCCGGTCCTAATCGAAGCGCTCGGCGATCCTGATCCGAGTGTTCAATGGGCTGCCACTGTAGCTCTCTCGGAGATCGAACCGGACGCAGAGATTACGGCACGGATTCTGGGATTTCTAAACGCAGACACCGCCACCGTCTCGCAGCGCAAAGCGGCCGTTCACGTCTTGGCCAAGCGCAGATCCCCCTCGTACGTCCCCCAGTTTGAGCGCGCGCTCGAGGACGCGGATCCGATGGTTCGGAGAGCCGCCATTGTTGGGTTAGGAGCCATTGAACCACAGACAGAAGAAGTCCTCGCCGCTCTGAGCCGAGGACTTAACGATCCGTTGCCAAAGAACCGATCAATCGCCGCTTCGGCGCTCGATCATCAGACCGTCAATCCGCTCAAAGACCACCCACAGAAAAACGAGTCACACTAGCGGGATCGAAACCCTCGTTGCGCCATGGAAGAAGATCCCTATTATGGACCTGCCTCGCCGTGATTGCTGTTCGTCACTGGGACGATCTGATTCTCCTGTCGAATCCATTCTTCAACGGATTCCAGGGTTCGGCGGAGCCTCACCCTCCCAATATCGACGTAACCGCCGTCCTCCTATTCGTGTAATACCGCGACCCGGTCTAGCCCGATTAATTCGCGTTAACAGGGCTGATGTCCCCAGTCGTCCTCTTTGAGCTGATTTTCGTAAAGCTCCATTTGTTCCTCCGGCGTCAGCGGGTTTGAATTTAAGAACTCGCTTGTGCCGGAGGCTGTCGTTTGTTCAGTGTTTTTCGGCACTTCAATCGCTGCCTCGCCGGGTTCCTCCGATTCTTTTTGGGAAGTCTTGGTCTGATTCTGGTCAATCATGGCGCGGGAATCCTAGTGTAGTTTCCAGCGGAGGTCACGCATATCGATCTCAGTTGTTCTAGCGTTGCCAAATCCTGCGCGGAATCGGTATTCTCCTGGAACCGGCTGGGTTTTCGGCTCGCCGGAACGCGCAATGATTGAAAACAAAGTCAAGCTGGAAGTCTTTGAAGGGCCGTTGGATCTCCTTCTTTACTTGGTAAAGAAAGAGGAGGTCGATATCTACCAGGTAAATCTGACAAAGATTGCTGGCCAATTTATTGAATATATCGAAGTCATGCGGCAGATGGATCTCGATGTCGCGGGAGATTTCTTGGTGATGGCGGCCACGCTGATGTATATCAAGAGCCGGGAGTTGCTGCCGGTGGACCAACAGGCAGCCGTCGAAGAGGACGATCTAATCGATGATCCACGCTGGGATTTGATACGGAAGTTGGTAGAATACAAAAAATTCAAAGATGCCGCTTCCGAGTTTCAAGAGCTCGAAACCATCCAGGCGAACTCATTCCCGCGCCAGCCCGGCAAATTCCAACCCCCAGTGGATCAGCCCCCGTTACGACATGAAGTGAGTCTGTTCGATTTGATCACTGCCGTCGGGGCCGTATTGAAGCGATTCAACAAACCCAGCGAAACCCGCGATGTTTTTGAAGATCAATGGACGGTCAGCGAAAAGATTGAACATCTCATGGGAATTCTGAACAGCCGGTCTCGCGTTCGGTTTTCCGAATTATTCGAGGGGACCACGAGCCGAACGGAAGTGGTGGTGACATTTTTGGCAATGTTGGAGCTTATTCGCCTGAAGCAGTTGGCCGTTTTCCAGCAGGAACCTTTTAGCGAGATTGTGCTGAGTGTCAGCGATACACCAGCGCCCTTGGCGCCACGGTACGACCCTCTGAAACCAGATCACGCAGGAGCCGATGGTCCGACGCCCGAATCATGGAACTGAAGCTAATTCTCGAAGCAGTCCTGTTCGCGTCGGAAAAGCCCATGAGCACTCGGGAACTTCGCGACGTTTGCACCGCCGCAGCGGAGCAATCGGATGACCCGGCAATTGTGGAATTTAGGAAGCCGAAGGAAGCCGATCTAACGGAGACCTTGGAAGCGCTCGAAAGAGATTACATGGAGGCCACGCACAGTTATCGCCTCATGTGTGTCGCAGGATCATGGCAATTCGTCAGCCGACCCGAATACGCGCCCTGGCTTAAATCCGCTGGCGGCGGACGCGGCCGGGCTCCCAAGTTGTCGCAACCCGCTCTCGAAACATTGGCTATCATCGCTTATCGACAGCCTTTGACACGCGCGGAAATGGAACAAATCCGTGGTGTTTCAGTAGATGGAGTTCTTCAGACCCTCATCGAGCGTGGTTTAATTGAGCAACGGGGACGCGCTGATGTGGTGGGAAGACCTATGACCTTCGGAACAACGCTTCAATTTCTCGAATACTTCGGCTTGCGAAATCTCGATGAATTGCCCGCGGCGGATGAACTCCGGCGCATTGTTGTCGAGAAACCGGAAGCTTTGCTTACCGTGGATCCCGGACTGGCCACAGCGCCGCCAGTTCAACTCACCTCTGATGCAAACGGGGAGCCTCGACATTCGGACACCGCTCAGTCCGCGGCGAATCCTGAAAGCGCGTCGTCTGACTCTGCGCCCGTGGCAGAAGGAGAAGATGCGAATTAAACTGTAATCGCTTGATGCGCATGCCCGCCATGAACCTTTCCCATCATCGCAAGGCGATCGACAAATTGGACGAAAAGATTGTCAAGCTGCTCAACGAGCGAACCAAACACGTGCTAAAGATTGGCGCTCTCAAGCTCAAGTCCGGGAAAGAGATTTACGCGCCACACCGGGAACTGGCGGTATTCGAAAGAGCATGCAAGTTGAACAACGGGCCGATGACGGATGAATCGCTGCGAGCAATCTACCGCGAAATAATGTCCAGTTCGCTGTCGCTCGAGAAATCGATGACGGTCGCCTATTTCGGGCCGGAAGCGACGTTCACTCATCAAGCGGCAATTCGGCGATTTGGATCCAGCCTGCGGT
Source organism: Verrucomicrobiota bacterium (assembly GCA_027623095.1). Taxonomy (GTDB): domain Bacteria; phylum Verrucomicrobiota; class Verrucomicrobiia; order Limisphaerales; family SIBE01; genus JAIPJX01. The sequence goes on from JAQBVM010000011.1 coordinate 30,143, forward strand.
ACGCGGCGCAGAAAACGATCGCGGATGTATTTAATGAAGTCAGCAAAAACAGGGCTGACTACGGAGTTGTTCCCGTTGAGAACTCCACGGAGGGCGTTGTGACGCACACCTTGGACATGCTCGTCGATAGCGATCTTAAGATTGTCTCTCAGATTGTCCTGCCCATTCAGCAATGCTTGATCGGAAACGTTACGGTTGGAGAAATCGAGAAACTTTACTCGCATCCTCAAGCGCTCGCTCAGTGCCGGGCCTGGGTGCAGACTCATCTTCCCAATGTCGAGTTCATCGAAAGTTCTTCCACAACGCGCGCCGCAGAATTGGCCGCAACGGAAAAGAACGCCGCCGCCATTGCCAGTGTGCTGGCGGCGGAACGGTATCAATTGCGTTTGCTCGAGCGTGATATTCAGGATAATTCGACGAACGCGACGCGTTTCTTGGTCTTGGGCCGCCAATGCAGCCCTCCGACCGGGCGGGATCGCACTAGTTTGATGATTGGGATTGCGGACAAAGTTGGAGCGTTGCACCGAGCCTTGGCGCCGATGCGCCGGTTTCGGTTGAATCTTACAAAAATCGAGTCGAGGCCGAACAAGCGCAAGGCTTGGGAATACTATTTCTTCATCGATTGCGACGGGCATTTCGAAGATACGAATGTTGCCGAGTCGATCAAGCACCTCGAAATGCACTGTAACCTGGTCAAAGTGTTGGGGTCATTCCCGAATTCCGGGTAAACCGGCCTGGCTCCACAACCATTCGATAGGACGTCGCGTTATCCGCCGATGCAACTCATCGATCGAGAGGGAGTTTTGAACTCAGCTTCTCCGATGTGATGGCGATCCTCCTTCTGCCAAACAATCGATCTCAACTGATCGACCAGATCCGAGTCAGACGCCCCACCGCGAAGCGCTCCCTTAAGATCGTGTTCGCTTACACTGAAGAGGCATGTTCGAATCTTTCCGTCAGCCGTTAGCCGAATTCGATTGCAGTGTCCGCAAAAAGGCTCGGTGACAGGCGCAATAATTCCAATCTCACCTCTTCCTCCCGGGAAGGACCATCGGCGAGCTGTCTCCGATGGATTGGATGCCGCGACCTGCCGAAGATCAAACTTGGATCTCAGGCGCATGAGAATCTCCGCAGACGGCACGACCATCTCTTTGAGCCAAGACCGGCTGGAGTCAAGAGGCATGAACTCGATAAACCGAAAGCTCAAATTCCTTTCGCGAGCGAACTCCGCCAGATCCTCGATTTCATGATCGTTGAGTCCGCGAATGACCACGGCGTTAACCTTGACCGGATTAAGGCCGAGTTCCTGGGCGAGCGAGATTCCCGCGAGCACTTCATCCAGACCCGCGCGTCCCGTCATCTTTTTGAAGTTGGCAGGGTCGAGGGAATCCATGCTGAAACTGATTCGATGAAGCCCGGCGGATTTTAGCGCTCTGGCCTTTTGCGCAAACAGAAAGCCATTTGTTGTCATCGCTAGATCCGAGATCCCGGGAATTCGCGTTAGCTTCTCGATTAAAGATTCGATTCCCTGCCGCAGCAGAGGCTCGCCTCCTGTTAAACGGATCTTGCGAACACCCAATCCGGCCGCAAGACGCACGAGGCGCTCGATTTCCTCGAACGTCAGCAATTCGGAACGTGGCATCCACTCAGGGAGTTTGTGGGTTGCCGGGAGCGGATTGCGAACGGGATGAAAACGGCTTCTGTAAAAATTGGCCGCCTCTTCAGTCTCAGGAAGGCAATAAAGACAACGAAAGTTACACCGATCCGTAAGGCTCACGCGCAGGTCGCGAATGATCCGGCCGTACGAATCCGACAGCAGACTCGGAAGGATCATTTGTCTGGAGGAACATTGTCGGACGCGGGCGAGTTGGTCGAAGGCGCGGTCAACTTGACCGAGCCGTCCACACTCAGATCGACGTTCAAATTGTAATTGGTCTGCGCCGGTTCCGATGAAAATCCTTGTTGGAGAAGTTCGCCCCCCTTCTTGAAACTTCCGTATAGACCACGACGAATCCAATCGAGCCTCCTCGATATGGACATTTCATCCCTGAGCCGGCGAACCTGTTCGCGAAGAAGAGCCATGTCATTGAACTGTCGTTCGAGCTCTGCTTTTTCGGTTTGAAGCCGTTTCAATTCTACAAGAAGGAACTCACGGTCCCCTTCGGACTCCTCCAGCCGGCGTTGAGTCTCCGCAATTTTTCCTTCCAAATTCCCAATGGAACTATTGAGTTCTGTCATGCGCTTGCTAAGGCCATCCCGTTCGGCTTCGAGTTCCGCAATTTGCGCGTCCTTGCGAAGAATCTCCGCCTTCGAGGCCTCTTCCGCCGCCTTCGCGGATGTTTGGGTTTGTGTGAGCGTTGATGTCACACGCGCCAGATCATTCGAGTAAACCTTCAGCTCGGCTGTCCGGTTTTCGAGGTCGCGCTCCAAACTTGTGTTGACCAGTTTCTGCTCTTCAAACTTCATCGTAATCTCGGAAACCTTGTTGGTTAGCCCCTCGATTTCAGCCGCTTTTTCAAGGCTTTCCTCGTTTGCTTGGGCGTGCCGATAGTACCAACCGCAGGCTAGTCCGAGACTGACAACGAACAGAATAATGGCCACTACTTTAGTGTTCATATCGTCCCAACCATGCGCAGAGAAAACCAGTTTTGCAAGCCCGCATCTTCGCCTTGAATTGCTTGCGATTCAACCTAAATTGTGACGATGCAACTTCCTAAAGAGGTTCCGGTGATGACTTTGCCGAACGCGACGCTCTTTCCACAAGCGATGCTTCCATTGTACATTTTCGAGCCGCGTTATCGTCAAATGCTCGCGGACGCTCTGAACACGCATCGCATGCTCTCCGTGGCGATGCAGAAGCCGGGTCGCACCAGCGAGATCCCTTCGCAGATCGCGGGCTTGGGATTAATTCGCGCTTCGGTTGGAAACCGGGACGGCACTTCTCATTTAATTCTCCAGGGCATCGCTCGTGTGGAACTGGAGAAGACGGTCAAGTACAGACCTTACCGAGTGCAGCGAATACGGCCCCTGGTGACAACCGGAGATAAGAATGCTTGTGTCGATGGGCTCACTCAGAAAGTGATGGACTTGGTTGGGAAAAGGTTGGAACAAGGTCTGGATTTTCCTGTCCACGCGATGAAACACTTGAACCGGAACGAGAGCGTTGACGACGGCGGACTGTCTCCAATGTTTTCTCTCAAGCAGGTGATTAAATATTTGGCGACACTGGAGGATCCGGATCAAATGGCGGATTTGGTGTCGTGCGCTCTATTGACGGAGCCCGCGGATAGACAAACTATATTGGAAGCGGTTGACTTGGAGTCCCGGTTCAGGCATCTCATCCGTTTTCTGACCGCCGAAATTCGGCGGCATCGCAAGCACAAAGGATCATGATGGAAAACTCACTATCTCAACCACAGTCCGGAGCCGCCTCCGGCCAGGATCAGGCGTTCGCGCTCTTTGCGAACCTGGTCATTCAACAGACGAACATGGCTTTCATGCTGCTCGGCAAAGTTCCGCATCCCGAGACTAAGGAGGCCATCAAGGATCTCGACTCTGCCAAACTCATTATTGATCAGCTCGAAATGCTTCAGTCGAAAACGAAAGGCAATCTCAACCATCAGGAAGACGGTTTGTTGAAGCAGAGCCTCATGACACTTCGCATGGCCTTTGTGGAAGCGGTTGATGAGAAACCCGGCAGTTCTCCGTCTTCAGAGTCACCGAGATCGGGCGCGTCGGGACTTCCGGAGCAAGCTGAGCGCGAGACGGCTCCTCCCCCTGTCGAAGAGGAGTCCCGCAAGAAATTCACCAAGAAATACTGATTCGGAACTACCGGGGCGCCTTGCGGGTGAGAATCTCGACACCCGCCTCTTTTTTGAGCCCTGCAATATATTCAGGGAGCGCCTTCTGAACGTCCTCCTGCAGAAGTGTCTCCTTGATCCGATCCGCAACCGAAGCGAGTTCCTTCCGTTTCACTGGAATCCTCTCCAACGCTTTGATGATGTGAAATCCGTATCGAGTGGTGATCACGTCACTGATCTGATTCGTTGCGAGTGAAAACGCGGCGGCCTCGAATTCCGGGACCACGGCCCGGTTCGGATCATCCTCCAGATGGGCGATTGTGTAATCGCCGCCAGTGTTCTTGGAAGCCTCGTCGTCAGAAAACTCCCGCACCAACTTCGCGAAATCCTCTCCAGCCTTCGCTCTAGCAAGAACCGCCTCGGCCCGTTTGCGTCTTTCCATGACTTGTTGTTCCGGCATCGGAAGATTCGGATCGGAGTTCTGAGTCGAAATCAGAATATGACTCACTCGCGCCAATTCGGGTTCCCGAAACAGCACGGGATTTCCCTCGTAAAACTCGCGGACTCGCGCGTCTGTCACGGTTCTCGAAATTGGAATCTCACGATCGATCACCGTTTTCACAATCGCCTGCTCCAGAACCTGTGCGCGGAATTTCTCCGGAGTCATTCCTACGGCAAGAAGTTGGCGATTGAACGAGTCTTCCGAGGGCGTGAGCCTTATTTGTTCAACCACAAACTTGTCGGCTAACTCCTTGGCGCGCGCTTTGTCCGCCGGGGTGGCACGGTTAAGACAAAGCCGGGTAGAAATCAGTTTATCCAGGATTTCCGCCTCAATCTCTTCCCTCGCGGCCTCGGAAACCTGCACTCCGATCGCCGCGCGATGCGACTTAAACGCCAGATACATCTCGTCCACTTGGCTCTGGGTGATTTCGAAGCCTTTCCAGCGCGCCAGCACTTGGTCCGGGAAGAGGTTGCTGAAACTCGCAGCGGTCTTGGTTGCTGCTCCTGACTTGACAGTGTCTTGCGCCGAGACGAAAGGGAGCGGAAAAGCGCACGAGGCAAAAAAAACCGCCAGGACGCAGAATCGGTACAAAGTTCTGCAATCGATCGGAATCAGACGCGCGCGCGCCGGGTTTTCCATGGTTCCGCGCGAGCGCGAGGCAATCGAAGGAAATTTTCTGTCGGACAGGTGCGGAAGCGTTTGAATCGATCCGAAACCCAAATATGAAACTGAATTGTCGTTTGCGCTCATAGTCAACCTGGGAGTTTGACGACACGGACGTTGCTGATATCCGGATCTTTTTGAATTTCCGCGAGCACGCTCTCCGGAGGAACGCTGTCCAGACTCAGCACGGTCAGGGCCAATCCTCCCACTTTTTCACGGCTCAGGCTCATGTTGGCAATGTTCACCTCGTGTTTGCCCATAAGGGTGCCGATGTAGCCGACGATGCCGGGCCGATCCCTGTTTGTCATAAAGAACAGCACTCCAGATGGAACAATCTCGACAGGATGGCTGTTCACTCGGACGATGCGCGGTTGTGTGTGCGATCCGTAGAAAGTCCCGCCGGCTGAGAATTTTTGTTCGCCCGAATGAACCGCGACATGCAGCCATTCATTGTAGTCCGTCTCCTCGTTCGACTTAATCTCTTCGACGAGCAATCCCAGAGACTTCGCAAGAGTGCGAACATTGACTTGATTGACATCCTTTCCACCCGCGGACTCCAAAAAGCCTTTCAAAACACTGCGAGTTATCGGATCGCCGGGAAGTTGTGTGGCTTTGCCCCCATAGGTAACGACGAGACGATCGTTTCGCTTGGGCGCCAATTGTGCCAGCAGCCGCCCGAGGTTTTCGCCAAGGTCCAAGTAGGGCCGCACCAACGCGTATGTTTTGCTGTCAAGATTCGGAAGATTGACAGCATTGCGAACCGCACCGTTCAGCAAATAGTCGGTGATTGCTTCGGCGACCTCGATGCCGACGTTCTCTTGAGCTTCTTCAGTGCTCGCACCAAGATGAGGCGTCATAATCACCTGCGGCAAATCCCGGAGCGCAAAGCCGGCCGGAGGAGGTTCGACTTCATACACATCAAGCGCCGCACCCGCGATTCGCCCGCTCTTTATGGCTTCGAGCAAATCGCCCTCGTTAATGATGCCGCCCCGCGCGCAATTCAGAACCCGCGCGCCCTGCTTCATCTTGGCGAACGCCGCGGCATTGATCATTCCTCGTGTTTCATCCCCCATGGGCATGTGCACCGTGATGAAGTCGGAACGCGGATACAGCTCGTCGAGTTCGACAAGCTCCACTTGCAGCGCCTTTGCTCGGGAGAGCGCCAGATAGGGGTCGTAGGCCAGAACGCGCATTCCGAAGGCAATTGCCCGCCTCGCGACCTCGCTCCCGATCCGGCCCATTCCAAGGATTCCAAGTGTCTTGTTGTAAAGCTCCACCCCCTGAAACGCCTTTCGATTCCACTCGCCTGCTTTCATCGATAGATGAGCCTGCGGAATCTTACGGGCGAGCGCCATTAACATCGAAAAGGTCAGTTCCGCCGTCGAAATGGTGTTTCCACTGGGAGTGTTCATGACGACGATTCCGCGTTCTGTTGCAGCTTCCACATCGACATTGTCCACTCCCACGCCCGCGCGCCCCACGACGCGGAGGTTCGGCGCCGATTCAAGCACCTTTCGGGTAATCTTGGTTTCCGAGCGCACCACCAAAGCCGTCACGTCCGCCACGATCAGGACCAGCTCCGCTTCAGACAAACGCTTCGGCAGTACCGTCACCGAAAATTCGGAGCGCCTTTCTAAAAGCGCGATGCCTTTCGGTGAAACCGGATCGCAGATTAGGACATTCATAAAATGGAGGGCGAGTCTAGGAAATGGCCTTTCGCCGGTCAAACTATCAATCAAACGGCCAATTCACCGCGCGTTCCTCGTTTCCTCTGGGAGGGTGAGACTCCCGTCGAACCCGATCTTGGGCGGATTTCAGGGTTCGGCTGGAGCCTCTCCCTCCCACTTTCGGAGCAAACTCATCTTAAGTTGCTTCGCACCGGAATATTGCCTTCCGTCCATCTGATTCACGGATTATTGTCTCCGCTCGAACACCACCTGAATCTATGAACCATCTGAATCTGCTCCAACGTCGAAACTTCGTGTTTTGTGCTCCCCTCTCCTGGTTTGCTTTGATCCTTTGCGTTTCGGTTCACGCCGCTGATCCCGCTCCGATTCGAGCGGGAATGATCGGATTGGATACTTCGCATGTTCCTGCTTTTGCCAAAATCTTCAACGATTCCAAGGCCGCAGGCGATTTGGCCGGCATCAAGATCGTGGCGGGATATCCGGGTGGAACAGACATGCCCGCAAGCCGCGACCGCGTCAAAGGGTTCACGGAACAATTGCGCAAGATGGGAATCGAGATTGTCGATACCATCCCGCAGCTTCTCGAAAAAGTGGATGTCGTTCTTCTCGAAAGCGTAGATGGAAGGATTCACCTCGAACAGGCCATTCCTGTGATCAAGGCCGGCAAACCGATGTTTATCGACAAACCAGCCGCCGGTTCGCTGGCGGACGTGGTCGCGATTTACAAATTGGCGAAGGAACGGAACGTGCCGATATTCTCGAGTTCGTCGCTTCGGTTCGTTCCAGGTATACAAGGGCTCCTAAAGAATAAAGAACTTGGTGAGATTGTGGGAGCAGTCACATGGGGTTCATGCACCTATCAAGAAGGCACTCCGGACATGTTTTTCTACGGAATTCACGGGATCGAACCGTTATACGCGCTGATGGGAACCGGTTGCGAAACAGTGACGCGAATTCAAACCGAGGACACAGACGTTGTATCTGGCGTTTGGAAGGACGGACGCGTCGGCACGTATCGAGGCATCCGCAAGAACAACGCCTCATCCGGGGCGGTGGCATTCGGAACAAAAGCGATCGTGCCCGCCGAACGAGGCGGTGGTTATCAGGAACTCTGCAATGAAATTGGGCGATTCTTCAAGACTGGCATTGTTCCGGTTGCGCCGGAGGAGACAATCGAGGTATTTGCGTTTATGGAAGCCGCCGACGAAAGCAAACGCCAAGGCGGAGTGCCCGTGTCCCTCGCCAGTGTGCTCGCCAAAGCCAGAACCGAGGCGGCAGCCAAGTTGGCGAAGTAATTCAGGGATCGTGCTTCGCGGAATTCACTGCCTCGACTGCAATGCCTGAGCCGTAGTGATGCCGTTGACAATCCGTCGGCCCCTACACATGAACATGCCGACCGATCTGGTAGGGTGGCGTCGCTGCGCCACCCTGATATTAGGGCTGTGCGGCAACACAGCCCCACCATGAGGGGCAAGGGGTTGATGGCCCCAATTCGCGATGCGTGAACCACTGCCAGATCCGAAGGGGAAAGATTGAATTGAACGTGAGAGGTAAGTGGCTATGATGCCGTCATGCTAATCAGCATAGACTCGGCTGTTCCAAACCGCGAAATACGCGGAATACGCGGAATACGCGAAACCAGAGGGCCTAGACTCGGCCGTGCGCTGAGCTTATTGGCGAACATGGTGATTTTTCCAATCTGTTCTTCTTCCGCATGGTCCGCGTATTTCGCGGTTCCAGCCGTTGCTAATAGAGCTAGTAGATCAAGCGTTTCTCACACGACGATCGTTTTGTGGCTCGCCTCGGCGATGTTTATCTCCAAGGCTGGCGATGTTTTTTCCGCGGAATCGGCCGCAAGGTCAACCGAACGCGAGAAACCACGCTACGAAACACGCGAACAGCACGATCGAGACGGAATTGGAAAATTTTACATGGGACGAGAAATATCCCATGTCATGGGGCATCTCGGCGCAGACTGGCTGGAACGTCCGGAACGTGAGGAGGAAGAACAACCGAATCTACTGGTCAAATTGTTGAAGCTGAAACCGGGTGATGCAGCGGCGGATATTGGCGCGGGAACGGGATATTTTACGCGCCGAATGGCAAAGGAAGTCGGCGCGGCAGGCACTATTTACGCCGTCGATATTCAGGAGGAGATGCTCGACTTGCTTGCCAAAAAAATGGCTGAACTCGAGATTACGAATTTCAAGCTGGTCCTCGGAACCGAAAACGACCCGAAACTGCCTCCAGACACGCTAGACTTGGTGCTCTTGGTCGATGTGTATCACGAATTCGAGTTTCCGTTTGAGATGCTGGATGCAATCTGCCGTTCGTTGAAGACGGGCGGACGCGTGGCATTTGTGGAGTATCGATTGGAGGACCCTTCCGTTCCGATCAAGCGGCTTCACAAAATGTCCGAAGCGCAGGTGAAAAAAGAAGCGGCCTCGCTGCCTCTCGAATGGATTGAGACCATTCGTGATTTGCCACGGCAACACGTTATCGTGTTTCGAAAGACGAAAGACGAAAACTGATGCCGGAACACGTTACCTGAGCTGGCCCAAGGCTGAGACCAGCTTAATCGGTATGCGCGCTTCCGACTTGAGCTGGCCGTCCACGTTAACTTTGAACGGAATCGACAAACCTTTCGGATCGAGTTGTTTGAATTTAGCCTGCATCTGCGGAGGCAATAACGGATTAGAGGCAATGGTTCCTTTCATGAGCGCCGCAATATTGATGTGTCCCACCGACGCGGTTTCGGGATCCACTGCAAGCGCTTGCGGCGCATTGGAAGGCGTCATCACCTTTTCGAGAGTCGTCCCTGCCGCCATGTGCAGGCGGTTTCCTTTCAGAGCATATTCAACCTCGAGCTTGCCGCCGGGCCACATTCTTTCAAGCACCGCTTTTTGTTGCGGCGATTGAAAAGCCGGCGAGTCCATGTTGATCCCAATGCTCGCATGATCGACTCCGATTTCGCCGATTTTTCGCACTCCACGCTTCAATGCGAAGCTTGAGTACATCTTGTCCTTGCCCACTTGGTTCTCCATCAAGGAGTTCATCCAGTCGAGCATCTGTCCATAAACCTTCGCGGCATCATTGCCAGGAATCTCGTAAACACCTCCAAACCGGTACCCGTCGTCGAGATGGATGGAACCGGCAAACGCCATGGGAAGCATTGCCTTCATCAATTCATCCGTACGCTGAACGGTTGCTTCATCTTCCGTTTGATTCTGCATCTGAAATCCGAGACGCATTGCTTTTTTCATGAAGTCCAAAGCGCCAGGACCAGCGCCGACCCGCGCGGCAAAAGCGATCGTCGCCTCGGGATCCAAGAACGGAACCAGTTTTTCCAAGCCGCCTTTTCCAGGTCGAAGCCATTCCGCAAGGTCCGTTTCCGCCAGAGGCGTTACCCGTTTGAAAATCGCAATGTGCTCCGCGGTGACATCCGCCTCGACATGAAGCTGATCGAGCCCCTTCACAACGCCCTCCAAGATTTGGAAATATAAGCCGATCATTTCCGTCATCGCCGCGGGATTGAATCTGCCTTGGTTTGTGAATTGGGGATTGCTGAATGTTTGGCCGAGCATCATTTTTCCGAATGCCAGCGTGCTGATCACCTGCAACCGGACGGCATCATCCATTCCCAGGTTCAGATGCAGCGCGTGGGTTTCAGATTTCGGAACGGACTGTTCCCAGCGGCGGACTGAGGCACGGTCGTCCGCGGCAATGGCAGCGTTGCCGTCGTTACGATGGATTACGATTGCGTGTCCGCCCGCTGAAACAATTTCATTCTGATTCTGTTTTCCCCGCAACAACTTTCCCGGGAGGAGCCCCTTTTCGAATGCCTCAAAATCGCTGACCGGAACGTATGTCGCGAAAACGGGTGGAACACCCATTCCTTTAAACCAGAGCGCGATTTGCCACGGGCGATTCGCATCAATGCCAGCCAAATCCGGGCTGCCCAATTCGTTCCTGAATTCCTTGTCTAGCGTATCCCCTTTCCCAGGCTCGACGGCATTGACCAGTGCGGCCGCGGCTTTCAGTAGAGCGCTGTGATTCTTGACCGAGACGGTTAGCAGCGGACGCACAGCCTCTTGGGCGCTTAAAATTGTGGCGGAAGCGAAGATTCCGACTGCGGCCGCCAGAGAGACACAAAGTTTCATAAGAGTTTCAGTGGTTATTCCGGATCTAGACTGCAATTAAGGTTGCAGCTTGACTCAATTCATTTGGAATTCAAGCCAATCCGAGTCGCAACCCCGTCGGGGGGTGTGGGACAAGAAAGTAACCGGAATTGAGTTTCATGGGAAACACGCTCTTTTTGGCTGATGTATTGCGCACTGGAGTACACAATTCAGGACATGCCCGACTCATACTCCCTCCTCCAGCGACAACGCTCGGTGCTGCTCGGACAAATGGCCGCTCTGGATCGAATGGAACGAGGCCGTCTGTCTGAGCAATTTCTCAAAGGCGAAAAAGACGGTCGGCCTGTGACACGAGGGCCCTACTATGTTCTGCAGCGCCGTCTGGGCCAGCAGATCCTCAAGGAACGCGATCCCCCCTGGATCGCCTGCCCGGCGTCAAAGCGGACATCGAGCGTCATCAAGAATCTTAGTTTTCCAATTCACAGATGTTCAGGCGATCGTGAGCCGCTACCGCATCAAAAACGATTTCCAGGTAACAAGGCGAATTCGCGGAATCCTCTCTTCAACTATCGAACCACAAAAACAACGACTCGGTTTTAGGGAAGCTTTTCAAACACGAATTCGAAAGCTCCGAGATCGAACCAGTCGCCTCAATTCCGAGTCACCGAAACCGAAGTGCAGCAAGATTCGAGAGATGCGTTGAAATGAAGTCTTCGAGCAGAGGCGACACATTTGTCCGATTCGTTTCGATGGTCTCAAGTATCGAAGAAAGCTTGTCGGCAATGGAATTTGTCAAAGCAGAATGTCGGTCAGCATGAGGTATATCTGCCTCCAAAGAATCATTGATTTCCTCACAAACGTGCCGGATCACGTAAGCTGCTAAGACATGATGCCCGTCAGACACTAACGCGGAGCACTCGCCAATAATCTGATCGAGAGAGCTGGCGGACACTCCTTTACTCGCGAGCCTACGCAGCGACGAAATCTTTTCGTTCACGTAATTCGACATGAGAATTCAGCAAATCATCTTTCGTGAACACAGAAATAACCTTAATTCCCGCAGCTTCAATCTTCTCTTTACCACCTTCCATACGGTCCACCAAAACCGCAACAAACTCGATGATCCCGCCTTCTTGCTTTACGGCATCAACCGCTCGTAGCGTTGAATCACCCCTTGTTACAACATCATCAATAATGACAACGCGGTCTCCCGCGCTAAAATTCCCTTCGATTTGCTTCGTCTGACCATGTTGCTTCGGAGTCTTTCGGACGATGAAAACCTGTAGCGGTTCAGCATCGTTCGCCCATTTGGAGACCATTCCGGTGGCAATCGCTATCGGGTCGGCCCCCATCGTCAACCCGCCAACCCCATCGATTTTGACACCACGCGCCTCCTCTTCAGCACGAATCATGTTGTGAAATATTTGTCCAACCAACCAAGCTCCGTTCGAGTCTAAGGTGGTTAGCTTGCAGTCCACATAGTATTTACTTTTCGCCCCGGAGGACAACGTGAAATCACCCCGCACGAGGGACTTGCTCCTCAACGATGTCAGAAGCTCGGATTTGACTGAATTGATCGGCATCATGATAGTAAAGAATTGAGACTATGCGGCATCTTCCGCATGGTTCAAAATGATTTCTCAAAAAACTTGTGATCAGTTTTCCCCATACAAGGAATTGTGCTTTGGAATAGCCGTGAACACCACATAAAGTATGCGAGCCACAGATGTCAACAACATATTCACAGTTTGTTCACATTTTCACATTTTTGGGCGCATTCGCGAGATGTCGGTGACTCTTATACGCTTTCAAGGAGAAACTTGATTATTGATTACTGAAGTGTGGGATCTGTGCCGATTGGGTTGAGTTTATCGGGGGAGGAATCCGACGGCACAACTCATCCCAATCGCCATTGTGTCGGGTGGTTTTGAGCGCTTGGAGACGGCCCATGGATGCGGAGTTCCAGAACTGGCCCGTGCGCTTGAAGCGATCTTGAAATTGCGAGCAGCCGGACTCGACAGCCCCTGAACCGACCGGAAACCCTTTGGCGGCGTTGTCTTGATAATGAATGTGGTCGCGGTGATTTTGAAAATAGTTTATCTCGCGCTGGAGCAGTTCGCTGAGCAGACCCCCGAGATGGGGAATCGTCTGAGGGAGACTTTCCAAAGTTTCGAGAACTTTGGCTTCCTGGCCGTGGCGCAGTTGGTGCAAGAGCGGTAGAACCCAAGCGCGGGCTTGTTCGGGCTGGGGATAGAGATCGCGGGCGACTTCCCACAAGTGTTCGGAGCCGTGATAAAAATCCAATTCCTTGATGGCGCACTGGAAACGATCTTCGATGATGTTCCAAATCCAAACCGCGCCGTCGCAAACAATGAGAATATGTTTGGCGTGGGCCATGCCCCGGCGCAGGGCTTCGGCATGGACTTGGCGACCGAATTCTTCGGGCGGAGTGCCCGAAGGAGCGGCCACCCAGAACTTCTGGAGAATCTGGCGGCGAGGCCGACTCGCGGGATCGGAGCTGGAAACTTCGACCAATTGGTCTAACCGGTAAATAACGGCCAGTTTGAGATCGCGCCATTCGATGCGCTTGCCGGTGGCATCAGCGGGTTTAAGTCCCCAATCCTTTCCGCGTTCTCTCCCTTTCCAGGCATCGATGCTGATGACCAGATTGTATTCTTTGAGCGCGTTGGGAGCCTGAGCTTGCGCTTGGCGGGCAACCTCCGGACGGAGGGCTGGATTCACTTGGCTTAAGAGGTGGCTGGCCAGGCCGGACACACGCGCCCAAGGCAGGATGGCCACATAATACAAGGGTTTCGCGGGTGGCGCGCGTGCATTATCCCCATCATCCCCAGGCGGGAATGGAGGTCGGAGTGTTGGCACGCCGACATTCCTCCGCCAGCGTGCACGTTTTGCTCCCGGATGGCACAACGGCCACGCTGCCCGAGTGGATGTTCGACTCTGCTTATTGCCAAGCGATGGTCTCGCAAGAGGCGCCCCACTTGAGCCTGCCGGCTCTGCGCGACTTGCGCCGCCTGGCGGATGCCGGTTTGCTCGCGTGTGATCCAAAAACTTCAACAAAGGACACACACGATGAACTTGCCCAATCATCAGCCGGAACTGGCCTTGGCAAACGAGACGGCGCTCGAAGCGTTGCCGGAGGAGGTAAAGAAAGAATGCCGTCAACTGATCGCTCAGATGCTGCGGGAAGTCCTGCGGGCAGAAAAGGAGCCATGCGATGAAGGGTGAAAAGATCCAGCCGTTCGAGGCGTCTTCGAGTCCTTTGAGCAATTAGGCAGTGCCCGGCAAGTTCTGCTCTATCACCAGAAGGAACGCCTGGATTTACCCACCGAGCATCTGGGCGAGTTGGTCTGGGTCAAGGCCAGCTATAGCTGCGTTCTTGCGTTCTTGAACAATCCGGCTTATGCGGGCACCTTCGCCTACGGACGACGTCGAGAGCGCAAGGGCCGGGATCGCTCCGAGCGCACAGCCGGATGCTGCTGCGCGACCCCGAGCAATGGCAGACTGATGAGTGCTCCTTTCTCGGATTCACATTCCGGGGATAGGGGTAGGGAGAGCGGGTTTAACGCTCCCCCTCCCTCCAAACTGAGCAGGCCAATTTCTGGCACTCAGCTTTCCAGTCAGTGGTGTCCCGCTTGGGATTGAATCCATTTCGCTTGGGCCTTTTCCAGGCTGTAGAACCCTTGCGTTTCAAACCATCGGTTCGGGTATTCGATTCGTTCTCGTCCCTTCACTATGCCTCGCCGCTTATGGCGCCGCCGCACAATTTGACGAATTCGTTCTCGAACCCATTGGTCGGTGTCTCTCATGGCACTGGGCATACTGAATTTGAAGTAGCCAAGCCATCCTTTCAGGATCGGATTGATCTCGATTATGATGTCCGCAATGCTGCCACTGCGTCCACGGTGGAGTTTCTCCCGAAGTTTATCGCGGAGTTTCTTACGGCTCTTATCTCGTGGCCATTTCATCCCGCTGCCAACCTGGTAACGTTCGAAATGATACCCCAAGAAGTCGAACCCACCCTTTCCCACAGCCGAGACTATTCGGGTTTTGGTCGGATGCAGTTTTAATCCAGCCGTTTCGGTCCATGCCGCGATTTCTTCCAGAGCCTTGTGAGCTTCGGTTTCGGTGCGACAACACACCACAGCATCATCCGCGTATCTCACCATCTCATAGCCTTCCCGGGCCATTTTGTGATCCAGGGGGTTGAGATAGATATTCGATAACAACGGGCTGATGACTGACCCTTGCGGTGTACCCTCTTCCGTTGGCTGCCATCCCTTTCCTGTTTCCCACACTCCGGCTTCCAAGTAGCTCTCCAGCAACTTCAACACTTTCCCGTCAGCGATGCGTTTTTGGATTTCTGCAAGCAACCGCTTTCGGGGAATCGTATCAAAGTAGCTTTTCAGATCTACATCGACTACCCAGGTGTATCCATTCGTGAGCAACTCCTCGACCCGCTCGAGCGCGTGCAAGCAGTTTCGCCCTGGCCGGAAACCGTAGCTTTGTTCGGCGAAATCCCGTTCAAAGATGGGTTCCAAGACATGGCGTAATGCCGCCTGTACTACGCGGTCTCTTACGACGGGCACTCCTAATGGGCGCTGCTCTTTTGTTCCAGGCTTGGGTATCCAGACCCTGCGTGCTGGTTGCGGATGGTACTGGTCTTGGCGCAGTTCGCCTTGCAGGCATTCCTGCTCTTTCGTCCAGCTTTCCTTCATTTGTCCCGTGGTTTGTCCATCCACACCGGCACTGCCGCCATTTAATATGACCTCCAGCATTGCCTGACTCAGATTGTCCGAATTCCAGACTTTGTCCCAGAGGCTGAACCATACCGTTTGTTCCTGGCTTTCGGCCAGGCGATTCAACATA
>JAQBVM010000012.1 GCA_027623095.1 Verrucomicrobiota bacterium
CAATGCTTCTTTCGCCGCCAGGAAAAGATTATGCCGAACTGTGACGTCGAGCGATTCGGTCGGAATCGTTTCGGGATACACAAGCCGCAGACTGACTTGAGACGGCTCCAAGAGTTCGTTCGCATACTGGCCCAAATAATCCGCCAATTGCGCGAGAGTTTCCTTGTCCGGTTGCACGGCCCACACGATTTGATCGAGGCTTCTCTCGGCATCACGGACTAGCCGGTGAATCTCGTCTAAGGACTCCAAATCTCCGTTTGACCCGGGAGGCTGCCGCTTTGCGAGATCACACCGCATTCCCAGCAGGCTGAGCTGCGAACCCAGTTCATCGTGCATGTCCCGCGCGATCCGCTCCCGTTCTTCGGCGACTGCCCTGAATCGCTTCAATTGCTCGGTTTTCTTTAGCCGTGCAACCCGGCGCAAATAGACCGCCGGTCCGGAACCGAAAACAACGAGCAAGGCGGCGCATCGGAACCACCAAATTTCATAGAGGTGTGGCGCAATGACGAATCCGAAAGCCGCTCCCGCAGTATTCCAGACTCCATGATGGTTGCCTGCAATGACCTGAAAGCGATAGGAGCCCGGTCGAAGATTCGTGTAGTGCGCGATGCGCTGGTTTCCCGCCTCGCGCCATTCACTGTCATGCCCATCCAGCTTATACTTGAACCGGAGGTCTCGCGGGGCGGTAAAAGTCGGCGCCGTATATTGAATCTCCAGCGAGCCGCCACTGCCGGGCGGGAATGTTACTGTTTCGCTTCTCGACAGTTCGACCCGGTGTTTCCCATCAAGTTCCGACAGCAACTGACTCGTATCAGAGGCCACGCCGTCAAACACGACTTCGCCATTCACTCGAATCTGCTCGATATAAACCGAAGGAGGCGCTTCGGTCGGACATGTTTCTCGAGGATCAATAACAACAACGCCTTTGGTCGTGGGAAACCAAAGGCGACCGTCACGCGTCTTGATTGCGCCGGGTTGATTCTTGCCTGCGTTGACTTCGCTGCTGTGAAGACCGTCGGATTCATTGTATCCCACACATTGAACAGTCGAAGTCTTTCCCTCAGCGACCGCGTTCAATTCCTTCTTGGCCACTCGAAAAATGCCGCGAAGGGAACCCATCCACAATTGGCCAAAGTCATCTTCGACGATCTGGTTGATCGTATTGTGGAACAGCCCGTTTTCGGTGGTGAAGGAAACGATTTTGAATTCGGGCAAGGATCCATCAGGATCATTCAAATCTAGCCGGTTTAGCCCGCCAAGCGTGCCAATCCACAGAATTCCATCAGCGTCGAGATGAAGCGCCGAAACACGGTTGTCACACAGACCATCCGAGGCGGTCAGTGTAACGGTCTCTGCCACTCTCGTTGTTCCGATCTGAAGATCGCTTTCCAGGGGTGCCTCCACAACACTTTGGCCGGCATCAGAACCTTGCCCTCCCATCTGGGTTGGGCTGTGCTGCTGCGCAGCCCTAATATCAGGGCGGCGCGGCAACGCCACCCCACCAGATTGGTCAGCAGGTTCATGGGCCGGGCTCTCTCCTTCCTTAATTTCGCGCGTGATGATGCGAAACTGCGGTTGGGAGACGCCGCTTGCGGTCGTAGGCCGAGCTTCTGGACTTGATGGAATGTTAGCGCCCGCTCCCGGTTCTTTCGGAGGTGTCCATCGGCAAAGACCTCCACCAAAGGTCCCGATCCATAGAGCGCCGGTCTTGTCTTCCGCAATCGCGCGAATGTCATCCGCCGGAATCCCATCGTCAGTTGTGTAACGCGACCACCGCTCATCGCGCCAGCGGTAGAGTCCGAACTGGGTACCCGCCCAGATTTCCCCGGAACGGCCCTCAAGAATCACACGAACGACATTCTCCAACGCATTAATACCGATCCACAGAACCTCGGATGAGTCTTCATACAACACCCTTGCAGCGCCTTCCGTGGTCCGATCAAATTCTATCGAATTAAAACTCTCGAATACCGCATCTCCCTTCCGTATGGAAATGATTCGATTCGTCGATTCGATCGCTTGACCCTCGGTGACATCTCCCGTCCCGACCGATTGCGCCGCCGGATGAGGGCGATCTGAAATCTCCCGAACTGGTGCGACCAACCCTGAGGCAATCTTCTCACCCAGTAGCTGCGATTCCGGAAGATAGCTAATCCCCCACTCCGTTCCAATCCAGATGCTTCCATCACGCCGTTCGCAAATTGACCAGACGTTGTCATCCTTTAGACCATCCGCAATCGTGTAACTCTGAAAACGTCGCGGACGCAACAGAATCAAACCACTCGTTTCAGTGCCAACCCAAATCGTGCCTTCAACGTCTTCAAACATGCAGGACACGCGATCATCCGGGAGAACGATGCCTCTTGGATGCCCGGAAACACTGCCATCCTCCCAATGGATCAATCCGATTCCGTCAACAGCCACCCACATTGTTCGAGATCTGTCGGTGAAAATATTGGAGACGGTGCCAGGGCGAAACACCTGGGTTTGTATGGAAGCATTCCACAATGGATCATCTTTCTTCCATAGGAACCCTCCTCGAATCCACAGATTTCCCTTTGAATCATCCGCAAGTTGCTTGGAAAAGTTGGTTAGGTTCTCCGATAAATCCTCATCTGTCAGGGATCCGGTGCGAATATCCCATTTCTGCAATCCATTGACGCTCGCAATCCAGACAAGGCCATTTTGATCTTCGAAAAAATCGTTCGTCGCCTCATCGACTCGCATCTGGAAAGGCCCTCGAGGAGAAAAGCGCTTGAATTCCCCGTCAAAGAATCGAACCGGCCCAAGTTCCGTCCCAATCCAAACTTCACCCATAGTGGTTCCGAGGAGTGCTGTGATGTTATCCGCCCACAGCGAATCTTGGGTCGTGTAACACATCCAGTCCTCGTTGTGTTTTCTCAGAAGGCCCTTTGATGTTCCAACCCAAAGACCACCATTCCCGTCCTCTGCAAGCGCCGTACACTCATTGCGCGGAAAGGCCAGCGTGTTACTCATATCGAAAATTTTAAACCGAACCCCGTCGAATCTTGCCAAGCCAATTCCAGTGGCGATCCACAAAAAGCCATCCTTTGTCTGATGTATTGCCCGAATCGAATTGCTCGGCAGTCCGTCTTCCCGGGTCCAGATCCGCTGTTTGTATTCACGTGGCGTCTCCCCCAGAATCTGCGCCTGAACCACTCCAGCGACCAATAACAACAATAGAATCAGGGTCGCGAATTGACTAGAGGACCGGGCCGCGCGACACAGTTCTCTGAAGAAAGGCATGGGCGGACTCTGCAAGAATCCACCTCAACATGCAAGTTGAGGCTCGGATATCGCGGATCAATGGGCGCATCCGACGATGACTCATCCCGAGCCCCCACTGCCGTTGAATTAAGCCTGTAGTCGCTGGACATTCAACGGCCTCTTGATCTTGATCAAGAGCAAGCAGGGGGTCGGATGTGCTTAATTTAACGGCAGTGTCCCGAGCCCCAGGGTCCAACGTGGCACGTTTTGCTTTCAATTTCCCCTCCCCCTCTTAAATTCCACGCATGATTCTGCGATACTCGCTCCCGGCTATGCGGGAGGTTTGGACCGAGCAACGAAAACTTGAGATTTGGCTGCAAATTGAATTGCTCGCCTCGGAAGTCCTTTCAAAGCATGGAATTGTGCCGAAAAAGGATTTTCTGCAAATGCGGAAAAACGCGGCGTTCGATCTGAACCGATGCAAGGAACTTGAAAGAGTCCTCAATCACGACGTCATCGCTTTTACGACTAACGTGGCCGAGAATATCGGCGCGCCGGCAAGCCGCTGGCTGCATTTTGGCCTGACCAGCAGCGATGTCATCGATACTGCTTTCGCCGTTCAAATGGTCCAATCCGCGGATATTCTGATCGAAGATCTGAAAGCGCTGCGCAAAACCGCAGCCTCAAAGGCACGGAAACATCAGCTCACTCCGATGATCGGACGCAGCCACGGGATACACGCGGAACCGACGACGTTCGGGATGAAAATGGCCTTGATGTACGATGAGTTCGGCCGTGCGCTGAGGAGGCTTGAATCGGCCCGATTCTCCGTCGCGGTTGGAAAGCTTTCGGGAGCTGTCGGAACCAATGCCCACATTTCTCCCTCCATCGAAAACGAGGTTTGCCGGAAACTCGGACTGCGGGCAGCGCCTATCGCGACGCAGGTGATCCAGCGAGACCTGCACGCTGAGTTCATCACGACACTGGCGTTGACCGGAGCCAGCGTTGAACGATGGGCGACAGAGTTTCGGCATCTCCAGCGCACCGAAGTCTTGGAGGCTGAAGAGTTCTTTGCCAAAGGACAAAAGGGCTCCAGCGCCATGCCGCATAAACGAAATCCGATCACGGGCGAACGACTCACGGGATTGGCCCGGGTGCTCCGCGGAAACGCGGTCGCGGCTATGGAAAACATCGCACTGTGGCACGAACGCGATATCAGCCACAGCTCGGTGGAACGTGTGATTTTCCCCGATTCCTGCACACTGCTCGACTACATGCTTGTGACGCTCGACAAGCTTGTGGAAGGATTGATCGTCTATCCCGAAAACATGAAGCGGAACCTGTCTCTTTCGCTCGGCCTTTGGAATTCCCAATCCGTACTTCTCGCCCTCATCAAGAAAGGACTAACGCGGGAGGACGCCTATGAACTCGTGCAACGGAACGCGATGCAAACGTGGGAGGCGAAGCACGCGGGAAATCCGGACGCGGACTTCAAATACCAGCTTCTCCAGGATCCCGAGGTTGCAAAGCATCTGTCGAAGCGTGAACTCGATCGATTGTGCACGCTGGATTTCCATCTGGCACAAGTGAAACAACGTTTCAAAAAACTCGGTCTTTGAAGCCATCCGCGCGTGTTCAAGCAATCCGTGACAAACCACCCTCGCCTGAATGGAAAAGTGATCGTGGTGATTGGCGGCACCACCGGCATCGGTTTGTCGGCAGGCAAAGCCTTTCTCGATGCCGGGGCGCGAATCGTGGCGATCGGGCGAAACATCGTCAATGTGAAGGCCGCGCGGAGCGCTTTGGGTTCGAACGCGCGCGTTATGTCTGGAGACGCTTCGATGCCCGAAACCGCGCAATTGGCAATCAAAGAAGCATTGAATGAATTTGGGAGCTTTCATGGATTGTATCATGTTGCCGGTGGAAGCGGGAGACGCAAGGGCGACGGTCCGTTGCACGAAGTAACCGATGAGGGATGGAAATACACGATTGATCTGAACCTCACGTCGGTTTTCTATTCCAACCGCGCGGCGATTCGCCAGTTCCTCATTCAGAAGTCCGGAGGAAGCATATTGAACCTGGGCTCGGTTCTGGGCTATTCACCCTCCTCTCACAATTTCGCGACACACACCTACGCCGCGGCAAAGGCCGCGATCATCGGTTTAACAAAAACCGCCGCATCCTATTATGCGAAAGAGAACATCCGGGTGAATGTGCTCGCCCCGGCATTGGTCGAAACTCCTATGGCGCAACGGGCGGTCAATGACGAATCTATAATCGCGTACATTCGCACCAAACAACCCCTGGATGGAGGCCGCGTTGGACAGCCCCAAGATTTGGATTCCGCCGCCGTCTATTTCCTTTCGGACGAATCACGGTTCGCGACTGGCCAAGTGCTCGCCGTGGATGGCGGCTGGAGCGTTAGCGAGGGACAATCCAACCCAACTGGACCCCCAGACCATCATATAGCGGAGTGAGTTTTCTTCCGCTGGGACACACCGGGTTCAATACTTTTGATATGGATGGGGCAATCGGCATCGACTTAGGCGGATCCAGTGTCAAAATCGTGGTGATCACGGGAGCGGGTGAGACCCTTGAAAAGCTCAATGTTCCATTCGATGATTCTACCCACATGAATTGGGCGGACAAAATCCGCGAATCCCATTCCCACTTAAAAAGCAAATTCGAGTTGGGGGCGTGTTCCACCGGGGTTTCGGCACCGGGTTTGGCCAGTAATGACGGACGGTCCATCGCCTATATGCCGGGTCGTTTGAGCGGACTCGAAGGACTGAATTGGAGCGAGTTTTTGCATCTCTCAACTCCCGTGCCCGTCTTGAATGACGCGCACGCTGCTTTGCTCGGAGAGGCGTGGATAGGCGCCGCGAAAGGATTCCAAAATGTTATCCTGCTCACACTCGGCACGGGAGTCGGCGGAGCCGCGATGGTGGATGGCAAGCTTCTGCGAGGAAGAATCGGACGCGCCGGACATTTGGGACATGTTTCCCTGGATCCAGAAGGCCCGCCCGACGTATGCGGAACCCCGGGAAGCTTGGAGGTGGCAATCGGGAATTGCACGATACAGCAACGGACAAACGGGCGGTTCCAGTCCACCCATGAATTGATTCGCGCGCATGAGGCCGGAGATTCCGAAGCGTCAGTCGTTTGGTTGAAATCCGTTAAAGCTCTCGCCAGCGCGATCTGTTCATTTATTAACATTCTGGATCCCGAGGCGGTCATTGTCGGTGGAGGCATTGCTCGAGCGGGTGAAACACTCTTTGCGCCTCTTGAGAAATTCCTGGACCCGATCGAATGGCGCCCCGGCGGGCATCGCGCAAAGATCCTTTCCGCACAACTTGGAGAATTTGCCGGTGCGATTGGCGCAGCGCGAAATGCGCTGAACGTATGAGAGTTCACGCAAGCGCCATGTCCGATTTTCATTGGACCCGCCTGGCCCACCGGCTAGGTGCGTCACGATTCGTCTGAATCTTCCAGATTCCAGAAACGCTCCGCGGCGTCAATCAGCTCGTTCGCGCTCCGTAGCGACTTTGTCCGCCACCAGACCGGAAACAGTTTCCGATAGCGGGCTTCGGCAAACCGCGAATCGATCAGCAGTATTATCCCGCGATCCAATTCCGATCGAATCACTCTTCCAGCCGCCTGAAGCACTCGATTCATTCCGGGGAACGTGTATGCAAAGTCAAAACCGGCGCCTCGTGTTTGTTGGAAGTAATCCCGTATTAAATCCCTTTCCAAGCAAACCTGAGGCAGACCCACTCCAACGATCACCGCACCCACCAAGTGTTCACCGACCAGATCAATGCCTTCGCCAAAAATGCCGCCCATCACCGCAAAACCAACCAGCGCATTCGATTGTTTTTCATGAAATTGCCGGACAAACGCCTCCCGTTCGTTCTCTTTCATTCGGGGAGTCTGAGCTTGGACCGTGACGTTCAAGTCGAGCGCTCGAAACCGCTCCAGAACCCGGTTCAAGTAGTCGTAGGACGGAAAGAATGCCAGATAATTGCCGCGTCGCGCCTGAATCATCTCTGCAATCGACTTCGCAATAGTGCCATAGGTGGATTCGCGTTGCCGGAAAGTTGTCGCGATTTGTTCGGCGACCAGCACTCGAAGATTCTCCGGCGGAAACGGAGACGGCAACTGCATGATCGATTGCTCCGCGGCACCGCACAATGTTTGATGAAAATATTCGACAGGAGACAGAGTTCCGGAAAAAAACACCGTCGATTTCCCTCGCTTGAGCACATTCTGAATCCGGACCGATGGATCGAGACAAAACAGACGCAATCGCAAATTCCTGGACCGCGATTCGATGATCGTCACGTAAGCTGAATCGTAAAGATCCGCGGTCCTAACGAAACCGAGGAAGCGAAAATACCCGCCCAAGATTGCATCTCGAAACAGCGATGGCTGATTCCGTGCGAGCCACTCTTCTAACTGTTTGGCGATGGAACGGATCAGAAACAGCAAATCTTCAGGCACCTCTTTTGTCACGGTCGAACGGTCTCCTGAGGCATCATATTGACACTCCCCATTCCGCGCCAAAGCAGTGAGACGCTTTAGCAGCTTCGCGAGCAATTTTGCGCAACCCGGCAACTCGGAGCCCACCGAGTCCCGCAGTGCCTCGATATCGGCCCGCGACAGTTCCGAAGAAAACATTTCCCGCGCCCGATCAACCAAATTGTGAGCTTCGTCAACCAAGAAACCGTAGTCTCCGCCGCCGTCCGAGAAGAATCGCTTCAGATGGACGTTCGGATCAAACACGTAATTGTAATCGCAAACAACTACGTCCGCCCATAGCGAGGCGTCCAAAGCCAAAGCATGCGGGCAAATCTGGCGACTGCGCGCCACCTCTTCGATGCTTGAAGCATTCATCGCTTCCCGGTTTAACAAATCTCTGACCCCGTCCCGCACCCGATCATAGTATCCGATGGCGTACGGGCAGGTACGCACCTCGCACGGCTGGCGGTCACCGAAGCACATCTTGTCGCGTGCGGTTAGCGAAAGCGACCGGACCCGTAATCCTTGCTTCCGCATGTCATCGAGCGCCCCTTCGGCGGAGCGCTTTCCAACCGTCTTTGCGGTGAGATAGAACACCTTCTCGAGATCACCGTCCCTGAGCGCCGCCATCGCTGGGAACAGTACCGAAAGCGTCTTTCCGATCCCTGTGGGCGCCTCCGCCAAGAGTGTGCCTCCGTTCAGGCACGTTCGCCGGACCTCTCCAACGAGTTCCTTCTGTCCGGCACGAAAACTGGAATGCGGAAATTCCAATCCTCCAATCGATTCATCGCGCGTTTGCCACCACACTACCTGTTCCGCGATCCAGGCCACATAGCGGCCGCTAATTTCAACAAAGAACCGTTCCAGTTCCACGCGGTCGAATGATTGGACATGTTCGGTCACTCGGTTCGATTCCAAATCCAAATAGGCGAGTCGAATATCCACACTATCGAATTGTCCAGGCAACAAATAGAGGTGGGCATAGACCTTGGCCTGAGCCCAATGCATTGGATCAGGGTCCCCAAACCTTGCGCCACGAACCGTTTTGATCTCTTCGATTAAGACCGTGCTTCCGGTGTCAATAACACCATCAATTCGGCCTCGAATTGTCAGCGCGAATTCCGAAGTATCCAACTGATGAGACACCGTGACTTCCGTTTTATACTCTTTTGGTCGTGAACGTTGAATTCGTTGATGTCCTCGAGTGCCTTCGAGGGCTCGAGATGGTCCGGAAAACTCGCGATCCCCCGCCAAATCTCCAGACCTCAATACGAACTCGACCATATCCCGAACGGACACTGAGAGGGACCGTTTTTTGAGGAGCGCTTTGGAACCGGAATCCGACATTTTCGAGACACCTTGTCGAACGGAAACCCATCCCTCAAGGCATTTCCGAAACGGCACAAAACATGCATTAAACTGGCGTTGACACGGTAATTCCGAATGTCTAGGGTACCGCGAATTCAGAAACTTAGATTTTTATCTTAACATGTTATTGCGAATCAGTTTAGTCGTCTCAATTCTGGCCGGGGGCGCGGCGCTTTACTTCAGCCACTTTCAGGTTGCCGAGAAGATTACCACTTTGACCTCGGACCTTCAGACGTCCCGATCCAACGAACAGGCGGCGAGGCAAGCGGAATCAAGCGCGAGAACCGCCGAAAAACTGGCCAAGGATGAACTGGACGCAAAATCGAAGGAATTGATCGCGACGTCGGATGCTCTTGAAACAACGAAAGCAAGCCTCGCGGTACAGCAAAAGCGCGCGGACCAACTTTTTGACGAGAGAACGGGCATGCTCCGAGACCTGAACCAATCGCGCCAGGAATTGGCCCGGTTTAACGCGACCGGCTTCACAGCAGACCAACTCCTCACGCTCGCCTCGGACTTGAACCAGCTCACGGCGGAAAAAGAAACCTACATTGCTGAGAACGGCATCCTTCTTAAGAACATCAATCGTCTTGAATACGAGCTGAGCCGGTATGTCGGACCTCGCGAACAGGAAATCGAGCTCCCGGTAGGCCTGAAAGGACGCATCCTCGCCGTAGATCCCAAATACGATTTCGTGGTTCTTAACATTGGCGGCAACCAAGGCGTGTTGGAGAATGGAAAAATGCTTGTGAACCGGGACGGGAAGCTTGTCGCGAAAGTCCGCATCACGAAGGTAGAACCGGATCGCAGCATCGCCAACATTCTTCCAGAATGGAAACAGGCCGAGGTCACCGAAGGGGACCAGGTTCTTTATTAATGGCCCATTAAACCAGCCGAAACTCCTTGGATGATTCTCCAATTCTTGAGCCAAAAACGTCTCTGGATCTTCGGCACGATGATTCTTATCTCATTAGCTGGAGTTGGGTGTAGGACGCCCGACTCGGAAGGTCTCTCCGAGCGGCCTTGGAATGCACCGAAAAGCTGGGAGCACGGAATTCCTCAATCTCTTATTGAGCCACGGTAGCAGGCCGGGTTTCGGTGGTTCATCGAATTCCCGGGATTGCCAAACGGTCCCCGTAGGGCTACTTCGCAAACTCAACGCAGCGTGTCTCTCGAACGACGGTTACCCGAATCTGTCCGGGATAATGCAGTTCGTCTTCGATTTTTCGTGCGACATTCCGGGCCAGTGCGGAAGCTTGATCGTCATTCAGCTTTTCCGGCTGCACAACGACCCGCAGTTCCCTGCCTGCCTGGACCGCAAAACATCGTTCCACACCGGTGAAGGACAACCCGATCTGCTCCAAATTTTCAAGGCGCTTGAGATAGGTTGACATCGTTTCCGATCTTGCGCCCGGTCGTGATGCACTGATCGCATCGGCGGCGCTGACCAAAATTCCCAGCAGGTTTGTGTGCGGGACTTCATCGTGGTGCGAAGCCACGCCGTTTATGACGTCCTCGGATTCGCCATATCGCTTGATCAGTTCCGCCCCGACAATCGCGTGAGACCCCTCTATCTCGTGGTTAACCGCCTTTCCAATATCGTGCATGAGGCCCGCTCGCTTGGCGGCGGTAACTTCCAAACCGATTTCGGCAGCCATCAATCCCATCAAGTGGGCCACTTCCACAGAATGGTCCAGGATGTTTTGAGAAAAACTGTGCCTGAAACGAAGCCGCCCCAGCAATTTTACAATCTCCGAACGCGCGGGTGTAAGTCCGACTTTGAAAAAAGCATCTTCCCCCGCCTCGGTCAAAGTTTCATCCATTTCTTGCGAAACGGCCGCGACGATCTCCTCAATCCGAGTCGGATGAATGCGGCCGTCTAGAATTAGACGATGCATCGCCTCACGGGCAATTTCCCGGCGAACCGGATCAAAGCCGGAAAGGACAACCGCGTTTGGGGTATCGTCAATCAATACCGTTACCCCGGTCGCAGCCTCAAACGCCCGGATATTTCGACCCTCCCGCCCAATAATGCGGCCTTTGATCTCGTCGCCCTGCAGTGCCACGGTGGCGGTTGTGGTTTCAAATGTGTGGGTTCCCGCGTACCGTTGAATTGCGATGCTGAGAATGCGCCGAGCCTGATCTTCCGCCTTGGACTTTGCCGTTTCCAGAATGTGCCGGCTCAAATCGGCCGCATCCTTGAGTGCCTCCTGTTCGACTTGTTTCAGTAGATGCGAACGAGCTTCCGATTCGCTTAACTGCGCGGCCTTTTGAAGCTCTGCTTTTCTCCGGCAAAGCAGCTCGGCAGCCGTCTCGAGCTCCGACTGCAAACGGCTCTGACGTTCGTTCAAGATTTGATCGCGCTCTCGCAGGGCCCGCTCTTGAGACACGATCCCCTCCAACTGGCTGTTGATCAGATTCTCTCGCTGTGCGAGGCGTTTCTCCAAGTCTCCCAATTCCTGGCGCCTCGAGGAGAACGATTGCTCCGTCTGTTCCCGCTGTTTTGCAGCCTCCTCGTTCGCCGCAACCCGGGACTCTCTCAACAGGGTTTCCGCTTCCCGCCTCGCGTTTTCAAGGATTTGGCCGGCCAGTTGTTCCGAGGCGGCATGCCGATGGCTTCGATTCCAGCGTACAAGCCAATAGCCTCCGAGGGCACCGGCTGCAAGCAGCAGAACTTTTTCAAGTCCGTCCCCAACCAATATTGATTCAGTCAACCAGCTCATTGCGAAGCCGGGTTCCTTCCAAAAGTTATCCAGCGAGTCGGCGTCACGACCAGATCCATGGGGATGTCATGCTTCCCCGCGGCAAGTACTTCAACGATCTGCTCTTCAAAAGCGACCCCGCATTTCACGCCTTGAATTCCATCGAGCAAACGATCGTAGTATCCACCGCCACGACCTAGTCTTGCTCCACACAAATCGAAAGCTACCGCAGGAACCAATATTAAGTCCAGTTGCATTAGAGGAATGTGCACGCAACTTTCGGAAGGTTCCTTGATCCCGAACTGTCCTCGCGGAAACGTTTGTGTCAGATCCACGATTCTGCGCGCCGAGTAACCGTTTTGTTCCGGTTCAAACCGCGGCAACGCAAGGATTTTCCCCTCCTCTGCGGCGCAAACCGCAAGAGGCCACACATCGACCTCGCCTTTCGTCGGACAGTAGGCCATCACCGATGCTGCCTTCGTCCACAATTCATTGCGGCGCACCCGGTCGCAGATGCGCCGCGAGGCCTCGACGCGATCGTCCGGACTCATTTTGCCGACAACTTCTCGCACATGCGCGCGGGTGCTCCGTTTTTTCTCGATCAATTCCCGGTTTACACACGAACGATTCATGGAGCGTTATTCTGGTTGCTCTGGCTGGACTTCGCCTTGGCCGCGAGAGCTCTCCAGCCCTCCAGCCGTTCCTTGATTCGCTTCTCAGATCCTTGATCCGACGGTTCGTAATAACGTTTGAACGCTCCCAAGTAGTCCTGAGCCACATAGTGGCCCGGAAAATCATGTGGGTACGCGTATCCTTTCCCTCTTCCGAGCTTCTCGGCTCCGGAATAACTGGCGTCCCGAAGATGTTCAGGAACCGGGAGAGTCTTCCCTGACCGCACGTCGTCGAGCGCCGCGTCAATCGCCACATATCCGCTGTTGCTCTTGTTGGCTGAAGCAATATAGATCGCTGCCTCTGCGAGAGGAATTCGCGCTTCCGGCCATCCAATCAACTCCGCCGCTTCATGCGCGGCAGTGGCCAGCACCAAAGCCATTGGATCGGCCAATCCGACGTCCTCCGCAGCGCAAATGACAATTCGGCGCGCGATAAATCGCGGGTCTTCGCCTGCATGAATCATTTTGGCGAGCCAGTATAACGTCGCATCCGGATCACTTCCGCGCATTGACTTGATGAACGCAGAGATCGTGTCGTAATGGGAATCTCCGTCGGCATCATAGACAATCGCCTTTTTCTGGATGCTCTGTTCCGCGGAACGAAGATCAATCTCGATGATGCCGTTCGCGGCCGCAGGTGTCGTTAACACCGCTATCTCGAGTGAATTCAAGGCTTTTCTCGCATCGCCGTCTGCCAGTTTCGCCAAATGCGCCAGCGCATCCTCGTGAGCGTAAATCTTCTGATCCCCTAGTCCGCGCTCCGGATCGCTCAACGCTCGCCGCAATAATTCCGTTAATTCCTGCACACCCAGCGGCCGCAGCTCAAAAATATGCGAACGGGAAACCAACGGAGAATTAACAAAGAAAAACGGATTGTGCGTCGTCGCTCCAACCAACTGGATAACGCCGCTTTCGACGTCCGGCAGCAAAATATCCTGTTGCGCCTTGTTGAACCGATGAATTTCGTCGATGAACAAGATCGTTGATTGCCCCTTGTTCTCGAGCCTGTTCGCAGCCGACGTCAGCGCGCGCCGCATGTCGGCGACATTCGACTCAACACCGCTCAATCGTTCGAATCGGCTCTTTGTGTGATTTGCAATAATCCTCGCGAGAGATGTTTTTCCGGTTCCCGGCGGACCATACAATATCAAGGACTGAATTCGATCCGCTTCGATGGAACGGCGAAGAAGTTCTCCCTCCGCGAGCAGATGAGATTGTCCGACGAATTCCGCGAGAGTTTGCGGGCGCATGCGGGATGCCAGCGGCCCATGCTTGGATTGGGATCGATCCACACGCGCTCCTGGAGAATCCGTGGAGGGGTGAAGATCGGCAAACAGATCGTCACGTGACATAAATAGGAGAGGCGTGATTCAAACGTTGGGCAAGAAAAAACCCCACCGTAATGCCGTGTGTAACAGTTCCTTTGAACGTGTGAGAAACAGGTGGAACCGGCTCGGTGGCTTTCGACTTCCAATCAAGGCCTGTCGGCCACCCCCAAAGCTTGGGTTCCTATTCAACTTAGCTTACGGTTCAAGGACTTAGTTTCTTAACACGAGCATGGCAGGGTAAAACCAAATCTCATTCAGAATTCCAAAGAGCAACACACTCAAATTCGCACCCTCTCAACAATTCTTACTATGCGGCAACAACTCACCTGTCCTCAAGGAAAAAATTAAAGAGACATATGGAGAGGATTCTGAGAATTAAGAGGGGTTCACCGATGATCCCAAATAATTCCACCCTGTTGCCGGAAGCAACCGCAAAACATCCGCGGGGGCTATACACACTGTTTTTCACCGAGATGTGGGAACGTTTCAGTTATTACGGAATGCGGGC
This sequence comes from Verrucomicrobiota bacterium, assembly GCA_027623095.1. Lineage (GTDB taxonomy): Bacteria > Verrucomicrobiota > Verrucomicrobiia > Limisphaerales > SIBE01 > JAIPJX01. Next base: position 14,324 of record JAQBVM010000012.1, read on the forward strand.
CTTGCTGGTTCTGTTCATGGTGGATGCGGTTGAGAGCGGCGGGCTCGGTTTTGACGACAAAACAGCAACCTCGATTTATGGTCTCTACACGGCGTTCGTCTATCTGGTTGCACTGCCTGGAGGGTGGATAGCCGACCGTTTGCTGGGCGCGCAGCGAGCCGTCTGGTACGGAGGCATCATCATTGCTCTCGGTCATTTCACCCTTGCCATCCCGACCTTGCAGGCTTTTTTCCTTGGGCTCGTATTGGTTGTTCTTGGAACAGGCCTTCTCAAGCCAAATATCAGCGCCATGGTCGGGCAACTCTATCCCGAGGGCGGCGCTCGGCGCGACGCGGGATTCACCATTTTCTACATGGGAATTAACTTGGGTGCGGCTCTGGGACCGCTGATCTGCAGCACTTTGGGCGAGAAACTTAACTGGCATTATGGATTCGCCGCCGCAGGCGTTGGCATGGCGTTCGGACTGATTCAATTCAAATTCACGTCGAAACATCTCGGAACAGCCGGCCTCGCTCCTCATCGCGATCCCAGGAATGTGACCGGAGTGAGAGGGATTGACCGAGGGTGGTACTACGTCGGGGCAGCAATGGCGGTCGTTTTGACGGTAGTTATCCTGGGCCTCGCTCGGGTAATCACCTTCAACCCGATTCCCCTGGCACAAAACACGACGTACGTGATTGTCGGAATCGCGATGATCTACTTCATTGGGATCTTTGCTTTCGGCGGATTAAATGCGATCGAAAAACAACGGGTTGTTGTGATTATCGTTCTGTTGTTCTGCGCGGCACTCTTTTGGTCAGGCTTCGAACAAGCGGGATCTTCACTTAACCTCTTTGCCGATCGTTATACAGATCGAATGCTCGAAACGTTCGCTTTTGAAATTCCAACAGGCTGGTTTCAAATGCTGAACCCGGTTTTCATTATCACGCTGGCTCCGATTTTCGCCGCACTGTGGGTGAACATGGCTCGCCGACATTTGAATCCTGCGATTCCGATGAAATTTGCATTCGGCCTTATCCTTTTGGGCGCCGGATTCCTCGTCATGGTTGCCGCTGCCAAATTGGTTGTTGCAGGAGACAAAGTAGCGCCGTTCTGGTTGATCTTTACTTACCTTCTCCACACGATGGGAGAACTTTGCTTAAGCCCGGTCGGACTCAGCGCCGTTAGCAAGCTTGCGCCCGCTCGCTTCGTGGGGCAGATGATGGGCCTATGGTTCGTCGCCGCTTCCCTCGGAAACCTGATTGCGGGACTTTTCGCTGGAGAGATCGATCCAAACGCGATCGATCAAATGCCGGATCTTTACCTCCGTGTCGTCATAACGCCCGTGCTCGCTGGAGTTGTCATGTTAATACTCGTCCGCCCAATCAAAAAACTTCTGGGAGGAGTTCAGTAACAAAAGTTCGGGAATACGTGTCCGAGCCTGTGAATTCGTACGCTCACACAGATCTGAACACGCCGTCGCGGATTGGCATCGAACGGATGCGCGCTCCCGTGGCCACGGCAAGGGCATTCGCGATTGCCGGAGCCACCGGCACGATCGGAGTTTCACCGGCCCCGACCGACGGAAGGTCCGGCCGATTGACGAGCACCGTTTCAATCAACGGCACATCCTTGAATCGCGGGACCGAATAGTCGGAGAACCGCGGATTTAAGATCCGGCCGTTTGCGAAACGGATCTCCTCTTGTAACGCGCCGCCAAGCCCTTGGATGATGCAGCCCTCGACTTGTTTTCGAAGGTTCAGGGGATTTTGAATTGCGCCGCATTCGAACGCTTCGCAAATCTCCAGAACTCTGTATCGTCCGGCTTTCGCATCCACCTCGATCTCGACACACGCAGCGGCGTAAGATCCCTTCTCCGTGCCGCAGGCTAATCCAATGCCCCGGGTTTCCGAGCCCTTCAATTTCTCTCGCCGGGCGCTCCAGTTGAATCGCTCGGCCGCGGCCTCGAGAACAGTGCGCAACCGGTCCTTCGGGAGATGGCGCAGGCGGAATGCAAGCGGATCAGAACCAGAGGCCAAAGCGAGTTCGTCCATGAACGACTCGCGCGCGAACACATTCGCCGTGGACGCCAAAGCCCTGTAAGAACCTTCGCGCAACGGAGAATCGCAAGACTTGGACTCGGCGCGCGTATTGGGTATTTCATAAGGCGTCGCAATAGCGGAACCACCCGAATTGAAATTGATATGCTCCCACGCCACAATCGAGCCGTCATCGCCAAGGCCAGCGGCTATATCGATGACTCCAGCGGGTCGGAAATACGCCCATGTAAACTCCTCTTCACGGGTCCACCGCAGCGAAACCGGACGCTTAGCCGCGAGCGCAAGCCGGGCCGCTTCAACCGCAACTTCACCAGTGTGTTTGCCACCAAATCCCCCTCCCGTGTCCGGCACAATCACACGCACCTGATCCGTCGTGATGCGAAAGGCTGCGCTGAGTTCGCCTCGAACACGAGCCGGTTGCTGGCTGCCGGTCCAGACCGTGATATTCCCGTTTTGCCATTCCGCAACCGCCGCTCTGGGCTCCATCGGAGCGTGTTGTATGTATGCGATTGGAAAACTTGCCCTAAGAACCTTCTTGGAGGCGGCTAATCCATCTGGAACTGAACCTTTCGCCGCCCCCCCGGACCGCCCGCCTCGCGAACCTCCCGTAGATGAGTGATCGCGAAGGTACTCGTACAGATTATCGCTCGAAGGGTGTTCAGCCGTTTCCCATTTCGCCGTGCCTGCCACTGCCATGCGTGCTTCCTCCGCTCGGGCCGACGTGGACGCCGCAAACCCCACAAAGTCGCCGTCGCGCAACGCAGTCACCCCTGCCATGGATTCGGCGCCGCTCAATTCGATCGAGATCAGCTTTGAACCGTATCCCGGTGGACGAAGAACTTTTGCATAAATCATTCCGGGGCGCTGAATATCGGACGGGTATTGATGTCGTCCGGTGACAATCGCCTCGCCCCCCACTTGCGGAGTAGGCCTGCCCAGAACACTCCAATTCTCGACTCTAGTAATCGCAACGTCGGATCGAGCCCTTTTGCCCAGCGCTACGTTTAGATCATCCCTTTTCGCCAAATCTGTATATCCAAATTCTTTGTTTGTGGCCGGATCTATGACGACGCCATCCCGCACTTCAATCGAACTGTTCTCGGATCTGAATTCGCGCAATGCCATTTCCAACAAAAGCTCGCGCGCCGCCGCGCATGCCTTGCGAATCGTCGGGATGGTCGCCGGTGTGGTGCGGCTTCCGGCGGTGCCGCCATCATCTGGAACAAGAGCCGAATCCGCCATCACCAACCGCACTCGCGAAACCGGCAGGCGCAATTCCTCCGCAGCGGCTTGAGTAATCTGCGTGCGGGATCCTTGGCCCACGTCCACCTTGCTGGTCATCACCGTAACAATACCGCTTGTGTCGATGTGCAACCGATCGGCACCGTCGGTTTGCCGGCTGCCATTTGCGCCCTGGGCAAAAATGGACTGACCCGCAAGGGAAATCAGAATTCCTGTCCCCAAGACTTGAGCAAACTCGCGCCGGCTCAGTTCGAACTGATAAGAAGGGCCTTCCCGCAGTTCATAACGTTCCAGTTCGGGAAATTCATTTCGAATCGATTCCAAATCACGGTTCATCGAGAACTCCTTTCTTTGACCAATCGGGCGGCATGCTCCACGGCTTTCACGATATTGCCATAGCCGCAACATCGGCACAGATTGCCGTTCATCGCCTCGATGATTTCACCCCGCGACGGATTCGAATTTCGGTTAAGAAGACCAGTCGCGGTGAGAATCATTCCGGGAACACAATAGCCGCATTGCATGGCATCTTCGTCAATGAACGCCTGCTGAACCGGATGCAACCGTCCATCCTCGGCCAGCCCTTCGATCGTTTGAACCTGCCTATTCTGCACCGTCGAAACAGCCGTGACACAGGAAGGCGCTGGACTGCCGTCAATTAGAACGGTGCATGCCCGGCACTGCCCTTCGCCGCATCCATATTTAGAGCCAGTGAGCGCAAGATCCTCGCGCAACACTTCCAGCAATGGACGTCGCGGGTCGGTCTTGACCGAGCACTCCTTTCCATTCAGATGAAATTTGAATTCGATTTCCATGAAGCCTGATCTCCGTTGGTTTCGAGGTTATGACGCATTACGTTTCGTTGCTTAGTTATAGCGGAACCAAAGAGTAACTCGTTCATTCCGAGAGACAACCTACGGATCACGCTCCCGCAAGGACAGCCGTGTGCAGCGCTTTGATATAGCCAATGCTGTACCCCCACCCTGTTCTCGGCCCTCCCACCATTCCAGGCACATGATCGGCAATCAAAGCACCCCGGAAATCAACTTCGTGAAGGGTCTTCATCAGTCGCAGCATGTCAGTGTAGCCGTTATCTACAAACGACTCGACGAAGTACGGAATCGGCGCGCTGACATTGCGAAAATGGATCTTCCACAGTTTGTCCATCTTCGCGAAAGCGCGCGCGGCATCGAACACATCCTTGCCCATGCCTTTGCCACCTTCCATCCAGGTCCCGGCGCATAGGCAGACGCCGATGTTCGGACTATTGGCGATTTCCAATGCGCGCGCATAGCCGTCAAAGTTTCCGAAGACACATCGAGGAACGCCGCCCAATTCCGGCACCGGCGGATCATCCGGATGAATCCCGATTCGCATTCCGAGCTCTTCGGCGACCGGAACCACGCGCTTAATGAAATAGGTGTAATTCTCCCAAATCTCCTCCTTGCTGTACTTGCGCCCGTGAGTCAACGGACCCTCAAACACTTTGCCACTCCAATAGCCCTTCGCGTCATTCATATTGAATGCACGGGCCGGAGCCCCGCCGCGGGTCGTTTCACGCGCGCTGCTCCAGATCCCATTCCCCATATGCGCGTAGGTCGTGTAAAATACCCCAGCCTTTGCCAAATTCCTCAGGAAGCTCAGATACTCCTCGATCTTCTCGTCTCGTCCAGGAAGGTTCAGCGTTACTTCCGGCATGTTGTGAACATTGCTGTTGCCGATGTTCCACACCTTCAGGTTCGCCGCGTCCACCCGTTTCTTGAGTGATATAAAATTCTCCAGCGTGGCGCGATCGCCTCCGGTGGGGATATTGACATACTCAACGCCGAGTTGCTGTGCGAATTGCAAATCTTCGTCGGTCGCGTTGGTCGAGATTTGAAGCGAGATCTTGATTCCGGGTGGGAGAGGCTCCAGTTTTCGGGTTTGCACGGCCCCGAGCACAGGCCAAGTTGCTCCCGCCGCGGCCGCGGCCGCGGCAACTTTTATGAAGTTTCTTCGGTGCATCGACGGATCGGTGTTCAATGGGTGGGTCTGCATACGCTTGCGGGTTGAATGTTCGCAGGTTCTCGGATTATTCGGCGAAATCGGTGTTCGGATCTTCGATGTTGAGCTCCTTAATCCATGCGTTGCGATAGCGCACATCGTGGCCCTCACACTGAAGCTTCAAACCTCCAGGCGTGTCGGTAATGCCGCGCCCACCTTCGTTCCCGCCGTCCAGACCCGACGCGGCGCCTCCCCAAACCTGGCTGATAGGCTGATTGACATGCACCTTCTTGCCATTGAAATACATGGTCAGCATTGCTTTCTCGATCCGCTTGCCCTCTTTGAATCGGGCCGCGCGGAAATTGATGTCGTACGCGTTCCATTTGCCCGCGCCGTTGTACGCTTGATACGGGGACTCGGACTCATTAATCACAGCGCCCATTCCGTGGCTGGTTTTATCGCCGTCCAACACTTGAATCTCATACCGATTCTGAAGATATACCCCGCTATTGCCTCCCGGTTTCATGACTAGGAATTCGATATGCAGCCTGAAATCTCGATACTTCCTCTTGGTGACGATGTCGGCCGCTCCGTATTTGCCGCCCGCAGCCGCCGGGTCATCGGTCATCACAGCGGTGCCCGAATCAACCGGATCATCCACTATCTTCCACTTGATCGGCATTGCCGAACCAAAGCGAGGCCCCTCCCAATACGTCCATTTTTCGTCCAGCATTTTTCTGGATCCATCGATGATAGTTTCGCCTCCCGGCAATGGCGCAGCGCCAACGCCGACGTCGGCAAAAGCAGTCGAGGAAGTCACAATAGCAGTTCCGAGAAGGGTTAGTCCAATAAGTTGAGGCAGGGATGTATTCATATGTTCACTCTCAATTGCATTTTACGGCAATCACACGTTTTTTCTCGGCAATCGCAGGAACTCGGAGCGAGCCGTGTTCCGAGCGTGTCAAGAATTCGGAAAGCATCGCAAAGAAAGGCCAAAACAACAGATCAAAGTTAAGCTCTTCAAATGCGCGCCCTACGGCAGCCTCCCCCAGAGCGACGGACGCGAATCAAGACCTTGAACCAATGATGGTGGGGCGACACTCTGTGGAGCTCTGATCTAACCTCGAAGGGATCAAACGGAAGAAGAATGTGCAATGGAAACAACGGGGAATCCGGAAGCCCCACGTTTCCAGATGCTCATTTATGCAGGCCGGATAATTCAAGAAGAAGTCAGGGCTTCACAGAGTGTCGCCCCACCTATATTTTGAACGGTTCATGGATCGTAGTACTCTACGAGCCGCGAGGCCGTTTCGGAATCCCGGACTCGCTCGGAGAAACGTGCGGACGGCTCCTATTTCTTGCGCACAGTGGACGTTCACGCACGCCAGCCTTCACCGCTCGAGCATTTTCGAATTGCCCCCGGGCGAGGTCATTCCGATTTCCGTGGGACAAAAAACGATTCAACTTGCGAAATGCATCTCAGCGGCTAATCTTCCATCGTCAAAACGCAAACTTAATCTGATCTTCTTATGAAATCCGATCTTCCTATGAAAACTCTTCGGCTCTCTGCCGCTAAAAGCGTATTCTTCCTTTTGGCGGGTTTTGTTTCACTCATTGTCTCCGCCACCGCGCAACCCACTGTTCTGTGGGAGGCTTACAACGATCACCGGCCATCCGAACTCACACATCCAAATGTCACAGGTTATGATTTGCGAGTCCTCGATGACGGCGGAACACTCGTCAATTTTAAAACTGGCACCCTGCTGAACGCCACGGTCTTTGTTATTTCGGAATCCTCTCCGGACGACTTTGGAGCGAACTCTCCTGTGAATGCGGGAAGTCCGGCGGATTTGCTGTTCAGCGGCAAAGTCGATATTGGAAACTCGGGTTTGCCAGGCTTGAGAAATAGCACCGACGTCAGCCTGGTGTTGTTGTTTGAGGGGCTTGATCCGACAAAACGATACAACTTCCGTGGAACAGTGAGCCGGGGCGGAGGTTACGTGGACCGGTGGGCCGTCTTCACACTCCTTGGCGCCGATGCGTTTGTTGATGCGCACGTCGATGGCAGCAACAATCAGAATATTTTTACCGAAACCACATTTGATGCCTCGAGTCTCGAACCCAATCAAGTCGCGCTAAACGGCGGCGACAACAAAGTCGGATCCCTCGTTGGATGGGACAATATTGAACCGGGACCAGACGGTTCGTTTGAAATCGAAGCACGTCAATATGTGGGAAAGGCGCCCTTTGGCAATCCCGCGGGCGGACCTTACGGCTACGGTTTTAACGCGATTTATTTGGCGGAGATACAATCGAGCGGCAACCTGCGCATCACGGAGAATCCCTCGAGCCAAATCATTCCGGCCGGGCAGACCGCCACACTTACAGTCGTGGCCTCGAGTCCTCAGTCTATTCAGTATCAATGGCAAAAAGCGGCGCCGGGCAGCTCAACGTTTGCGAACATCGCCGGCGCGACTCAAGCGAGCTACACAACGCCGGCTCTCACGGTAGCGGATGACGGCAGCAAATTCCGCTCCTCTATTTCGAGCGGAGGCAACTCGACCATTAGCGGCGACGCGACCATTAATGTGGACGGCACAATTCCATCCATCATCGCAGTTCGTGGCAGCATCAATTTCAACGCCGTGCATTTGGAGTTTTCGGAAGCCATTAAACTCAGCGCCTTGGCGAATACGGCCAACTACACGATCTCCGGCGGGTTAACAATCAATAGCGCCGTCGCGCAAAGCGCCACCAGCGTCCGGATTCTCACGAGCAAACAAAACCCGGGAGACCGCTATACGATCACGGTGAACAATCTGGACGACCTGGCAGGAAACAAAATTCCAGCCGGCACCTCCCGCGGTTTCACCGCGTTTACAGAACAACCCGGAGTCGTTGGTCTGGAAGTCTGGAACAACACGGCGGCCGGCAATACCAACCCGGACGCTCTGCAGACCGACGCGCGATATCCGGATTCACCGGACGAAGAGTACATCACGGCTACGTTTGATTCGGGGCTGGCTTTTCCGAACGGTCCCAAGAACACCTACGGCGCTCGATTCCGAGGATGGCTCACCCCTGCCGAGACCGCCGACTACGAGTTTTTCATCCAAAGCGACGGCGGAAGTGAACTGCACGTTGGGGCGAGCGCGGATTTCACTCCACTCTATGACGTGGATCGGTTTCCGGACGCAATTGCGGTAACAGGCAGCCTTTTTCAAGAACCAGGATTCGACGAATCCGTTTCCTTCCCGATCAACCTCAAGGCCGGACAGAAATACGCCATTATGGCAATTTGGAAAGAAGACAATGGCGCGGATTACTTTCAGTTAGCGTGGAAAAAGGCCAACGATTTTTCCCCGGCAGATCAACTCAAACCGATCCCGAGCCAATTCTTTTCCTTCTACGGCCCTGGTCCCGAACCGCTCGTAGAACCGAAAATTACGAAGATCACTCTGATCGGCGGCAAAGTGACAATTGAATGGACCGGCACTACGCTACAATCGTCCAGCGACTTGAAGAACTGGGCAGACGAAGCAGCAGCGGCAAGCCCGCTTTCGATCACACCCGCGGGCGCCAAATTCTATCGCGTTAAGAATTAGCCGCTCGAGAACTCACCTTACAATCACCGCTGCCGGGCAAGAGCTCGGCAGCGGTTCCTGTTGTGGCGCGAACCTCGGCCAAATTGAAACGTGAGACTGCCCGCTAGCGCCTTGGACTCCGGTAACGACCGGAGCGATTCACCGCTTTGGCGTTGGCACGTTCCAACGCTCCGGACTTCCCAACAACTTTGGCTTTACCGAAAAGCGGCAACTCCGCAGGCTCCGTTTCCGCACTCCAAAACCTGGCGGAAATTCCGAGGGCCTTATCTACCTAAACAGTCGCATGCCTATATTCCCGCCAACCGCGATTCCGCATCACCAAAACGATCGAGCTGAACACCCATGCGGTCCATGATCGACAGGTACATGCTGCATAACTTCCGGTCGTCGTCGCTCTTGCCGGTGTAATCGAGGACTCTGCCGGTTTCGAGTGTGCCGCCGAGTCCTCCGGCCAAGACGATCGGCAACTTGGTCGAATCGTGTTTACTCCCGGACCACATGTTCGAGATGAACATCAGGCAACTGTTATCCAGAACAGTCCCCTCGCCTTCCGGCATCGCTTCCAACCGGCTTGCGAGATAAGCGAGCTGGCTGCAATAGTACCGCGCGATACGCTCATACGCGTCGGATCGATCATCGTGCGACGCGGGATGATGGGACGACCGCACATCAAGGAACGGGTAAAACAATCCGGAGATATCGCGGCACAAAAGCAGGGTCGCCACTCGCGTCTTATCAGTTTGGAACGCAAGGGCAAGAATATCGCACATCAGGCGCATATGATCCCGGATGTCCTCCGGAAGGCCATTATCCGGCCGTTCCATAGTGATGATGGGTTTGCCCCGATCCGCAGCGCGCGATTCCGCCTTTTCCTGAGCCAGACGCATCGAATCGATTCGTTTCTCAACCTCCCGAACACTGGTCAAATACTCGTCGAGCTTGGCTTTATCTCCGGCGCTGACCTTTCGGCTCAAGCTAGATGCCTGCTCCTTGACGCGATCCAGGATGCTCTTGTTCCGCATGCTCCCGCGGTTCTCGAAGAGGCTATCGAAGGCCAGCGATGGGTAAACCTCCATCGGCACCGGCGAAGTGGCGCTTTGCCAGGAAATGTAGGAGCTGTACGCCATCGAAAAATTCGTCTCGTGGTATCCGGTAATCGGCTGTTCGCATCCCAGCACCATGCTCGGCTGCACCGTATCTTTCCCGATATGATTCGCCAGCACTTGGTCCATGCTGATGCCTCCTTTCAGCTCCGCGCCCCTCTTGAGAGCCGCGCCGGACAGAATGTTTCCAGTTTGTCCGGGATGAATGCCAACCCCCACGGCGCTGCGATTAAACAACCCGGTGACGAAATTCATTTTGGTCTTCAACGGCTCCATCGGCTCCAGGCTTTTGCCAAGCTCCATCTCCGCGCCGGAACCCTTCGCCCACCAATGATCCGAATTAATCCCGCACGCCATGAACAGGGTGGCAAAGCGTTTAGGAAACGGTCCGGGCACATCGCCGGTCACCGGCGTTGTGCCCCAAACAGGAATCGACTCAAGCCAAGGCAGCGCCATTGCCACGCCGGTGCCGCGAATAAACGCGCGGCGGGTAAGATTGTTCGAACTCGGACGATCAGAGGGCTGTTGGCTCATGGGATTCTCCTAAACAGGGTTGCACTTCCATTTATTGTTCCGTGGAAACAGGGCGGCTGCGCCGGTTGAGAAACTGGGGACTTGTAATGATGCACTCGATCAGGGTGCTGAAGCGGTATCCGCTCGCGGTCAATTTCGAATGCATGGCGGCAATTGTTAAATCATCTGAAAGAATGAGGTTGCGACCGAGGCCATAGGCTAACATCTTCCGGCATAAATTGTCCACAAACTCCTTTTGCCTCCGTTCTTTGAGGTAACGGCGCAATCCTTCGAGTCCCTGCCCTTCGCCGTCATCCGGGAAAGCCGCCCGAGTTTCCACAGGACGCCCGCCTAAATCAAGACTCCGGCGCTCTCCGATCGGTCCGTAACCTTCAAAGACCAATCCCATCGCATCGAAACGCTCGTGGCAACCGGCGCAAGCCTTGTCCGCACGATGGCGGGCCAATGCCTCACGCAGTGTGAGATCCCCCAACTTCGCCTCATCGTTTGGAAGTTCCGGAACATTGGGCGGTGGCGGAGGAATGCGCTCACCCAATAAGCGGCGCACCACCCAATACCCGCGCTTGACCGGACTCGTCCGAAGGCCTGGAGCATTCTTTGTCAGAAAAACCGCCATCGGCAGCAATCCCCCCCGTTCGAATCGATCCGCATCATCAATTCGCGTCCACACTTCAGGCGATCCCTCGACGCTTGGGATTTCATAATGTTTCGCCAGCACCGGATTCACAAAGGTGTGGGTGGCGTAAAGGAACTCCAAGACCGAACGATCCGATTGCACCAGGTCGAGAAAGAAACGCACGGGTTCTTCGAACATCGCCTCGCGCAATTCATTGTCAAAGGACGGAAACCTCCCGCGATCCACGGCGTTGTGTTCCTCAAACCGCCGGAAATCCAGCCAGTTGCCTCCAAACTCCGTTGCCAGGCCCCGAACGCGCGGATCCCGGAGCATGCGATTCGCCTGCGCCATGAGCACATCCGGGCGATGCAACGCGCCATCGGCAGCGGACTCGATCAGCGCTGCATCGGGCATGCTCGACCAAAGAAAATAACTCAGCCGGCTGGCCAGAGCGTAATCACTCAACGATTCCACACGAACGTTCGCAGGCTGAATCAGCCCCCCGCCCCCACCCGCTTCGCCTTCGGTTCCGGCGTTGACCAATCGCACGAGCCCGGAACCGCGATTCAGATTGTCACTCGAACCAACCCGATCGACGCGCGCCACGGCATCGCGGGAACCTCCGCCGTTAAGGCCGAATAGGTCAATTCGGTAACAAAAATGGGGCGACATCAAGATGCTGACAATCGTGTCCCGCATGGCTGACTCGTGATCCAATTCGGACTCACGGCGCAATGACTGGTAGAACTCCAGAATCGAAACTCGTTCAGCCCCGTTCAATGGACGGCGATACGCCCTTTCCGCGAAGGCAAGCAGGGCGTTCAATTGAATCGGTTCGGCGGCTAATCGCTCGCCTTCCACGCGCCGGACATTCGTGTTGACGTTTTGGAAATGTTCCTCGATTGCGGATACAGCGATTTCACTCGCTCCATTTTCCCTTACCTTTGCCAAATAAACCGTGGCTAATTGGTGAATCTTCGCTTCGGATGTCGAATCCTTGTCTTCCGACCGCGCGAAATGAAACTCCGGGCTCATCATAAACCGAGAGTCCGAACGTTCGAACCAGATAAAACTGGTATGCATGCGCATGGGAACCGAGCTGATAAAATGAAACTCGTCCCACAACCGGTCCAACTCACGTTTTTGCGCGTCGTCCAACATCAATTGGCAGAGCGGTTCGTCATCTCGGAAATAACCCGTCATACTGTGAAACCCGGCGCTCAACAATCGCCCGCCAAGAGCCTTTTCCTTTTCCGGATCAAGATATACCCGGGCCCGTTCCGAAACGTAGAACGCATCAGGAAAAACCGCACAAAATCGGCCAAAACCGGCTTCATACCGCTTGCGCTCCGATTCATCATCGGGAATCGCAAGTGCTTCGCCAACGCCCGCAGGAATCGATTTCGTTCCAACTCTCAACAGCCCCTTATCTTTTTTCTGAGCGGTCGGGAGCCGGCTGGATAATGGCTTTCTCTTCCCCGGTCTAACGTCCAATCCGGGCTCTTCCGCCACATTACCCCTCGCAAGCTGTCCCGAACCAGCTTCGTGCCCCGGGCGATCCGCGGCATCGATCGAATCGATTAGGGAACCAGACTCTCCAACCGCCTCAATACTCCAATGGAAATCCAAAACACCGCCTGCGTATCGCATTCGATTTGCCGCAAACTGTCGATCCTTCCATAGCACCAAAGGTTGAGACCCCGAATGAACGCGCGGCGCCTGCAGATTCTCGACTTCCGGAACAAGCGCCGCCCGAAGCTGAACGATCAAATCCCGAATTCGCGCACAGTGTTCCCATACGGAATCGTCCGATTCGATCCCGGGCTCTGGCAATGCCCGCCACAGTACTTGCAGCGCGGCGATCGGCCCGGTTTTCTCTTCCGTTTTCGCCAGCAAAGACCAAACGGTCTCCAAATACTTCGGACTGATTTGCGCGTGTTTCGCCACTTCGTCCAGTGTGGCCTCCGGCATAGCCAATCGCGCTCGATGTTCGTATCTCCAAGCCGCAAATAGATACTCCGCATAATCCGTCGCTTGGCGTTGGTAGAAATCAATAATGCGTTGAACGCAGTATTTGTCGCGGTCGGTCTCCGCAACCACCGGATGCGGGGCAAACACAATCCCGTCCGGTTTCAAAATCAGGAACTCGGAAACACGCCGCGCCGCTTCCAGATATTTTTTCAAAAGCGCGGGCGACATCACGAGCGAATCCGCGGAGTTGTCAAATCCGGCTTCATTCGCCGGGTCCACCGGAAACTCCCGCGTCGGGTGAATATCCACGCCCGTCAAGTCACGAATGGTGTAATCATACTCCGCCGTGCTAAGCCGCCGAACCGGGACGGAACCAGGATCACCCGCATTTTTCTTGGCCTCATTTTGCCGAACCGTGCGAATCCAGCTCACGACCTCGGCCCGTTGCCCGGAGGCCGGATGGTGCTCCGCCTTTTCCGGCGGCATTTCCTCGGCCACCAGTTTTTCCAGCACGAGTTCCCAATGCCCGAAGCCCTCCACAACCGATTGCATAGATTTGTAGGAGCTGATGTCAAATTGCGCTTTCGGTTTCTCGCCTTGATGACAACCGACGCAGTAGCCCTCAACAAACGGACGGACGGTTTCCGCAAACCTCCGGTCCAATTCCAACTCTAAAGAATCGCCCGCGCTCGATGACCATGTAGCACCCACCAGGCAAACCAACACGGTTCGCACAAATAAGGATCGAAACGAAGAAAACATGGGCTTAGTGACTTGCACCACTAAGCCACCATCGGCTTTCTGATTCAATTGAAAAAGAAGGTAGAAATACATCGGAGAAATCGCCCAAACAAAGAATTCTCATTTCGGCGATCCGTGGGCTCGCGCTTGTGGACCAAGAGACTTCGGAATCGAGGAGCCTTTGCTGTATCGCACAATCAACAACAAACTGGACCGGCCGGGACGGAGTCTGGCGCGCTTGGCTCAGGTCGTGGCGGAAGTCGAGGGGGTTCAAGCGGTGGCGCGAAACCTTGGCTTGCCCGTCAGATGAAACCTGAAGGTTCCATCTCGTCGGAGTTATTCGCAGTGAACGAACAAAAACGCAAGCTGGCGCATGGAGCGGCCGAATTTTGACCCACAACATCATCGCGGAAGAACGGGAAAAGTTTTTCAAGTCAGCTTAACCAGCGGCATCTCGCGAAACAGAACTGTGCCGGTTTTCAGATCGCGAGCGGTGATCAGGAGCCGCTTATTGGCGTCGATTCCAAACTCAACGGCAAACCGGGGATCTCCCTGTTGCGCGGGAGGATTCGCCGTCAGGAATGTTGGGCTCTGCTCATTTATCCAGAAATGTTGCCGGCGGTCTCCTTCGTCCGCGGAAAGTTGGACCAATCGCGCCGCCCCGGATGGATCGAACACGAGCTCCATAGAACCTCCGCACCGATTCATTCGGTGGCTGATTTCATAGATCGCGATTCCAAGCTCGATTTGACCGGGATACGACGCCTTGACTGTCATTCGCGCGACCGCCTCCCGGCTCGGATACGGAGTGCCCCGATTAACAATGATCCGGTAGTCATAATCACCTTTCTGAGGATTTACCCATCGAATCGCATAGTCATGCTGAATATGATCATAGAAATCGACTCCCGCCACAAATGCCGCCGCGCCTCGCGATACAGCGTCCATGGGATGATCCAGCCGAACAAGATCGCGCCCAAATATTCTCTCCAAAGTCTTCTGCACGCTTGGAATTAAACTCCCCCCACCCACCATCAGGACGGCGGAAATGTTGTCCTCCGAATAACCGCGTTCATGCGCGGCGTTGAGTGCCCGGCGAACGGTACCGTCGATCTGGCTGAACATCTCGTGCTGATCGAGCAGATCCTCGAAAGACGCCCTCGTAAACTCCGCACTCAGAAGTCTTCCGTTTTCCGGATCTTCGAAGCCGACTTCCTCACGTTCGTGCGACGACAATCGTTCCTTTGCCGAGCGGCAGTCGTCCAAGAGTTTTCTGGTGATCGGGCGAATGGCTTCATCGGTATCCCGGCGATTATGTCTTTTCAGAACCTCTTGCATTAACCATCCATCAATGCTGCTCCCGCCCAACTCACGGCCCGCTTTCCCAAGCACCCGGCAGCGCCGCCCGGCATCGGAAGAATCTTTCTCTTCGATCAGAACGATCGATACGTCGAGTGTGCCCCCGCCAAAATCGAATACCAGATACACACTGCCAGGCTGCACATGAACGCCGTATCCCAAAGCTGCCGCGGACGGTTCGTCGATCAGCCGAAACCGGGAAAACCCGGCACTTTCGGTCACCCCGGACAACCAGTCCGAATAATGCTCGAACGCTTCCACAGGAACCGTCAACGCCACTTCTTCTTTTTCAAGTTCCGGCTCCCGGAGCGAAAACAGAAGCACAGACGAAAGAAAGTCTTTTCCCGCATCGTAATATGAAATCTGGCGTTTCCCGATCAGCCGTGAGACGGGGCTGCGATTCGCGATGTAACGCTTCATCAGGCTAAACGTCCCTTTCGAGCAACTGAGTCCCTTCTCGATCACTTGGGCGCCGATCCATCGTTTTCCATCCGCCGCATAATGTATCATCGACGGAATAACCGACATAACGGACAATCCCGGCTGGGCAATGCCCTCCGTAGAATCCACCATCGCGGCGCTCTGCCCAAAGTCAGGGATGTGCAAGGGAACACCCTCTTGCCGCGCTTCATCCCACGCGGCGATGACTGTATTCGACGCTCCGAAATCAATTCCCAATCTTCCCGCCATATTTGTCATCAACCGCTTTTCCGTTAGGCTCAGCCGCTCGCTCTGGCGGAAGATACGACAGGGATGCATTCGAGTTCAAGGCATCTCGGGAAACTTGAGAGAATGATTGTCCAGCATCTTGGCGAAATTTTCCGCGAGCCAGGAGGAAATCACGCGCGAGCGGGCAGATGGACGCAATCCCGAAGTTACGTGGATCCTCTGAGTGCATCTGAATGAGGACACGCCTGAACCGCTTCTTTTTCACCGGATCGAAGAGAAGAGCGCGGAGGCTGGTGATCCTACAAGAGCTATTAAGGATGAACGGTGCAACTGGTAAGATTCGAGTTTCACCCCCCTTGCGGTCCGGTGGGGCAACACTCCGTGGAGCCCTAATCAACCTTGCGGCGAAAAACCCGAACGAGAAGGCACAATGGAAACACCGAGACATCCAGGCAATCCGGCGTTTCCACAGCTCCGATTTGCAAGACACCCGTCCCACAAGGAGAAGTCAGGGCTTCACGGAGTGTCGCCCCACCAAGAGAAACGAGAGTCGGCGCGTCCTTCCCTGCCGAAGTGCGGAGGGTGGGCCTGTCCTCATTCCGAGCGCCCGTTCGGCAGAAGTTTCACGTTTTGAGTTTGCTGAATTCCCGAATTTCGGATAACACACAGGCGGTTCAAAGAATTCTGCACTTAGACCGGCGCATCTCATATGTTTGGAACAATCAGAAACACTCAAAGCGAAAAACTGGAATACAGCTTTCACGAAGGCAAAAGCGGATCGAAGAGGCTCGTGGTCATCGGACACGGCGTAACCGGGAACAAAGATCGACCCTTCATCGCTGCTCTTGCTGAAGGACTCGCGAAGGATGGCATTCATGCTCTCAGAGTCTCATTCTCAGGGAATGGCGGTTCAGAGGGCGAATTTCGCGAGTCAACAATCTCCAAGGAAGTAAACGATCTGGGAGCTGTTCTCGACGCTTTAAAGGACTACGATGTCTGCTACGCGGGTCACAGCATGGGCGGCGCGGTGGGCGTGCTGCGCGCCGCTTCGGACGTTCGAATTCGTTGGTTGATCTCGCTGGCCGGCATGGTTCACACCAAAGACTTCGCCGACCGTGAGTTTGGCGCGGTGAAGCCCGATGCCGGATTCATGTGGGATGACCCGTCATGCCCACTTTCTCAGGCTTACATGGATGACATGGCGACGATCGGGTCCGTTGTGGAATTGGCTCCGAAGATTCAAGTGCCGTGGCTCTTGGTTCACGGGTCCGAAGATGACGTCGTTCCCATTCAGGATTCTCTGGATATCCAAAAGAACGCGAACAGTAATGTTGAACTAGTAGAAATCAAAGGCGCCAGCCATGTTTTTGCAGAGGGTTCAACCGTGATTCTGATCGAGAAAGTCGTTCAGTGGGTAAAACGTCTCTGCGTTTGAGGCGATTCCGTTCGGTTGATTGGGTGGCACGCTTTTCGAGGTTTTCGCGGTTCACAGTTCCTCGATTCGAACATTCCGAAACCGCACGTTCGATCGTTCGTCATGATTCTGGAGGCCGATGTAGCCCCGGAGGGCGCGCGGCAGTTCTGCATCAATGATGCGCTCTCCGTTCAATTCGACCGCAACCTTCGGCCCTCGAGCGGTGATTGTGACGCTGTTCCAACGCCCAGCCTCGCGAATGGCATTTTTCGTTGGGGCCATGACGTCATAAATGGAGCCGGGGCCGCTCTTGGAAGGCGGCGAGTCCTTCGCGTCGTAAATCTGGATTTCGTAACCTGTGAACGCTGGATTCCGCTCGTGTGATGACCTGAAGAATATGCCGCTGTTCGTCCGGGGTCCGATTTTGAATTGCAGTTCCAGTTTGAAGTCGCCGTATTGCCTCTGGCTACTGAGCCACGAACCCGATTTTTCGGGGTTCGTACTCCAATTCACACCGTTGCGTCCCACCAGCATTCCATCCTCAACGAACCATTCGCCGCCCTCGATCTTGCTCCATCCATCCAAATCCTTCCCATTGAAGATTTGCTTCAATCGACTCTGGTCCTGTCGAACCCGAATAAGCAGGTCACGCGTCTTCCGAATCGCGTCCGCTTCCCCGTCTTGGGTGGGGGCTCCGGATTCCACTCCCACATAGCCGCGATAGCCTGCGTCGCGGACGATTCGCATCATCCGAAAATAATCCGTTTCCGCGACGAGTCCTTCCGGTGTGAACCTGGAAGCCTTGGCGCTCACAGCCTTTGCAAAGTCCATCAATGACTCAACCGCATCGTAACGGTTGATCGAATCCGGAAAATTTCCAAAGTCCGGAAGCGTTCCGAAATTCGGCCTGTTTACCTGTCGCATGACAGAAACTAGCCAATCCGGATCGGAGGAAAGACCGCCATGATTCTCAATCGCTAAATTCACGTTACGGCTCATTGCAAAGTCACTGAGGCGGGCGCAACTTTCCGCCACCCGCTCGCGAAGTTCGTCGGCATTGCCCGGTCCCCGCGCGTTGACGCGGACTGTCCTGCATCCCAGAAACTGCGCCGCGTCGATCCACGGAAATGTACGTTCGACGGCTTGCGTTCGAGCGTCCTTATCGGTTGCTCCCAGATCCCCGGTGGTATCGATCATGATGACACCCATTGTCACACCCTCGTCTCCGGCGCGTTGCTTGAGTTCCCTGAGATACGCTGGGTCGCTCGCTTTGTCCGCGAAGAACTGATCGACAAACTCAATACAGTCTATTTGGAACTCGCGCCGCGCGACACGGGGAAAATCAAGGTTGTCCATTTTCCCGCTCCTAAGGGTCTTGTTCAGAGACCATTCCGCGAGCGAAATCCCAAACAGCTCACCGAAGTCGTCAGCCCGCGCGTCGAAAAGCGGACGCAGGGAAAATCCAAGTGCTGCGCCGCCGCTCAATTTAAGAAACTTCCTTCTTTGCATTTTCACAATATTACACCCGACAACGGACAGTTAACCAGTAGATAAAATACATGACAGAACCACGGCGCGAACGTAATGTTAACGCTGCTTTGGCAATTGTGCGCAACCAACCCGTTTATGCAATGATTTCTCATCCGTTCATCTTTATGTTTAGTGGATTCTTCCAGCGCGCAGGCTCCGCGGGCTTTCGGACACAAGGGAACAATCCTTCTAATGGATACAGGCGAACCGTTTCTTCGCCTGTACCCATAGTCTTCTGCGCGCTGCTCTCGATCGCGGCATCCGGTCCGTTCTCCGTGTTCGGAGCTACGAGCAAGATCGACTTTAATCGCGAGATTCGTCCGATGCTTTCGGAATCCTGCTATACGTGCCACGGACCGGATGAAAAGACGCGAAAAGCAAAACTCCGCCTCGATATCAAAGAAGGCATCTTCGCCACACGGGACGGCGAATCTATTCTGACCCCCGGCGATAGCGAACACAGCGAGATCATCCGCCGCCTCACGACCACCGACGAAGACGATCGGATGCCGCCCAAAGATTCGGGCAAGGTGTTGACCCAAGTACAGATCGATCGAATCCGGCAGTGGATCGACGAGGGAGCCCAATGGGAACAACATTGGGCGTTTGTGAAAGCGCAAGCGCCGGATGTTCCGGAAAATGAGGATTCGACTTGGCCAAAAAACGAGATTGATCAGTTCATTCTTTCACGATTGAAAACGGAAGGACTTCAACCGTCCCCCCAAGCAAGCAAGGAAACGCTTGTGCGCCGCGCCAGTTTTGACCTGCGGGGCCTGCCTCCGACATTGGAAGAAGTGGAGGCGTTCCTTAACGACGACTCCCCGGATTCCTATGAAGCGTTGATCGACCGATTGCTGACGACACCGCAATACGGCGAAAAAATGGCGATTCATTGGCTCGACCTGGCTCGCTACGCGGATACGCACGGCTACCATCTGGATTCGGGACGAGACATGTCGCGGTGGCGCGACTGGGTGATCGAAGCGTTTAATTCCAACATGCCGTTCGATCAATTCACATTGGAACAAACTGCCGGAGATCTTCTGCCAAACGCCAGTGTTTCTCAGAAGCTTGCCACCGGGTTTAATCGGAACAACATGATTAACTTCGAAGGAGGCGCGATTCCCGAGGAATACCTGACGTATTACATCCGGGATCGAGTCGCGACAACCTCCACGGTTTTTCTTGGGCTCACCATGGCCTGCGCCCAGTGCCACGATCATAAGTTTGATCCAATCTCGCAGAAAGAGTTTTACCAGTTTTATGCGTATTTTAATGCTGTTCCCGAGAAAGGCCTCGACGGTGGCAAGGGAAATGCCGCGCCTCTGTTGGAATTGCCCTCTCAAGGCCAGAAGAAGCACCTCGAAGAACTGACTGATGCAATCGATCGAGCCAAGCAGGAATTCCAGAACGCCCTGCCGAAAATTGACCGATCTCAGGCAGATTGGGAGACCCAGATCGCTTCGCGCGACCACGTTCACTGGAATCTTCTAAAGCCCGTCGAAATGCGGTCAGCCGGCGGAGCGGATCTGAAAATCCTCGATGACGGATCGGTGCTCGCGACTGGCGCGAATCCGCAAAATGAGACATACGAACTTTCCGCCAAGGTCGAAGGTGAAACGATTACGGGCATTCGTCTCGAGGCATTCAATGATCGTTCACTTCCAGGAAGAGGTCCTGGGCGAGCCGATAATTCGAATTTTGTTTTAACTGAGGTTGAACTCGACGTGGTGTCCACAGGTAATTCTGACGCTTCACGGAAAGTGGATTTCAAAGCGGCAATCGCTGACTATTCGCAGACGGATTACGGCGTCGCGAACGCAGTGGACGGGAATCCGAAAACAGGCTGGGCGGTTGACGGTTCAGTCCGCCATAGAGACGCGGTGGCTTGGTTTCTTCCAAGCAAGCCGATCGAGACGGATAGCGAATCGGAACTTCGCTTCAGACTCAGATTCGAGGGACCATTTCCGAAACATTCGATTGGCCGTTTTCGCATTTCCTGGACGACATCCGCGGCGGTAAGCCACCCGGGTCCGATCGCTCCGGAAACGATTGAAAAGATCCTGGCGACCCCGTCGATCGATCGCCCTGATAAGGAACGTGCGGTTGTACAAAAATACTATCGCGAGAATATTTCGGGCGAATATCTCCAACTAGAAAAAAGCGTCACGGAACTTGAAAACGAACGTTCCACCTTAATGAAGGAGATACCGACCTCAATGGTAATGGCTCAGATGGAAACGCCTCGGGACACGTTTGTTTTGATCCGCGGACAATACAATGAACACGGAGAAACAGTGAAACCCGGAATTCCGGCAAGTCTCTCGCCTCTTCCCTCCGATGCACCCGCAAACCGGCTCGGTCTGGCGCAATGGCTCATCGATCCCGAGAACCCTCTGGTGGCGCGCGTTACTGTGAATCGCTTTTGGGCGCTTCTGATGGGAACGGGCATCGTAAAGACAGCGAACGATTTCGGAACCAAGGGCGAATTACCGACCCACCCAGAACTGCTCGATTGGATCGCAACGGATTTCGTCCGGAACAGATGGGATGTAAAACGGTTGATCAAAATGATTGTGACATCCGCCGCGTATCGGCAATCGGCAGTCGCAACGGCGGAAATGATCGAGAAAGACCCTTACAACCGGATTTACGCGCGCGGTCCGCGGTTTCGGTTGTCTGCGGAAGAAATTCACGATACAGCTCTCGCAGTCAGCGGCATTCTCGATAACTCGATAGGCGGCTCAGCGGTCTTTCCCTACCAGCCACCCGGTCTATGGGAAGAACTATCGTCGCGCAAAGACTCGAAAAACTGGTCCGCTCAGTTCTACACTCAAAGCCACGGAAAGGATCTTTATCGGAGGGGAATCTATACCTTCTGGAAACGCACATCTCCCCCACCCTCCCTCCAGGCTTTCGACGCTCCCGATCGCGAAACGTGCATCGTTCAGCGCGACCGGACTTCGACACCGCTCCAAGCCCTGATCTTGATGAATGATCCTACCTATGTCGAAGCCGCGCGGAAACTCGCCAACCGGATGATGACCGATGGCGGATCGTCTCCAGAGGATCGAATCCGTTTTGCGTTCCGGCTGGCAACATCGCGTTTCCCGTCGCAACTGGAAATCGATTTGCTAAAAAACCTGTATCAACAACAGTTCAAGCGCTTTCAGGAGCATCCGGAAGCCGCGGAACAGTATCTCAGCGTCGGTGAAAGCAGCCGAAACCCTTCACTGGATCCCGCCTCCCATGCTGCTTGGACGAGTGTGGCCAGCATGATCCTCAACCTCGACGAAACCATTACGAAGGGATAGGCTCTCACCTGACGAAAGAACGAAAGGACCGATGAATCCGCTCCACGAATTTCAACTGCTTCAAACCCGCCGGCAATTCTTCAGCCGCACGGCGACCGGAATTGGCGCAATGGCGCTCGGCTCCCTGCTTAATCCGACGCTCTCACGAGCATCTGCAGAGAACTCTGGAAAGTCCGCTAAAGGCTCTCTGAACGCCCTTCACTTTGCGCCAAAGGCAAAGCGCGTCATTTACCTGCACCAGTCCGGCGCTCCATCGCACATCGACATGTACGACTATAAACCCGGCATGCGTGAACATCATGGAAAGGAACTTCCCGCGTCGGTTCGCATGGGACAGCGGATTACGGGAATGACGTCCGGCCAGGCAAAGTTTCCGGTTGCGGCAAGCCAATTCGAGTTTCGTCGTCATGGGCAATGCGGAACCTGGTTGAGCGAACTTTTGCCCTCAATCGGAAATGTCGTCGATGACATTGCTCTCATTCGGTCGGTGCATACCGATGCGATCAATCACGATCCGGCCATCACATTCATCCAAACCGGGAGCGAACAGCCCGGACGCCCCTCACTCGGATCGTGGGCGAGTTACGGGCTCGGAAGTGAGAACGAAAACTTGCCGGGATTTATTGTCCTCATTTCCCAGGGAAGCGGAAACCTGACCGACCAACCTCTCTTCGCCAGGCTTTGGGGGGCCGGTTTCCTCCCAACAAGCTATCAAGGCGTGAAGTTTCGAAGCAGCGGAGACGCGGTACTTCATCTGACCAATCCGCCGGGTGTCGATTCGAGTTCTCGGCGTCAGATGCTCGATACGCTCGAACAATTGAACCAGATTCAACATCGAAGGCTCGGTGATCCGGAAATCACGACGCGGATTGCGCAATACGAAATGGCCTTTCGCATGCAGACATCGGTTCCGGACCTAATGGACATCAGCCAGGAGCCCGAAAGTGTGCTTAAACTCTACGGTCCGGAGGTGCGCACTCCCGGAACGTTCGCTGCGAACGCGCTTTTGGCCCGAAGGTTGAGTGAGCGGGGAGTTCGGTTTATTCAACTTTATCATCGGGGTTGGGATCAACACAGCAACTTGCGCGATCATTTGCCAAAGCAATGCCACGATATTGATCAGCCCTGTGCGGGTCTGCTTACCGATCTCAAACAACGAGGATTGCTGGACGAGACAGTCGTCATATGCGGAGGCGAGTTCGGGCGCACCTCATACGTGCAAGGGAACATTGAAAACCCGAATTATGGCCGGGACCACCACCCTCGGTGCTTCAGCGTCTGGATGGCGGGTGGTGGAATCAAAGGCGGAACCGTGTACGGAGAAACAGACGACTATTGCTACAATATTGTGAAAGACCCCGTACATGTGCATGACCTGAACGCCACTCTTTTGCGGTGTCTCGGAATCGATCACGAAAAGCTGACATTCCGATTCCAAGGGCGCGATTTCCGACTAACGGATGTTCATGGGAAGGTCGTGGAAAGAATCCTCGCTTGATGAAAAAGTCGTGTTGACTTCACTCGGGATTCGGAAAACATTCAGCCCGTCCACTTAAACAATTAATTACAGAAACGAACTATGAGATTCCACCTTGTTCCAGTGATCGCATCGGTGGCGATTTACTCCTCTGTTGCGGCCGCACAGATCGCAACACCCGGGCTTCCGGGAGAGAATGGGTTAGCGCCTAAATCGGAAACGACCTACGTAAATCTACCCGCCACGGGGAATAATGGCAGCACGGAAAGCACCGGAGTAGCCATTGCCGCAAACGGGAATGTCCTGATTGGCTGGGAAGACGACAGCAGTGGTCTCATCGACTTCGAAGCGGTATGGACGCTGTTCAGTCCCAGCGGCACGTGGTTAACGCCGGACACACAGATTAAATCACAGGATCCTGCGTTCGCGGGGGAAACAATCACTTCGAAGTACTTGTCCTATTTCCGGGCCGACAAAAGTCCGGTCGCCGGTCGCACTTCGTGGGGACCGAAGATCAAAGCAAACATATTTGGTGATGGAATCGGAATGGGCGCCACTTCGTTTGAGCTTGGACTGGAAATCCCGGAATTAGCTGGCATCAACCTCGATGCCGGGGGCGGGGGCGATTTTCCCGCCGTTCAACTGCTAACGAACGACGGCGCGCCCATTCGGATCGTTACAGGCCTCAGCGACGCGGATGCCGAGCCAGCGGGAGACGTTCGAATCGGCGATTGGGATTACCTGTCAAACGGCAACATCGTGATTGTGGGCGAAAGCCGGCAGGAGTCGGATCTTGTGGATCGATTTGGCGGCGCCGCTCCCAACCGCCATGCAGTTTATCGAATCGTCGATGCAAACGGAAATGAGGTCAAGGCGCTGAGCGCCGTCAGCGAACTTAGCGATGCGCGAGTCGAGATTTGGCATGGTGTCGGCGTCACTAAAAACGGCTTTGGCATCCGCTTCTCGTATGGAGGCCGAGCCACAGTTCGATTGTTCGACAATGCTGGCAATCCAACCACAGGAAACCTCGACCTAGGCACTCTAACCAAAAAGGAAATCGCAGCGGGAGGTGGGCGTGGCGATGGAACCGGATTTCATGGAAACGGAAACGACGCTTATGTGGTTGTAAATTCCGGTCCCGACGAGAATGCTGTGCCGCAAGTCTGGGTGACCGTCCTGAACGCGGATGGAACGGTTCGATACTCGAAAGGCGCGATCGATGACTGGACCCTGCTTGGTTCGGATCGCGTCGATGCCGCGATTGACCCCTCGGGAAAGGTCGTCGTTGTTCTTGCGGATTCCAGCGGGACATTTGGAGCATTTAGGGTGATCCTTGGGCGTCTTTTGGACGCGCAAGGGAATCCGATGGGCAGCACATTCTTCGTGAGCGAAAAGGAAGACGATTTCACTGCATTTGCGGAATCCCGCAGACCTCGGATCGCCTGGCGCAATGGATTCGTCGCCATCATTTGGGAAAGCCGAAACAGCCCGGAGTCTGCCGAACGTGTCCTCGCATTGCGTTTGTTTGGAACTTTCGAACCCGGGAGTATTGAATCCGTAGGCCTGACACGCATTGTTCCGGACAAGCCAATTATTACTCCTGAAGCCGATGCGCTCGGAAATTGGGAGCCCAACGCCAGCGTTTTGGGTAACAGCACGTTTCTAATCGAAGGCAATACGTTTGCCGAAGGATCGACGGGTGAACAACGGTATGTTGTCGCACTGCAACCCGCTGACGGTGGCCCAATGAAACTCGCTGATGGATTTTATGACGACAGCGGCAAACCATTCTCGGGTCAGATCAACTTCTCGCGACAGAATGGGAATCCCGGCCGCGTGGCCGGAGACAAACGCCCTGGCGCAGTGAATTACATGGTCGGAGGCGAAGCGTCGCCCCACGTTCTCACGGAGTTCAATTCGGATGGACGCTGGGACTTGGGCTTTGACCGTCTAGGAGACGGGAGATACGGAACAGTTCAGGCGTACGCCCTTGATCCAACGAGCCTCGTACCAACTCCCACAAGCAAAGCACTTGACGCCATCAATGGCCGAGTGACATTTGGTGGTGGCGGCGGAAATCAAATCGGCCGATTCGGAGGAGATATCGCAGCGCTGGACAATGGGAATTTTGTTGTGGCTGTGGATGACCGATCCGGCGTTTTGGACGCGTCAACGTCAACTACCGCGGTGATCATTGCGCCCGACGGTTCAATTGTTAAAGAAAGCTTCTTGGTTGAGACTCGGGACAACTGGTCCAATGTCGCTGCTTACAAAGGCGGCTTTGCCATTCGGGTTCACGAGAATATCCATTTTTTTGACAACACTGGGAATCTCAAAGGCACTATTAATCAGAATACATCGGGACAGAGTTTCGACACGGGACGCGGGGACGGGACGCGAATCTCGGGTCATATTAATAGTCCATACGTATTTCTCGTTGGCAAAGTCAGCAACGCTGCGACCGTCAAGCTGGCCGTGTGGGATTCGCGAGACCGGTCTTTCGTCACCGTTGCGGATGTGAGCGAGCCCGCTTTTGCCGGAGATTTTGATCGAGCAAATCTCGCGGTGGATGCATTGAATCGCGTTACCGCTTCGTGGGTATCGAAGCCTCCGGGCTACGAATTCGAACAGGTTGCGGCTCGCGTGCTAGCTCTGGATGCCGCCAATAAGAAAATCACGCCGCTGACGGCGAGTTTCCTGCCGTTTGTCAACTCGGCCAAAACAGGTGGCATTCGCTCGATTGGAATGACCGTTGCGACGACGACAAAAGCGATCCTTATTGCCGCGAAAGGAGAAATCAATCTGGCGAATAATCCTTCCGCGGGAGCCAATTCCCCCCGGGAAATCAACTTCTACACGGTCATCTCGCATCCCGATCCGAAAGACGACCCGACCACTCCGGTCGGCGGCGCAGCAGCAGGATCTCGATTCACTCAAACAGCGCTGAGCGGCAGCACACTGACAATCTCCTGGACCGGAGGTGGCAAACTGCAAGAGGCCGCTAATATTACAGGTCCCTGGACGGATGCAGCCGGAAATCCGTCCGGTTCGACAACCGTTCAAACAACGGGCACTCACAAGTTCTATCGGATCGTCGGTCCGTAGATTTTCACTGACACAGAGAAAGGCCGGGCTTTGAAGCCCGGTCTTTTTTGTGCGGGGAGGGTGAGACTCCCGTCGAACCCATTATTGGGCGAGATCCAGGGTTCGGCAGGAGCCTCAACCCTCCCATTCTTGAGAAGCGCTCAAGAAGTAGTGCCCGCGGCCCATTCCGGGCAGGCAACGCCGGTACTCGGTTTGAAGATCCTTCTCGTGGCGTTGTTCACGATGCTGCTGCTCGCAAAACGGGTGTCCGCGACCTTGTGGGCCGCGGCGGCCTTGAGCTCACTCGCCATCGCACTACTGAACAGTGCCCGTGGCGCAAAGCCTCATCATGTCGGGAGCACGATCCTCTACACAGGCACGTCGGCGGCTATGTTCGCGTTGTTCGACGTTCTGGTACAGAAGTGGTCGCCAGCGTGGGGGGGGGCGGGACGACTCCTGCCGGCAATGCTCGGCTGAGCGGGTCCCGCGCTGAATTCCAGGATTTCAATTCCGTGCAAATGCGCCAGTGAGGTGTTCGGCCCGAACCAGGAATTACCGGATCTCAAACACCTCCGGACGCCGAAACCCGACGGAGCGGAATTGGATGAATCGCGGCTCTTACCCGTAGAGGCGATGAGCCTCCTCGTAATTGAGCCGGCGGGCGCGGATCAAGCCACCTGCGACGCTTTCGCCGTGAGGATCCACATAAACTCGACCGGTTCGCTTTTCAACGCCCGGATTCACGTCCAGGATGTGCAAATTGAAAATATAGGCCGGACCGCTGAGAGCTTTGAACCAGTGTACATTGTCCTTGTAGTCAGAGACTGAGGAAGTTTTCCTCGTACGAGCCGAAGTCACGGGGCATATTCTTCTTGAAAGGAATTTAGTTTTTCACGGTGGACGCAGCCATAGCCGTCCAAGGGCGCAGGCACCCACGTCAGAGAAGCGTCTCCATGGTGTTCCCCAGAACCTTCGGTTTGTTTCAAAACCGCCTTCGAACGAACAGGCTCGGGATCACGTTAATTCCCGAATGGGCTGAATCCCGGAATCAACGAGATACTGCGGTCGTCCTTGAATGTCTTCAACCGTTGCCGTCCTTACATCCACTCCAACGTTCTGGTAGAGCGTCGCGAAGATTTCTTGGAATTTTACCGGTCGCTCCGCGATGTCTCCACCCGTGCGGTCGGTGGCGCCGATCACCTGCCCTGTTCGCATCCCACCGCCCGCAAGCACCGCGAAATTCGCGCGCGGCCAATGGTCACGGCTGTTCAAGTGGTTAAGTTTTGGGGTTCGCCCAAACTCTCCCCACATGACGACGGAAACGTCTTTGTCCAAACCACGCTCATGCAAATCCGTGATCAGCGCGGACAAGCCCTGATCCAACAGCGGAAATTCCTCCCGAGAACGCGGAAAATTCATTCCGTCACCTCCGTGCCAGTCCCATCGACTATAGTTCAGCGAAACGACGCGCGCACCCGCTTCGACAAGACGGCGAGCAAGCAAAAAATTCCGGATCATTTTCGGAGCGCCGTCTCGTTGGTAGCGCGGATCGTTCTGACCGTAACGTTCCAGAATATTTGGATCCTCTTTAGTAAGATCAAGCGCATCCACCATTCCGCTGCCAGATAGAATACCGAGAGCCTGTTGATTAAATGTGTCCAGCCCCTTCATCACACCGGTCACATCGGCATCCCTTCTGAAGCGGTCGAACGACTTGCGGAGACGTTCGCGATCACTAAGACGTTCCAGAGTGATCGCCTCCAAAGTCATGTTCCGCGCCTTCGCATTCGGGTCTTTCTCCACGAGATTCATCGGACTGTGGGCCGGACCTGTGAACCCGCCGTCGCCCGCTTCGCCCCAAGTGCGATTCCCTGTGGGATACATCAATGCGACATTTGCGGGAATTCCGGGATTCGCGCCTTGAATTTTCGAAACCCAAGATCCAAGCATCGGCCAGCCGCCTTGCGGAGCACGGTCTCTCCGCGTGTGCCCGGTCATGCACTGAAAACAGTCATGAGCCCCGTCCGAATCCGCAATCGAGCGAATAATGGCAAATTTATCGGCAATCTTCGCCAAACGCGGAAAGTGCTCGCAGATTTCGATTCCGGAAACATTTGTCCGCACAGGCTTGAATTCACCCCGGTATTCGGAGGGCGCCTCCGGCTTGAGGTCGAACATGTCCAGATGGGAGGGCCCACCCGGCAAATAGATATTGATGATGGCTTTGTGAGATCGACCTGTTCCTGCTTTTGCCTCCGCAGAGAGCAGTTGCGAGAGAGACAGGCCTCCAGCGGCCATCCCTCCGATTTTCAAGAAATGCCGGCGTGAAATACCATCGCAGTGGTTCGCACGCTGATCGGACTGACCTAGAATCGTTAGCATAAGTGTTGCTCCGGTTCGATAAAGAATGCCTTATGGAATACGTGTGACAATAGATCCAACCATCAAAATTCCAAGAGAATTTTGATGGTTGGATTTTTCGATTCGCCGCATTGCGACCAAAGCCAGCCTTGTTCGGGGTCTATCCATAGTAAGTTCAGAGTTCCAGTATTTCCCGCACGTTCACTGAGGGATCAAACTTAAAAGTGTCTTTCATACTGTTGTCGCGCCTGCGAAAACAGTATGAAAGACTGTCGAGCGTAGTTCTGTGACAGACACAGTCAGCGGAGTAATGATGATGAAGAAAGCGAAAACACTTCAATCCGGCGTCTTAGGCGTGCTGATGGTGGCACTCCAAAGTGCATGGTGCGCTACTCTAGACCAGCCGCCGCCGCCACTCCGCGAGTTTCGTGGCGCTTGGATTGCGACCGTCTCCAACATTGATTGGCCTTCCAAACCAGGGCTCACGAGTGCGCAACAACAGACAGAGCTCATTGCGATTCTCGACACAGCCGCAAGACTCAAACTGAACGCTCTTTTCCTGCAGGTCCGCCCGGCATGCGACGCGCTTTATCAATCGAAAATTGAGCCGTGGTCCGAGTATCTGACCGGAGAGCAGAATTCCCCCCCGAATCCATATTACGATCCACTCGAATTCGCGGTCACGCAGGCGCATCGTCGGGGATTGGAACTGCACGCTTGGTTCAACCCTTTTCGGGCACGACAATCTTCAGCCAAGTCCGCCCCTTCAGCCAGCCACGTAAGCCGGCGCTACCCAAAACTGGTCAAAGCGTATGGTTCCTACCTATGGCTCGATCCCGGGGAGCCCCTTGCACAGGATTACTCGACGGCGGTGATTCTGGATGTTGTCAGACGATACGACATTGATGGCGTCCACCTTGATGACTACTTCTATCCCTATCAAAAAACGAACACATTGGGCCAGGCAATCGATTTCCCCGATGAGTCTAGCTGGCAGCAGTTCAAGGCAAGCGGCGGAAGCTTAAGCCGAAGCGATTGGAGACGAAGGAACGTGGACGAGTTTGTTCGGAAACTTTATCTCCGCATCAAAGAGGAGAAGCGTTGGGTCAAGTTTGGCATCAGTCCTTTTGGGATCTGGCGACCCGGTTATCCGCCGCAAATCGTTGGCCTTGATGCCTACGCTGAAATCTTCGCTGATTCGAGAAAATGGATGCTAAACGGCTGGGCCGATTACTTCTCTCCTCAACTCTACTGGCCTGTGGCGTCGAAGAAACAGAGCTTCCAGGCGCTATTGGATTGGTGGGCGGACCAGAATAGCAAGCAGCGGCATCTGTGGCCGGGGATGAGGTCCGAGAAAGTCGGAAAGGACTGGACTGCCTCGGAAATCACCGACCAGGTTCAAAGAACCAGAAAACAAACCGGCGCATCGGGCCATGTGCATTGGAACGTCTCCGCCTTGATGACCCCATCCCGCGAACTGAATGCGGCATTGCTCAAGGATGCTTACGTAGGACCGGCTCTCGTTCCGGCCTCTCCGTGGCTCGACAACAAACCTCCAGCAAAACCGAAAGCTTATTTCGAGAAAAACCAAGACTCGGACACTACAACCCTTCACTGGGAAAATGGCGGTCGCGAGTCGGTCTGGTTATGGATCCTCCAAACCAAAGTTCACAATCGCTGGTCCACAGAGATCCTTCCAGGCGCAAGAAGCGCTCAAATTTTCGGGGGGAACAGCAGGCACGCTTCACCGGAACAGATCGCGATTTCCGCAGTCGATCGGTGCGGGAATATGGGACCGACAGAAACCCTCAATAACGCGCCCCCAAAGCGCCGAGGAACGAACTAACCCCCAGTGACCTTTGCTCGGATGGTTGTTCAATCCGAAACGCAATTCTCGTTTTCAAGAACCTGCTTGCAGAAAAGATGGTCATGAACCTATTTGGGTGAAAAACCGGATAGCACGTATCAAAAGAATGGAATTCGAGGTCTTTATCACCGCCCATCCAAAGGATTTTGCCGTCTTGCCCAATTGTATTAGGTCAATTCTGGACTTCGTCACGCCAAGACCGGAATCGGTGACAATCGTAGCGAAAGAACAATCCGGCGATCTGGAACGAATTCTCAAAGCGACCGGATCCGTCTTTTTACGTGAGGACGCGATCATTTCCGACTGCAAGCGCAACTCGATGCCTACAATTACCTTCAGGAGCGAGGATCGGACAGGATGGTATTTTCAACAATTTCTGAAATTGGGCATCGCGAGATTGTCTCGGCGTCCGTTTTACATGGTGGCCGATGCCGATACCCTGTTTATTCGGACAACACCTCTTTACCGCGAAAACAGGCTCTTCGTGTACTCGAGTGGGTGAATTCCAGCAGAAAAGCGGCTTTGAGCCAATGTAAATGG
>JAQBVM010000311.1 GCA_027623095.1 Verrucomicrobiota bacterium
CGCCAATTTGACGACGCCATAACGTTTGGTTTGATTCGCAGCAGTGGTTGGGGATTTCTTAAGAATGTAGTTAATCATATTTTCGGCAGTGTGTCTTTGAGTCACGATGCCTGCCAGCTTCTTCATGGCATCTGATCCACCTCGAAACGAAAGACCCATTGAGAAGGCACAATGGAAACATCGAGACATCCAAGCAATCCGGCGGTTCCACTGCTCCATATTTGCAGGGTCTGTGCCGCGAGGGAAATTTAGCAGGGCTCCAGGGATTGGCTTCCCAAGCCCTGCAAGTCAGGTTCCCCGATGAGACGTCCGCTTCGCGAAAAGCAGTGTCGCCCCACCACGATCTCCGACAACCGACTTCATTCGGAGATGCGCACAGCAACCGATCCATTCCGATTGAACTGTTGACTTGCCGGATAAGGTGGTCGCAGACTAATTGCTTCAATTTTGTGGCAACGATACATTTAGGACGCTTATGAAGAGATTATTGAATTGGATGATTGGAATCGCGTGCGTTTCCACCCTTTCGCTGAACGCCAAACCGCTGGAGATTTGGATTAGCTCCTTCCAGGACAAGGTTTATTACGAAGAAGCCGTAAAGCTTTATCAGAAGGCCGTGGACAAGGATTTCGAGGCGAATATCCACGCGTTTGGTTTTCGGGAAATGCCGGACAAACTTGCGGTGGCGATTAAGACGGAGACCAATCCTCCTGACATTGTGCAACTCGACGAGGTTCTGTTCGGAACCTATCTCGCCGGGGAGGTTCCGTTCGTCGAACTGTCCGAGAAAATCCAGAAGACGGGCCTCGACAAAGAGATTTTGCCACAGCGCCTGCCTCTGTTCGGGTACAAAGGCAAGATCTACGGATTACCCCAATCGCTGAGCGCCATGGTACTTTACTACCGCACGGATCTGTTCGAGGAACTGCGGATTACTCCCGAGGATATTTCCACGTGGGACTCGTTTGTGTATCATGGGAAACGACTGAAGGACAAAGGTCAGGCGACCCTGGCGCTGGACCCGACCTACTTCGAGATTCTTCTGCGCCAGCGAGGGTCGGATCTGTTCGATGAGAACGGAAAGGTTTTTCCCGACGAACAGTTGGCGATCGATACGTTGACCTGGCTGCGCGATTTGAATCAGGATGGGATTGGAGTGTTGCCAGATCGCGCGAGCATATTCGACCCGGTGTTTTTCAACAGCTCGGTTAGCAGTGGCGAGATCTTGTGCGTCATTGGCGCGGATTGGTATGGGCTGGATATGTTGCAGCAATTCACGCCCGAATTGAAAGGTAAATGGGGGGTCATGCCATTACCGGCGTGGTTGAAGAAAGACGGCAGCCTGAGTCGAAGAACATCGACATTCGCCGGCCAGGGCCTTCTCATTTACAAAGGCAGTTCCCAGATCGAAAAGTCGTGGGATTTCATGAAATACGTCATGACGGACCGCGATGCGAACGTGCGGCGGTTTCTCGGGGGAAACAGCTTTCCTGCGCACATGCCCTCTTGGAAGGACGAGCGGATTCTGCAAATCAACGAGTTTTTCAATAATCAGCGGTTTGGAAAGATTTTCGTGGATTTGGCGCCGGAGCTGCCGAAGGTCGTGATGGATCCGAGACGTCCGGCGGCGGTATTCCTTTTCCAGGAATCGTTTTTTTCGTCGCTCATGTACGGGCAGATTACTCCGGAGGAAGTGATTAAGCAGATGAGAGAGGCATTGGCGAAGCACTGACGTGCAATGCCGGGCCTCTGCGGGCCTTGAGGGAAGATGCTGTGCGCCTGCTCTGTGACGCTTCGGTTCCAGGTGCGGCGGCACTCTGTGAAGCCTCAATCTCTTCAAGGCAGATTTGAGATGGAATCTTCATCGTCCCATCAGCCGATCGAAAGCGTGCGCGCCGCTTATTTGCTATTGCTCCCGTTCTTTTTCTTTTTCACCGTCTTCTGGTTGGTTCCCCTCGTTGGCGGGCTTCGAATGAGTTTCTATTCGAATGACCTGTACGGTCCCAGTAGCTTTGTTGGATTCGATCACTATCGGGCTTTGCTGGAGGATCAGCGTTACCTAAAAGCCGTGAAGAATACGACGCTTTATGCCGTTTCTTCGATCTTGGTCATCTTGCCGCTGGCAGTTCTTCTGGCGCACATCTTGCGAGCGGCGTGGAGGCGACTCCGACCGGTTTTTACGTTTCTGCTGTTGCTTCCGGGGCTTACTCCGCCTGCGGTCCTTGCTCTTTTGTTCCTTTTGGTGTTTCACGGGCGCGAGGGTTTGTTGAATCAACTCATTGTCGTTCCGCTCGGCTTCAAGGCGATCAATTGGTTGAAGGATCCTGATTTTATTCTGCCGGCTCTTGTGTTGCAGACCGTCTGGCGTTGGACCGGCTTCATCACGCTGTTTGTCCTTGCGGGAATGGAAGCGATTCCAAACGCTCTTTATGAGGCTGCCCGGATGACTACCGACAACCGGTGGAACTTGTTTCGCGCGGTCACTTTTCCATCTTTGAAGCCGGTTTTGATTTTTTCGACGGTCTATCTTTTGGTCGATGCGTTCTCGTTGTTCTCCGGGGCTTATGTGTTGCTGGGAGGTTCGGGTGGAACAGCCGATTCAGGGCTTCTGTTGATTTCTTACACATACCAGCAAGCGTTTGCATTCGGAAAGTTCGGCACCGCCGCGGCGATCAGCGCGTCGGTCGCCCCATTTCTGTTGCTCGCCCTGGCACTCTGTTTCTTAAGATTTCGAAGATCCAAGGCTTGAGCCTCAATTTCCGGCACATCACGTGATTGTTCGAAACCGATCTCAATTCCCGAAAACGCAGTTCTTCGCGAGCATGCCGCTCATGGTCCTGAGTCTGTTGTTCGTTTATCCATTTGCGTGGATGTTCCTATCGAGTTTCAAGGAGAACCGGCAAATATTCAGCCCATTGAAGGTTTGGCCGGAACGGTTCAATTTCGAGTTTTACGGTCAATTGTTTGCCGGAGATTGGATTCCGTTTTTTAGCGTTTTCCTGAATTCGCTCATGGTGGCTTTTGCGCAGGCTGTGGGTGCCGTGGCGTTAACATCCGTGGCTGGCTTTGTATTTTCGAAACACGAGTTTCCACTGCGCCGAATCCTCTTCGTTCTCGCGCTTGTCGTGATTGTTTTGCCGCAGCAGGCGCTTGCCGTATCTCTCTTTACGTGGCTTCACACGCTTCACCTTGGCAACACTCTTGCCGGTGTCATGCTTCCCGGCTTCGTGAGCGGCCTGGGCATCATCTATTTCACACAGGTCTTCAGGCAAATCCCGGACGACTACCTCCATCTCGCCAGGTTGGCGGGAGCCTCGGAGTTCAGAGTTTTTCTCACGCTGGTTCCAATGGTGACATCGCCGCTGCTGAGTTTCGGATTGGTGCAATTCATCCTCGCTTGGCATGAGCATTTGATCCCGATGCTCGTGCTCAGTTCCCAGGATAAACAAACTTTGCCGCTGGCGCTTGCGGGTCTTTACGGCAGCAGCCTTCGATTCCCATTTGCCGTGCTGATGGCGGGATCAAGCCTGACCTTGGTTCCTACAATCGTGCTCTTTTGCATTCTGTACCGGCGGTTCAAGAGTTCTCTTTCCGAGCTTTTAGTTCACTGAGCCGCGTCAGGTCACGAGTTCAGAGGCGCGCGTGGTTGAGGGATTCCGGCAAAGCGCTCCCAGCGGTGCCACAGATCTGTTTGTTTTGGTGTGTTGCGAAATCGGTGCGAGTCTTTTAAGGTCGGAGAGTTCGATCATGTTGCGGCCAATACTTACTTTCTTGCGAGCTGTTGTTTGCGTGGGTTGTTGGTGCCTTGCGGTCGGCGCGATCGCCACCCCCGGCCAGCCGATTCCGAATGATCCGAGACATGAAATGAGCGCTCCCGAATTGGCGGGCGGAAGTTCTTCGTTCAAGGAACGGGAATCGTATTGGGCATTTAAACCGGTTGGAAATCTAATTCCTCCGCGTGTTCCCGATTCCGACTGGCAGACTAATCCGATCGATGCGTACGTGCTGGCGAAGCTTGTCGATAAGGGAATTAATCCGGTTTCTCCCGCTGGCAAACCGGCTTTGATCCGGCGTGCCTACTACGATTTAGCGGGCCTTCCACCGACACCGGAGGAGGTGCGCGCGTTCGAAACGGATGACTCGCCGGACGCTTATGAGCGAGTCATCGATCACTTGCTTGCTTCTCCGCGTTACGGCGAGAAATGGGCTCGCCATTGGTTGGATCTTGTTCGGTTCGCGGAAACAAATGGTTACGAAAGAGATGGTCCAAAACCATCCGCGTGGCGATATCGGGATTACGTGATCGACGCGTTCAATATGAACAAGCGGTACGATCAGTTTATTCGCGAGCAGATTGCCGGTGACGAATTGGATGCGGTCACGGCCGAATCTTTGGTTGCCACCGGGTATCAGCGGCTTGGCATCTGGGACGACGAACCGGTGGACGCGGATCAGGCCTATTACGACAGTTTGGATGACGTTGTCGCGACGACGGCGCAAACCTTTCTGGGGCTAACCGTAAACTGCGCGCGGTGCCACGACCACAAAATCGATCCGATTCCACAAACCGATTACTATCGCCTGCTGGCTTTTTTTCATAACACCTATAACGACGTCAAACAGGGCGAGTTCAAGAAATCCGCGTTCACATTGAACACTACCGAAACGATCGCAAGCCCGTCCGAGCTCGCTGATTTTGAAAAGCGGAAAAGGGAGTTGGAGGAAAGAATCCGCTCTCTGGAGGCAAAGATTGCGCCCTTCGAAGAACAGATCGTCGCCTCGTTCAGCAATCCCGAGAAGGACGATGCGAAAGACGCGCGCACCCGTCGAGATTTGATCGCGAAAAAGAGAGAGTCGGCGCTGGAACCGAAAGCTCTTGAAGAGTATCTCGCATTTTCGAAGCAGCTTGCGGAAATCAGGAAATCCGAGTTAAGACCGCTGCCCGAGGCCCTCGTTATCCGGGAAAACGGGGCAACCGCTCCTGAGACGTTCGTGCTCGTTCGGGGAAACGCGCACGTGCTTGGTGAAAAAGTCGTGCCGGGATTTCCATTGGTGTTTGGCGCGCCGGATCCGGAGGTTCCCATTCGAAATGGCGGCGCTATGTCGAGCGGACGCCGTCGTGTTCTCGCCGAGTGGATTGCGAGCGGAGACAATTTGCTCACTTCCCGCGTCATGGTGAACCGAATTTGGCAGCATCATTTCGGGCGTGGAATCGTTCGTTCAAGCAACAATTTTGGGAAACTTGGAGAGCGTCCGACTCATCCGGAACTTCTGGATTGGCTCGCTCGTGAGTTTGTTGATTCGGGTTGGGACATGAAGGCGATGCACAAACGGGTCATGCTTTCGAAAACATATCGAATGTCCTCGGACGCCAGCGAATCCGGACTTCGCGTCGATCCGAATAATGACCTGTTCTGGCGTTTCGACATGCGGCGTCTCACAGCGGAGGAGATTCGGGATTCCGTCCTGTATCTGACCGGCAATCTGAACCAGAAAATGGGAGGCCCCAGCATCTACACCGATGTTCCGAGGGAGGTGCTGGAAACCGCCTCACAGCCGGACCGCGCTTGGGGAAAATCGTCTCCGGAAGAGCAAAACCGGCGCAGCATTTATGTGTATGTGAAACGCTCGCTCATCGAACCGGTGCTCGGAACGTTTGACCTTGCGGATACGGATTCGCCGTGCGCGGTTCGGTTCGCGACAACGGTCCCCACACAGGCGCTCACGATGCTGAACAATCGTTTCTTTAACGATCAGGCGGAGTCATTCGCCGGACGTCTGCAACGGGAAGCGGGCGACGATCCGAAGGCACAGGCTGTGCGCGCGTTTTCGCTGGCGCTGAGCCGGGAACCGACGGCTTCTGAAATTACGATGGCTGCGGAAATGATCGCCAAGCTCCAGGCGGAATTGAATCTCAGTGCCGGTCAAGCGTTGGATCGATTCTGTTTGATGGTAATTAATCTAAACGAATTCGCCTATCTCGACTGATCTTCGTGCCGAGGGAACACAATCGCAATCGAATGCCATGAATCTAGAAAAACCTCTCAACAGCTTTTGCGGTCAAACGCGCCGCGATTTCCTTCACACCGCGGCGGGTGGATTTGCGTCGCTCGCATTAACCGGTTTGCTGGATCTGGACGGGTTTTTCGCCCGGCCCGTTCTGGGCGCCACGAGCGGCAAGCAGTTGATCAATCCACTAGCTCCGAAGAATCCCCATTTTTCGCCGAAAGCGAAGCGGGTGATTTTTCTGTTTATGTATGGCGGCCCCAGCCATGTGGACACATTCGATTACAAGCCGAATCTTTATCCGCTCGATGAGAAGACAATCCAGATCAAAACGTTCGGCCGGGGCGGGCACAAAAAAGAGGGGCGAGTCGTGGGTCCGAAGTGGCCGTTTCAACCGTACGGACAGTGCGGTAAACAAGTCTCGGACCTTTTTCCGCACCTGTCGAAGCGCGTCGATGATATCGCATTCATCCATTCCATGACGGCGGATTCTCCCATACACGGGTCCGCGATGCTCATGATGAACAGCGGGCACATTCTCAGCGGACGGCCTTCGCTCGGTTCGTGGATCAACTACGGGCTCGGTTCGGAGAACCAGAATCTGCCCGGGTATGTTGTCATGCTGGACAGAACCGGAGGCCCGATCAGCGGCGCCAAGAATTGGACCAGCGGCTACATGCCCGCCAGCTATCAGGGCACCGTCTTCCGACCGAAAGGCGAACCGATTCTCGATTTGAAACATGTGGACGGGATGAGCCGGCTGGAGCAGCGCACGTTGCTCGATTTCATGCAGGAGTTCAACGCCGGCCACCTTGCTTCGCGGGCGGACAACAGCAACCTCGCCGCGCGCATCGCGAGCTATGAACTTGCGTACAAAATGCAGGTATCCGCACCGGAAGCGGTCGATTTCGCAAACGAATCGGAAAAGACTAAAGATCTTTACGGCATTAACCAGTCCCGCACGGAAGAGTTCGGCCGGAAATGTCTTCTTGCCCGCAGATTGGTCGAACGCGGTGTGCGCTTCATCCAGGTCTATTCGGGCGGGAACCACAACGACGCGAATTGGGACGCGCACTCCGACATCGTCAAGAATCACACGTTCCATGCCGGAAACACAGACAAGCCAATCGCCGGACTGCTCACGGATCTAAAACAGCGCGGTTTGCTCGATGAAACACTTGTAATCTGGGGAGGTGAATTTGGCAGGCAACCCACCGCCGAATACGCGAAAGGGACGGGACGCGACCACAACGCGTATGGATTCACCATGTGGATGGCGGGGGGCGGCATCAAAGGAGGCGTTTCATTCGGTGAGACGGACGAATTGGGCAGCGCAGCCGTCACCGACCGGCTCCACGTCCGGAATTTGCACGCGACGGTTCTCTCGCTAATGGGCCTGGACCCAAACAATCTTTCGTACTTCTACGGTGGATTGGATCAAAAGCTCGTCGGTGTCGAAGGCGCCGAACCGATCCGCGAAATCATGGCGTGAAGTCTCGTATTCCCGCTGGAACCGCGCATCGAATAAATGCCGCACCCGCAGCCGGATCAGTTCCATCAGCCGCACGGAACAAAGTTGAGGGTTGCGAGTTGACGGTTGAGCGGTTTCAAATGCAGCGCATTCCGCTGGAAGCGTGAACGCTCAACTACGAAGGAGGAATACAACTATGTTCAACTTTGAGAAACTGGACGTCTGGAATGAGGCGATAAACTTTGCCGATCAGGTCTATCGCGTAACCCGCGCCTTTCCAGACGACGAACGGTTCGGTCTGACCAACCAGATGCGCCGTGCGGCGGTCTCGATTTCCTCCAACATCGCGGAAGGTACTTCCCGAAGCTCTCGTGCCGACTTTGCGCGTTTCATCGAAATTGCCACGGGCTCAGTTTACGAAGTCGTCTCCCAGGCCACCGTCTCTCGGCGGCAAGGATTCATCGGCCAAGCCGACTTCGACTCGCTCTACGGCGCCGCCGAGAAGCAAAGCCGCATGCTCAGCGGACTTAAACGATCGTTGGAGACGACTTGATCTCCAGCCCTCGACCCTCAACTCTCAACCCTCAACCAAATTCAGAGCCTGGTTTTGCGTGGACCCCGCGACTTGTTTGCGCACCGCCAGATCGCTCAAGAAATCGACGACGTCCTCATCGGTCGCAGTCAATGGATTCCGGCCCTTGAGGAACCCGGCAAACCGCGAAACCCATTCCAGGTACGTTTGCTCCGTGCGATACGACAGATGCTTCAGGCGAAGTTGGCCAATCATGGTTAGACGCCAGGCCTGGTTCCCGCTCGGCGGCTTTGGGGGCTGGTTCTGCTCCTCCGCTGGCTCTCCGGAAATCGGAGCGCCGGTCTCCAGACCCGGCGCATCGGAGGCCGCGGCCTGTGCGGCTTCGGAAACCGGCGCTCCTCCGCGTGGGCCCCCCGCCGCTTCTCCATGCGGCTCTCGATC
>JAQBVM010000312.1 GCA_027623095.1 Verrucomicrobiota bacterium
CAAGACAAAACCCTTTCTCCCATTCACTTTTTTCGGGGTTTTAAAAAATTAGGCGAGGATCAGGGAACGCCCCGCGGTTCCTGCGGTTCTCATGCGAACTGGACAAACGGTCCATTCCCCGTTAAGCATTCGGAATGGCTCGTGATACGTTTCAGGCTGGCGACCTAACGGCGGTGATCGGCGACAACGAGGCTTACCCAGGCCATCGCGCGGGGTATAATGGCGTTCATCGACTGACGCATCGAACGAATCCGCACTCTCTCTTCACCGTAACAGGTTTGAACTTGGAACATATCTTCGACGGCGACCAGGATTTGCGCGGGGATAGCAAAGTGACCTTCGAGCCTCGAAACTCTCCGATAACATTCGCGAAAATTTCCGACAGCGAGGCGGAGCTCCACCAACCACCAACGCCGACCTTCCACTTGGAAAGTTGGACACGACTGAAACTTGTCGCGCCACACTACATCGACCTTACATTTCGGTGCAAACCTCACCAGCATGTCTTCACGCACGGTTACATCGGGCTGTTTTGGGCCAGTTACATCGACGCCCCGGAAAACAAATCCATCTACTTCCGCGACGACAAAGGTTGGGTGCAGTTCTGCACGCAGACGCACTATGATCAGAGCACCGTCTTGCATGTCGAAGACAAGACTGAGCTCACCTTCACACCCGGTACCCGTCCGATGCTGTACAAGAATTTTTCTCCGTTGCGGTTCAGCGATCCGCTCTATTACGGCCTGTTCGGATCGCATCAGTACATCCTAATGTTCGATCGGACCGACGGTATTCGTTTTTCGCATTCACCAAGCGGCGGCGGCCCCCCTTCGGCAACCGAAACAGCGTGGGACTGGCAATTCATCATCCCCGAATACGAAGTTGGGCGGGATTACGGATACCGGGCACGAGTAGCCTATCGCGAGCGTTGCTCTCGCGAGGAGGTTTTGGAGGAATACAAGAATTGGCGCGCGACATTGCGAAAGTGATGTCAAATTCACATAATCGCGGACGGTTCGCAGATATCCGTCGCCGCTGCCATCCACGATCAAGGCGCGAGTTCAACGAGGCGAAAGAATTGTCGGGAGGAGCCGGAGGATAGGGGAACAGCCACTGGATTCAATCCAGGCTGATTGGTTAGGTTCAAGACCGGTGCCCAGTTCACGAGGTTGGTCGAGGTCTCAATCGAGTGGCGGGAGGGTCGATCGGCTGAAAACACAAAACCGAACTCGCCGGCGGCAAAGCGCGGATTAAGAATTCGGCCCCGAACGATTTGGACACGGGCGATCGGACTGAGAATACCGCCAATTTCGTTGGCAATCCGGACGGCGTAGCCGCCGGTGTCGGAGTATTGGGAGAGCCCCAAACTGCCGACGAAATAGTTTCCATCGGATCCGAAACCAAGCGCGAGAGCCGGTTCCGCGAGCCGAATGGGCTCCAGTCGATTGCCTTCAAAGTCGGACCGAATAATTCCATCTCCCGAAAACGTCCCATCGGGTCGCGAAATTTCGAGCGGCCCGAGGAGCAATCCCCAGGTATCGGTCAGATTCAACTGCCCGCCAAACGGCATTCTCCTCCGAACAACGCCATTCGTCACCGGCGCGTCGATGAAGGGGCCTCCTTCTCCACCCTTGCGATCGAAGGATCGGTCGCTTCACTGGGGCCTTTGCAAATCCGCCTGGCAAGACGAACAGTGAGCGAAAGCCTCTTTGGCCATCGCCCGGAATGGAGAGGCCGTTGGCATGGCACCCGAGAACTGGCTCCCGTGGAACTATCTGAAAACCGCGACTCCCACAGCCGACACCGGTTGACCATGGATATCCAACGCAAGATCCCGGGAACGCCGGGCGGAAACTCAGAGCCGACGCCCTAAGTTCCGCCCATTCGGCACCTCCTTTAGCGCCTTCAGCCGACGATAGACCCCACGGCTTCGGCTCTCGGAATAAACCGAGCGCTCACTGAACTATTGTGGAAAATCAACCTTGGAGAAATTGAAACATCCGCCTCCCGGATTCGTCGAGCCTGAGAATCTGAAATATCACAAGAATCCCTCACCGGCCTGACACTCTCCTCGATCACAGATCTTAATGCCGTTCGCGGAGAAATCTTAACCCTCTGCAAGCTGACCGACGTAACACGTTTGTTCGGGCGCCCTTTCAGGGCTTGGAAATTCTGTGAACGGTTGACCCAGGGCGTCGCTCGCAGAATCGCTTTGCCCTTGGCTATTATCTTTCAGGCTTTCAGCCCTTTCTATCAGCGCGCATCAGCGTCAATGAGCGGTTCGATTCTTTGCGGCTTTGCGGCGGCGAGCAACGCCGTTGCAGTGGCCGCGGCGACGCGGGCTGCGTGCTTTGGCCATCGCCTCAATCATGCGGGCCTCGAGCAAAGTGCGCGGCTCGGCGAAAGCGATTTCGTGCGTACGTTCCGATTCAACGATGTCATTCCACCGTTTTTCCGCCGTCAGCTTCCGTTTCATACCAGGGTTGGCGCAACCCGGCTTAATCGTTGCATCATGCGAGGCCGCTGCCGCAGCACGCCAATGCAAGTGTCCGTGTCGAGCAGGTTGGGAATGGACAGCTACAGTTTTTTCACTGGCTGCAGTTGACCTTGCGCTGGACGCTCGAACGCGGGGTCGGTGATGTGGATTGAATCGAAGAACCCTTCCGGTCAGGTTTTCGCCTTCGCCGGCTCTAACACCACCGATTCGCCATCTTGACGGACGAAATCGTTTGCAGGCCAGGCGAACGATTTGGCAATCTCCATCGAGGATGACCGTTGCTGTTTCCATGCCGCAAAGTTAGCCGAATTGCGGCTAAAACCAAGCTCGGAATTGTTTGCGGCAAGCGAGGCGTCCGCGTGACCTTTCACACCGTGGCGGTACTCCATTCCTGGTCGGCAGCTCGCGCGCTCTAAGAGCAATGAGCACGGCTCAATCAAGCTTCGGTTTGCGAAGGGAGGTTAAGAGGCAAATATTCGGCAGGGATTTCAACCCATTGCAAATCGCGTGCGTCGATGCGACGATAGGCGTGTTTGCAACCGTGCCGAGCGCGGTGAATATGATTTCTCCAATTCGCCATAATGAACGCCGCCCCTGAAATCTTGCAGAGTGTCTTCGACCGCGCGTTCGCCGGAATAAGCCGCGCGCGCGAAGGCTTCACGCCACAACTGATGCCGCGCGAGGTCGGCACGATCACGAGTGTTTCCACGGCCATCGCCCTCGACACCATCCTCGACCAGCGCGACCGAAATGTTCTGTGCGTCTATTGTGCCATCGGCCAGCGCGCGTCCGCCGTTGCAAAGGTCGTGGCCAACTTGCGGGAACGCGGCGCGATGGATTACACCGTCGTAGTCGTGGCCGAGGGGAACGATCCGCCCGGGCTTGCCTACATCGCGCCTTACGTCGCGACCAGCATCGCGGAGCATTTCATGGAAGCGGGTCGCGATGTGTTGATCATCTATGACGACCTCACGCACCACGCCCGG
The DNA here is from genome assembly GCA_027623095.1 of Verrucomicrobiota bacterium. GTDB lineage: Bacteria > Verrucomicrobiota > Verrucomicrobiia > Limisphaerales > SIBE01 > JAIPJX01. The sequence continues at coordinate 3,484 of JAQBVM010000312.1, forward strand.
GCGTATCGCGAACTTTCCCTGTTGCTCCGCCGGCCACCCGGCCGCGAAGCATTTCCCGGTGACATTTTTTACATCCACTCTCGCCTGCTCGAACGTGCTACGCATCTGAGCAAGGAACGGGGCGGTGGTTCGCTCACCGCGCTGCCCATCATCGAAACCGAGGCGCAGAAGCTGGCATTGACGGCGGAACTCTTCGATCGGGTGCCTTTGGAACGGATGAAGGACGCGGAACACGCCATGCATGAGGCGGCGGCAAAGATTCCGGCGGAGGTGTGCGCGCGATTCGAAACCGCCGACAAACTGAGCGATGAGGATCGCAAAACGATCGTAGAACTCGCCCGCCAAACACTCGCGCCGTTCCAGCCCAAGCCGGAGGCCAAGGGAAAGTCATGAGCGACACCACGGCGAATCTGCGCCGGAAGATCAGCAGCGCCGGTGATCTCCAATCCGTCGTTCGCACGATGAAAGCCCTGGCGGCTTCGAGCATCGGGCAATACCATATTTCGGTGCGCGCGCTCATCCGCGAATACCTTTTCATCTCGCTCTTTCGCGCGTGCGCCGAATCCCTCGCGAGCGAGAACGCAAGCCGCCTGGCGGCGATGGAGCGGGCTGACAAAAATATTGATGAATTGTTGGAAACGCTTCACGGCAATTTCCACCGCCTGCGCCACAGCGGCATTGACGGGGAATTGTTCGACGTTATCTCCGGCTTCGAAGCGCTGTCCGGACCGCGGCGGCAACCCCGTGGGACATGATAAGACCACAATGACGATGGCCGTTGGTTATCTGATGCACGATGTCTGGAACATCGCCGCCATCGGACTTGGTTTGCTTTTGTCGGCGCTGGCGGCTGGACACGCGGTTCTCAACAAGCGTGATTCCCGCGCCGCCATCGCATGGGTGGGATTCATATGGTTCGTGCCCGTGGTGGGGGCTCTTCTTTACTTTATCTTCGGAGTCAATCGCATCCGCCACACGGCCGCCCTGCTGCGAAGAAACCTGGAACGGTACCGGGCGCAAGCCACCCAACCCGAATGTTTGCCGGAAGAATTGCCGCGCCATCTGCCGGATCACGGAGCGCATCTTCAGATGCTGGCTCGGGTTGTCGGAGGCGTAGTGGAGCGTCCGTTGCTGCCGGGAAATCGGATCGATCCGTTGCTGAACGGGGATGAAGCGTATCCCGCCATGTTGGAAGCGATTCAACACGCGCGCCGGTCCGTCTCTCTCGTGACCTATATCTTCGACCGGGACGACGTTGGGATGGCGTTTGTGCGAGCCCTGGGCGAGGCCGGGCGGCGGGGTGTGGAAGTGCGGGTCTTGATTGACGGGACGGGAACTCGGTATTCGTGGCCCTCCATTCTCCGCGCGCTGCAGGGAGAAGGGGTGAAGCACGCGCGGTTTCTTCCGCCGTTTACGATGGGGCATCTGATGTCGATGAACATGCGCACACACCGGAAGATTCTTGTGGCGGACGGGCAAGTGGGATTTACCGGCGGAATGAATATTCGAGCCGCACACTCGCTGCAACGCCGGCCGCGCAGACCTGTCCAGGACATCCATTTCAAAGTGACGGGTCCGGTGGTCACGCAACTGCAGGAAGTGTTTACCGATGATTGGCTGTTCACAACGGGGGAAGCACTGCGGGGTGACGCCTGGTTTCCCGAAACGGAAAATGCGGGACCGGTCCTGGCGCGAGGCGTGACCGACGGCCCGGATGAACATTTCGAGAAGTTTCTTTGGACACTGTTGGGAGCCCTTTCGATCGCGCGCCATTCCGTCCAAATCATGACACCCTATTTTCTGCCCGATCCGGCCGTCATATCCGCCCTGAATCTGGCCTCCATGCGGGGGGTGCGGGTCGATATTCTTTTGCCCTCGCGGATCGACTGGCCGTTCGTCTTATGGGCCTCGAGGGCGATGTGGCCGCAAGTGCTCCAGCATGGGTGCCGGATCTGGCTGAGCCCGCCACCGTTTGACCACTCAAAACTCATGCTGGTGGACGGCTGCTGGGTGCTGCTCGGATCGGCCAACTGGGATGCGCGAAGTCTGCGCCTGAACTTCGAGTTCAACCTGGAGTGTTACAACGCCGAACTTGCCCAGCGTCTGGATCAGTGGTTTGAGACCAAACGCATTGTGGCACGTCCGGTGACGCTGGAGGAGATTGATGGCCGTTCATTGCCAAGTCGTTTGCGCGATGGCATCGCGCGATTGCTGACACCCTACCTGTAATCCGCGAACGCCACGCGAGGAATCACGCGAAGCCAATTCCCTGGCTATGGTCTTCCGTTTCGGTTCGCGTCCCCTACGCAAGGCACTTTTCGAATTTGGCGATGGAGTTCTTCGGCTTGCGGGCGCTTTGCGGGAAGGTGTAGAGCGCCCAATAGAGGGAGGATTTGCCGGCACCGTTGTCACCGTAAACAAGGAGGTGGCGGCCTTCGAGATTGAGGGTGAACTCGCGGAAGGCTTTGAAGTTCCTGATCTCGATTTTGTGGAGGCGGGACTTCATACTCGGCCCTCGGCTTTGATGACGGCGAGGAGGTCCGATCTGTCGGCGGTGGGGCGTAAGAGGAAGTTGCGGATGGGTTGACTGGAGGCGTTGCGAGTGGCTTGCAGGCCGGTGAGAAAGTCGCGCTGCTGGGCGGCGCAGAACAGGTTCTCGGATTGGGCGTCGTAATTGGCTTGGGTGAGGTTCATGGGGTTGCTTCACTTGAATTAAGCCGAGGGCTTACGATTTCGTGGATTGCCGTGAGTTTATCCAAGACCTCTTGGGGAATTTCCTCCCTCCTCATTTGCTGGGCGAGAATGAAATAGTTGCTCTTAGGGAGGGCCAGTCCGGCACGGATAAACAGTTCGGGCAGCAGCGTTTTACTCGCAGGTTCTGATCGAAGGAAATTGCTGCTTTCAAGTGGGCTGCTGAAAAAAGCGGGGGGCATTTGTCCTCTGAAATAATCCAAAGCAGGTTTCGCAAAGAGGGGGCCTTTCTCAGCTTCGAGGAATCGTTCAAGACTCGCTGGATGTAGCAGGTAGCTTTCGGCCTCATAGCGCTCCCAGCGGAGCAGCGTGAGGCCATCAGCAGTGATCTCACGATCCGGTAGATCGCGGTTATCACCATCGATTAGCAGGACTGCCTTGATCGATGGTCGAATGGCTTTGAGGGCAAAGAAGTGGGATCTCGCCTCCTTGGGATTCCGTCCCTGATTGTTCTGCCAAAAGGGCAGTTTGCCAAACCAGATCTTGAGGGGATGATCCAACACATCGGCCCATGCCTTGAGAAGATCAAAATCGGTGGTGCCTTCCAAATACAGAATACCATTGGCATTTTCTGCGAGCAGCAATTCCAGCGAAGAGACGCGCTTCAGCGCCTCTCGCACCTGATCCCGGTCCGCGTCCGATGCGAGCAGGTGGGGCTCCCGATAGAAGGAAACAATTTGGCTTGGGCTGGTGCTGTCGATGAGCACTTCGGAATGTGTGGCGATGACGAGTTGACCTTTGGATTGGTGGCAAAGCCTGCGCAAAATGTCATAGAGTTGCTTCTGGAGCAGGACGTGAAGATGTGCGTCCGGTTCATCCAGCAAAATGAGACTGGATGGGCGCGCGAGCATGAAGGCGAGAATCAGGAGTATCTGATGGAAACCACTGCCGGTGGTTGACACATCGAGGGGTGCGAGTCCTCCGAAGCCGCGACTGGTAGGGACGCCCTTGAGATACTGGCAAGTAATGTAAGGCGTGCCATCGTAGGAAGGCTTCAGCAGGCGATAGCCAAACACCTCTTCAACAATGGACTCTAGCTGTTCCCATGCTTTCCCGCCGTCGGCTTCGGCAACCTCCAGCAAAAGATTGCGCAGGATGTCGCCTCCTTTCCCTTGGCCAACGAGCATATCCTGGTAAGGGCGATCATGCCGCGTTTCGGTGACTCCTATGCCGGAAAACGGCGGCACATACACAACCGTTACCCGATTCCTGGCCGTCTCCAAATGGGCAATATCAGCGGCCACGGGCTTGACGTGGATCTGCTCCGGTCCGCTGTAACGAAACTCGAAACCGAAACGCCACTCCACCCCGCTCTCGTCCATGCCATGCAAAGTAATCACTAATGGCCGTGGCGCTCCCTGCTTTCCCTCGTCCTTGCGAAGCGAGGTGTGGGTGTCCGTCCACAACTGATCCATCGAAGGCAGCGGAAGAGCGGTGAATTCCTGGCGGGTGATAGGGGCTCCCTGCCGATCCTTTGCCTTGGAACGACTTCCGGGTCTCTTCTTTTCCCACCACTTCTGCATCGCTAGATTCCAAACCATTGCTGCCTGGACCAGGGTGGACTTGCCGCTGTTGTTTGGTCCTGCCAATAACGACAACGGCTCCAACGGAAACTCTTGGCTCTCAAAACGCTTAAAATACTGGGTGGTGATTTTCGAAATCATGGTGTTTTTGCGTGATTGGTTAGACGGGCCCTTCATCTTTGATGATGGCGAGGAGGTCGGGACTGTCGGCGGTGAGGCGCAAGAGGCGGTTGCGGATGGCGTGGCTGGGGGCGTTGAGCGTGGCGTTTAGGTGAGTGAGGAAGTCGCGCTGACGCGCCTCGCTGGCAGCAGGATCGTAGGCAGCGAGGTGTGGGGCCAAGGTGTCGTGGAAGAGCAGGTCGCGCTCCGCCATGTGCTCGCGGAAGTAGCTCTCCATCACGCAGGCGTCGATGAGGTCTTCGAGGAAAGCGGCGGCTCCGGGGCTGGCTCCGGTATCGGCTTTGGCGAAGATGATCAGAGAAACAAGGTGTTGCTTCTGTGAGCGTGTGTAAGGCGAAAATTGCGAAAATTTCGGTGGCCGCGCGGCCAAAATC
>JAQBVM010000313.1 GCA_027623095.1 Verrucomicrobiota bacterium
GCAAAAACGAAAAAAATAGTCACCAGGAGTTTTTCAGCGGAATCGTTGTCATGTTGTGACCCCTTTCGGAGCGAGCCGTTGCGCCCGTTTCCATTTCCACTCCTCGACCGCGCAGAACAGGCAGGGCGCGATGAATATGGTCACGAGCACACTCACGACCATGCCGCCCACTGACGGGATGGCCATCGGTTTCATCACGTCGGAGCCGCGCCCGGTCGCCCAGAAGATGGGCATCAAGCCAAAGATGGTTGTGGAAATCGTCATCAAGGTGGGGCGAATGCGCTTCAAGCCCGCTTGCACGACCGCTTCGCGAACGTCCTGCACTGGGTTGAAGGTCGCCTTTCCGAAAATGCCTTCGAAGTAGGTCGAGATGATGACACCGATTCGTCACTTCACAGAGGCAGTTCGCAACCAGAACTGCCGCCTTGCACTTAAGCCAGCTTCACAGCATCCTTTCTCCATGAAAACCGCCAGTGTCCAGCAGTTGCCGCAGCAGTGGCCCGAAATCCTGCGTTGGGTCGCCGCCGGCGAAGATGTGCAGGTCACGGAACAGGACAAGGTCATCGCAAGGGTCGTTCCCGCTGCGGCCAGTACGGTGCCGCAGCCTGATTTTCTGGCGCGGGCCAAGGCCATTTGGGGCGAGCAACCTGCGGGCAAGGCGCTCAGCGAGGTCGTGGCGGAGGCGCGTGGAGGCGAGTCGTGACTTATCTGGACACGAGTTGTTTCGTCAAACTTTACTACCCTGAGCCGGAGAGTGCGAAAGTCATCGTGCATATCCAAGGCAAGCGATCGGTGTTACCGCCGCCACCAACGAAACCATGATCGAGCAGGGTTCTGGCTGTCGCATTGGCAAGTAGGGCAGTTCGATAATTTTTCACGTAAGGGGATGGGCGAGGATGTGTCCGGCGCTGCGACAAGCCCTCAGCGAAGGTAGGCGAGCATGAGCGGTCGAAGCTTGGCGATCCCCTGCTGCCACTCCCATCCATGCACGATGGCGTCTTGAATCCATCGGGTGAATTGACTGCTCCAGCGAGTGATGCGCCGCAGCACTCGCACCCAAGGCGACACCGTCCTGCCATTCGAACGCGCCACCGCCGCTCGCTGCTTGAGTGCCGCCTCGTATTTCATCTCCACTTTCTCGTCCCGAATTCCTTCTTCGGCCTCCAATTTCCCGTTGAGAATCAGCAACAGATTATGCGCCAGAACCAGGAACTCGTTCTGAACCTGTGCCGGCACCGGACCGCTGCCCCAGGCTCGCTTCTCAGCCAGGAGGTTCTCACACACATCGAAGAACTTCTCGATGTCCCAACGCAGGCGGTAGAGTTGGGCGATGATCCCCGGGGCCAAATGAAATTCGGTGGTCAAAAATTCATAGACCTCTCCACTCTCCGGATCCCGATAGCGAATGCGCCGAAACTCGCCTCCTTCGGCGAACTGGACTCGCTCGTCGGAGAGCACGCCCCGGTTATGTCGGTGCTTCTTGTCCCATGCCACCGGCCGGGCCTCGCGCACCACCAGATTCGCTTTGGTGCGCGTGATCACCGTAAAGCCCCCCTTGAACTTCGCGCCGCGCAGAAACGCAAAGTCCACCGCCACCGGATCGATCACCAGGATCGTGCCCTTGGCGCGGGGTTTCCAATGAAAGTCACTCCACGGGCGGGCCTTGACCGCCGCCCATTCATGCTGGTGCCCCTCGGTCTGCGCCAGCACCCGGGCGGCTCCCGTCCGCAAATTACGCAAAAACACGCCGGTGACCGTGCCGGGCACCTCGCGCCGCCCGCTGGCCATCGTGGCCGCGGGCTCGTGGGTGCCATGGCGCACATCGTGGCCATCCAGCGCCAGCACGTCCCGTCCGGCCAGCTCGGCAAAGACCGCGAAGCGATCCACCGGGGTGCCAATCCGTTGGGAAAGCGTGGTGTTCAGCTCGTGGATCATTGCCAGGCGGCGCGGGCTGCTGGCCGCTCCGAAATAGGCTTTCAAAGAGACATCGGTCAGATCGCGCTGCCGGGCTGACTGGAGAAAGGCCCGTCCCGAAGGATGGAAACTGTTGATACGCCCAAGCCCCAAAGTAATGAATTGGGCATCGGCAAAACCGAGGCCGGCCAGGTGGTTGTCCAGGGTGGGAACCAGAGTCAGTGCCGGTTCAAGTAAGACGTCGCGAACGAGGAGTGTCATAGGTGTGATTAGTGTATCGTAACGGGCAATCGATGCACGAACAACCCACCTAAAAGACCCACTGTTTTCGCCTCTCAGAGATCGCCCGCCATTGCCCCACCACGAGGCCGCCGGGCTGTCCGCAGCCTTTCCTCATTTGAGCGCTTCCGACGCCGAGGCACGCCATTTGCAGCGCCAGGAAGGGCCATTCCGCAGAGCCTGGAGTTGAAAACTTTTTTATAAGCCTCCGCCCCGGGATGCATCGAAGCTCCTGAATCCTCCCATCTGCATTGCATTGCCACCTGGCGCGCACCGGAACCCCGGGGGACAACCCCCTATCCGAGCAAAAAAACGGCCCATGTCCAAAGCTGAGCGTGGCACTCTGCCGTCCACACTCAGCCCAAAGCCCGCATGCTCTGGGTAACACCGATCCTCCACCTGGACAACAAAGGACTGGCTCCGGCTCAGATTCGGATCACCGTTGTCCGTAACGATCTCCGTAATCAGAAACGTGCCACTGCGAACCGGCGTCCATTCGATCAATCCGGTTGCCGCGTTGATGGACATTCCCGATGGCGCGTCCGGACCGAGGCTCCACGTCAATTCCTGGGGTGGAAAATCCAAATCCACCGCAAGGTTCGGGATCGACAACAACTCGCCGCTCCGAATGACTTTCACCGGCACCGACGCCATGATCGGAGGCGAATTCGTGGCGGATTTCAGCATGACTCGGAACATTTGTGTCGCGCTCGAACTCGCGTCGCTCACACGCGCCGTAAATTCGTTCGTAGCCAGCGCTCCGGACAAATCAGCGGTCCAGAAAAGCTCGCCCGTCGCGGGGTTGACCTGCGCCCCTCGCGGGCCGCTTTCCAGGGCGTAAGTCAGGTCGTTCGCTGGAATATCATCATCGGCGCCATCGAGTTTCAACATCAGTGTTGCAAAGGGTTCAATCGTCTGGTCCGCGATCGCCGCCAGTCTCGGACCTTGGTTTTCTTCATCGACCGTTACCGTAAATCGCCGCGCGGCGCTCAGTCCGCCCGGATCCATCGCTCGAATGGTGATTGGATAAACACCCGGCCCTTGGGCCTCCGTCGGCGTCCAACGGAACACACCCGTCGCGCTGTCAATGCTCGCGCCGGCGGGCGCTCCGGTATCCAGACTGTAAGCAAGGATATCGCCGTCGATATCGGTTCCGCCGGCTTTCAGCGCGAGCTGGCGTCCTTCCACCACGGTTTCATCGCCAATCACCGACAGTGTCGGTTCGTCATTAATGGGTCCGACGTTGACCGTGAACATCCGCGTTACAGCGTTCGCCCCGCCGTTCGCCGTGCCGCCGTCATCTGTCACCGTCACTCTCACGACGGCCGAGCCTCGAGCGTTTGCCGCGGGCGCAAACGTCAGCGTGGCGGTCGAATTCGGACTCTCATAGTTGATGGAAGGAGCGGGCACCACCGAAGTGTTGTCCGACGCAACCGTGATCGAGAGCGTCTGGCCCGACTCGTTGCTCGGACCGGATGCGATGCCACTCAGGGAAATCGTCACTGTTGACGCATCCTCGGAAATGTTCATGTCGCCGATTGCCGCCAGCGTCGGCGGATCATTCACGGGCGTTACATTCAAGACGAATGTTTCCTCCGCCCAATTGAATTCCGGATCATAAACGAGCAGGACCATTTCCGTTGAACCGTTTGAGTTCGCCGCGGGGGTTAAGGTCACCGTGCGATTGGCGCCGCTTCCGGACGCAACGATATGCGCGTCGTCTTCCGGAACCAGGTCCGGGTCATCCCAGGGGTAAACCCACACCTCCAAGTCGGCCACGTCGAACTTCGTGCTGTCCACCGTGAACGTCAGCGCCGCCGTGCTTTGATCCTCCAATATCGTCTGGTCGGCAATGCCGCTGATCGTGAGAGCGTTGACCTCGAACTCGATCAACTCAACAAGAAGGTCCTTGTCGTTTCCTCCCACGATCGTGGCGGCACGGTTCTCCGTGGGCTGATAACCGTTGTTGGCCAAGCTGAATTCCGGGCTAGTCTGGTCAAAGTCAAATCGAATGGTCCAGTCCCCGTCGATCACTCCGAAATCGGCGACGCCGTCGTCATCGGTATAGCTAAATGCCCGGTGGCGGACTCCATCGATTTGAGCCTCAGCCACCAGCGGAAAATCCCAAACCGGGCCGAAGCTATCTTCCAACTGAACCCGAAGCCGGGACGTCGGTTTCTTCATCCGAATCTCCACGGTGGGGCTTTCCCCGGCGCGAACTTCGAACGGCGGCGCCTCCGCTTCGATGAGATCGAAGTTAGAACCACCAATTGCCAAGTCGTAGAGCACGAAGTCAAATTCGAAGAGCCCATCCTCCCAGCTCAAGGGTTCGCTTTCCACCGCCTGGAGGATCTCTTCCAATTCCAGCGCGGCATCCGCGTAGTCCTCATTGATCGTCTCCAATTCGGAAACAATGGCGCGCGATTGTGTTAGGAATTCCTCCAGATCGATCTCCTCGAAAAATGCCGCAAAGAAAATGTCGTCCCAATCCCACAACAGATCATCCAATTCGATTGGCGTGCTTTCCCCGGCCCACCAATAGCTCGTTAGAAAGTCAACGGACGGTCTGAACATTCCCTCCGGAAACCCTTCGGAAAGGTTCCCCGTCTCGTCCGACTCAGCTTCGATCCACGCCTTCTGCGAACTATCGAGCGGTACGAACCGCACCGAAACGTAAGAGAGTGGATTGTCGTTCTCATCGACTACCGTTCCCGTCACGTTGGTAGCCAGTGGCGCCAGGAAAAAGTTCGATTCCAGTTCGCTCTCGGACGTTATGTCGAGCGTCAGCAAGGTCGAACCCACATAACCACTGCTGGCCGCGGTGTCCGGTTCGACTGCTTGATACCACACGCCTCCCGTCACCGGCGCCATGTAGTTCCCATTGGCATCGGATGCAACGCGTACGTTGTATTCCAGATCCTCATTCCAAAACAGCACCGCAGCGCCTTGGACGGGACTCTGAGTGCCAACATCTTTCAGTGTCCCATGCACCAGGCGATTCGCCGCCGGCAATCCGCGGTCCAATCCCGTCACGGCCTCGGTTCCAGGATCGACGAAAAGACTGTCATACAAACCCACGTATCCGGTCGGTGTAATGGCCTGAGGCAGCACCATGATTTCCCAGGTCTCATCCGGCGTCACGCTCAGCGTCCAGTTCCCGTTCGAATCCGTGTAGGCGATCGTGAATGCGTCTTCATTGTAGGTCCGTCCGAACACTTGAACTCCAGGTAACCCGCGATTTGAATTCACCAAATCATGCACGCGTCCCGAGACCTGGCGCGTTCCGTTCTCCATGGTCAGATTCACCGTCTGATTCGCGCTTGCCCCGAGCGTGACAATGGAATCGCGGCCAAATCGTCCGACGTATCCCGGACTGACGGCCAGCAACGCGTAAGCGCCAGGCTGCGCTGGAATCTCGTAATTGCCGTTGTTATCGGCAATGGCGCCGCCGGAGAAGATCCCACCGGTGGCGTCTGCCGTTACGATCGCCACATAGGCGTTGGGAAGCGCCTTATCTTTGGCCCGAACTTGCCCGGTAAATCTCTGTGAATACGCGGCCGCGGAGACCGTCAATCGGCGCGACACGGGTGCAAAGCTTCCCGAGGGGCTGCTCACGCGCACCACATACTCCCCCGTCATGTGTTGCACGAACGGATCCGTGTAATCGAGCCGGGCCTGAATGACACCGTCCGCCCCCGTTGAGTCGGCCACTACGGCGGTATTCAGAATCCCGTTGTACAACGGAACCTGGCCATCGGTCACCAGGTAGCTTCCTTGAAGCACGGCTTTCGCATCAATGTCGCCATTGGCATTGTTCACTTGAAAGCGTTCTATTCTTACCGTTTCGCCCTCCGGAATGCTGGAAATAACCACATCAAGATGTCCAACGTACTTGCTGGTGATCGCGTCAGGAGTAATCGACAGATTCGGAGAGGACCCCATCGGGACTGTGCTCTTGCGCGCGACGGCGGGATGTGGCGCCGCAGGTGGCTGCACCGGGCTGTTCCAATTCGGAACGTCCGCACGCTCGGTCAATCGCGCTTGGGGGGATGTTTTCTCTAAAAATCTCTTGTTTGCCGTCGGCTTCGACGTCACGACCTTTCTCCGCAACGGGCCGTCACCGCAGAAAGCAGGAACTGCAGACACTGGAAGCGACGAAAGCAAGAGACTGGCCGAACAGCAAATGGACACGATTACGCGGAGGAAGGATTGATTCATAATTCAATGGGTTTTGGAGCGGCATGGGTTGGTGAAGTTCAAGGATTGGATGTGAATCGGGGTCAGGAACCGGGAGGAGCGAACTTGCGCGCGGCAGCGTCTTGGAGTGCGGCAGTCCTCTGCCGCTTTTCCTGTGTCTCGTTCGAATCCTGCGAAAAGCGCCAGAGGACTGGCGCAGTCCAAGACCTGGCGGAGCTTTTTGCGTCTCCCGACTCATTCGAGCCGTATCGCCGAAGCATCTCGTCCGACTCTGAGAAGCCCAAAGAAAACACCTCTCTCTGCTCGCCGGGCTCAATCTCCAGGTTCGCTTCCGTTTGGCCGCTCAGTTCGAGCGCGCGCTTCAACCAATCGTGGACGAACGTGCCGCGTCCCGGAATATGCTCGCCTCCAGGGAAAAGCCGCATCTTGAATTGCCGGGGCGAATCGCAGGTTTCCCGCAGAGCGGTATGTTGTCCCGGCTTAAGCCGGTCAGAACCGCCTGAAGGCGGGACTACATACTCAAGGCCCCGGTTCATGGTCTCGATTCGTGCCAACTCGTTTGACATTTTTCCTTTCCATGGAGCGACCGTCATTCCGCTGTTGTAGCAACGCCATTCGTCGGGATTCTCCACGGATGGACGCCAAACGAGGCTGCCCAGAAGCAGGGGCACTCCCGTATCCTCGACCCAGGGACGCAGGGCTGAGATCGTGCTCAATCCCATTTCACGAGAGGTATCCAGAACCGCTGGAACCGGCACATCGCTCGCAAGCAGTTCCGGATTCAAAGGCGGCATCGTGCTCATGGCCTCGGGCCAAACGATGAGTTCGGGCCGGGGATTCTGATGGATCGCCTTATCACTTAAGCCGATCATTTCCTCAAGATAGGCGGACGGATCGAAACCATTGGCAATGTCCCCTCGATAAGGGATATCGGGCTGAACGACCGCCAGCACGGGGCCGGGCCGCATGGTTTGTTCGGATTCGTTAAGGCGAAACCATCCGTATGCCGGAATGAACAACCAGACGGCGAACGTCAGGGTGGCCGGGATCGCCAACCTGCGCGGAGTGGCGAATCGCATTCCGCCGCCGTGATCGGAAACGCCTTTCTTTCGCCGGTTCATCGCGAGCGCCACGTCGGCCAGCAAGCCATTGATCATTCCCAGCGCGAAATCCAATCCATACACACCGGCCAGATCGCACACTTGAATCATCCAAAGCTGGTCGTAGGCCGGTGTCTTGAGCACTCCGGTGGGAAGGGCCAGCGGTCCGATGTTCCGAAGGTATTCGCCGCCCACCCAGACCGCGGGCAGCGCGACGGTCAGGGGCAGTTTCCACCGGCTCCAAAGCCAGCGCAGTCCGATCGCCACAGGCGCCAGAGTCGCCGCCTGCCAGACCGCTCCAGGAGTAGAAGCCCAGGAAGTATTGAGCGCCCGCGAAAAAGATCCAACCGGCGCCGCACGCGAACACGCAAGCGTTACGACCGCGCCGGGAGCAGACGACAGCCAAAGCGAACGGCACGATGCAGCAGAAGACGCCCGGGAGCCAGCCGTGGTATTGGAGCGAGTTGATGGCAATCCACCCGAGCGCGAGACGGAGGAGGATCGATCGGCGGATTGCCGCGGCGGGCTCCGATGATCGTTTGCGCGAGTCAGATGAATTCACAGTCGATCTCAAAAGCGTTAACCGAGTACTTCGATCAACGCGGATTGAAAATGAGCGGCGCCCGCCTTTGGAACAAGCGCCGTTAGTGGTGATAATTTGCGAGTCGGGAACGGACCTTCTAACCCAAACGGGTGATAGATTGATAACTGATAGGAATTTGCTTTTTCACCGGTGGCCTCGACGGTATCGATCCGTGGGGATTACCACAAGAAAAAAGCTCCTCCCATGCTGTGTGACTGAGGATTCTCCCCTTGGGCC
>JAQBVM010000013.1 GCA_027623095.1 Verrucomicrobiota bacterium
TTTTCTTGTGTCAACGCCCATGGACCGCTAAGGTTACGTCCGCTGTGAAAAAGCAAAATCCTATCAGTTTATCAGTTTTTGTTTGAGAACTGAATGACGACCGTTCACCAACAAGTGTCCCGGGTTTCAAGAGATGAATCCCGTCTGCTCATCCGAATTGAACTGTGAGTCTGGTTGAGAAATGGACCGCGCAGCGTCTAAAAAGCAAGACGCTCAATCCGAGCCTTCAACAATCAACAATCTTCATTCGCCAATCGCCATTCCTCTCTCCCCATGAACCGGAAGGTAGGGCTCGCCGCTCCGCGCGAACCGCGAAGGCGGAGGACTGCGGGTGCTACCTTGGGTTCAGGGTCACGATCCGGGTCCATTCGTTCGACATTTTCCCTCCCCATGAACCTCGTAGGAGCCGACGTAAGAAGGCTCATTCTATGCCGGCCAAAGGAAGTCAGAGCCTCCTTACATCGGCTCCTACGGTTCAGAGGTTCAAAGCGCGAATGCATTCGATCGAAAGAGAGTTCTGGCTCGTCACGTCGGCTCAGGGGGAATAGGATGCGTTCATGCCCGGCGACGTGACCCAGTTGCTCAGTGCCATTGATTCCGGCGATTCCAAAGCGGCGGAGGAACTGCTGCCGCTGGTTTACCAGGAACTCCGCCGCCTCGCGGCGCATAAGATGGCCAATGAGAAGCCCGGTCAGACGCTTCAGGCCACCGCGCTGGTTCACGAGGCGTGGATTCGTGTCAGCGGCGGCAACGGCAGCCGGTTCGTCGGGCGCAAGCACTTCTTTAAGGCGGCAGCCATGGCCATGCAGCATTTTCTGATTGATAATGCGCGGAGAAAACAGACCGCCCGGCAAGGCGGCGGCATGGTCGCCGAACCGTTGCACGAATCGCAGATCGCCGTGGTCGCGCCATCGGAACAGTTGCTGGCGGTTCATGAGGCCATGTCTGAACTCGAGCGGGAAGCCCCGCTGGCTGCGGAAATCGTCCGCTTACGTTACTTTGTCGGGATGTCCGTCCCGGAAATTGCCGTGGCTCTGGAACTGGCCCCGCGTACCGTGGACCGTCACTGGGCCTACGCCCGCGCCTGGCTCAAACGGGCGATTCGGGGACAATCCGAAGTGGATTGAAAAAATCCTTCATTTAAGTGGCGTGGTTCACCCAAAAATCTCGCTTAAGTAGCTGACGGCAGATTGAACTGCCGATCGAAAGCAACGAACCATGACGGAACAGGAAATCTTTTTCGAAGCCATTGAAATCCAATCGGCGGATGCCCGCGACGCCTACCTCCGCGGCGCCTGCGGCCATGATGTCGCACTTCGCCGCAAACTGGATCAATTGCTGGCCGAGCACTATTCGTCGGACAGCCTGCTCGCGGGCCCGGCAGTGGAAGGCATCACCACTCTGGAGGAAAAACCTCTGTCCGAGGGTCCAGGGACAGTGATCGGCCGCTACAAGTTGCTTCAGCAGATTGGCGAGGGTGGCATGGGCGTCGTCTATATGGCCGACCAGACCGAACCCGTGACACGCAAGGTCGCGCTCAAGATCATCAAGCTGGGGATGGACACCAAACAGGTCGTCGCCCGTTTCGAGGTGGAACGTCAGGCACTGGCGATGATGGATCATCCCAATATCGCCAAGGTGTTGGACGCTGGTGCCACTGACACCGGTCGCCCCTATTTCGTCATGGAACTGGTCCGGGGCGTTCCCATCACCGAATACTGCGACAAGAACAAGCTCTCCACTGAGGAGAGGCTGCGCCTATTCATGCCCGTCTGCAACGCGATCCAGCATGCGCATCAGAAGGGGATCATCCATCGCGACATCAAACCGAGCAACGTGATGGTCACGTTGCTCGATGGAAACCCCGTTCCGAAAGTCATCGATTTCGGAATTGCGAAAGCGACCAATCAGGGCTCCTGCGGAGGACGGGCGTAGCGGAGCCACAGCGGAGGGTGGACTGTGAAACCGGGGTTCTTCAAAATTTGGCGGACGGCGAATTTGAGGTCGTTCATAGAGCAAGGGGTTTGGATCAGTCAGTCACATCGGTTAATTGTCATCACCGGGACTCAAGTCGCTTGCCTCGCCCGTTTCGACAACGACTACGCGAAAGCCGATGTGGTCGGCGCGGCGCGGCGGTTCATACCGCAACCTTAACGCGGAACGGCAGAACGCCGCGTCGTCCATCCACGCGCCCCCGCGTCGGACTCGCGAGTAGGTGCCATCGTGGTTGGGGATTCCTTGAGTCTCCCGCAGATCAGGATCGATACCGCCGGGCAGCCGCGCATGATACCAGTCGCGGCACCATTCAAACTCGTTGCCGTGCATGTCGTGCAAGCCCCACGCGTTGGCCGGGTAACTTCCGACCCGGACGGCTGCCGTGCCCGGAGTTCCGTCGGGGGTTCCATCGTAGGGCTTCCCGATGTTTGCCTGAGCACTGGTCAACGATTCACCGAATGAGAACGCGGTCAACGTTCCGGCGCGACAAGCGTATTCCCATTGCGCCTCCGTGGGGAGACGAAACTCCCAACCAGCCGGCAGCTCACCAAGGGCTCGCGCGCGTTCGGTCAATCGGCGGCAATACTCCTCCACTTCGATGAAGTTGACTCAATAAACCGGAAAGTCGTCGCCTTCACCTGCAATGAGTTTGCCCGGAACCGCACCCATCTCCCGCTTCCACTGGCCCTGTGTCACCTCATATTTACCGGCCCAAAAGCCCTTGGATAATGTCACCTCAACCTCGGCTTCGTCGGCGCGTCTCCCGGCTTCACCGGCCGGACTGCCCATCTGAAAGCGGCCCGGCGGGCACCAGCAAAGCTTCAACCCTCCGACTTCGACCTCAGCACCGGCGTGACCTCGCCCCGCCTCGTAATCTTGAGCACCGCACCGCAGCCGTTGGCCGCCACGTACACGGTGCCGTCGGATGCCACGTCCAGTCCGCGCAGAAATGGACCGAGACGAGGGCTGGCGCCGGGTGGGGGCAGGCAACCGGACACAACGATGTTGCTGGCAACCGTCAAAACCTCGCCTTGGAGTGTGATGCGTCGAACCGCTGCGTTCTCCGGCCGGTGTCAGTCGAAAGACTCGCAAGACGTCATCTTCCCCCAGGCCTGGATAGTACACACTCCCGTCCCGGCCCGTCGTCAGTGGAAAATCGCTGGAGAGCAGCAGCGTCGGGTCAGCGCCAACTCGATGGATGTCAGTCGATGGCTCGTGAAATCCGGGCCATCGCGTCCGAGCCAGTCGGCCGTCGCGGTCGATCGCCATCCAATGATAAGCGGGACCTTCGTGGGAACTCACCCGGCCTTCCTCGTCGATTTTCCAGATGCCCTGGCCGGTATCGACGAAATAAACCTGTCCCTTGCGATCCACGACAATGCCCGAACCGGGATGCGCGAGAACGGTCGTATTCGCCCCGATGCCGAGCGCGAGCGTGAGCACGGCCACGGCGGTGAAGCCGGGATTCTTCAGCAGTTGGCGGAGGGCGAATTTGAGGTCGTTCATTGGGTGAATGGATCGTTGGATTATTGGATAAGTGGATCAACTTGAGAGTCGGATTTACAAGTCCTCATAAGCAAATTAGGCGAAGAGGGATTTTTCGTTGCCGCGAACTCCATCGAACAGTAGCTTCCTTGCCGATGAACCAAGTCGAACAGAGGGTCGAAGCTGAGAAAGCTCGATGGCGCACCGCGGAACGATTTGCCGAAGTGCTTGACGAAGAAATCAAAGCCCCGCATCGACCGTTATTGGTCCGCGTGATCACATGGTTCAACCTCTGCCGGCTTAGCCAGGAGTTAGAAAAGGAGCTGGTGCTGGCCGAGCAACCGGCGCCGGCCGATCTCCAACTGCACAGGGCGTTGCTCTCCTTGGCCATTGGCAGTGGAGAATTCCTTGTCTTGAGTTGTGCCGAGGCCGGCGAATTGAAGCCCCTGCATTTGACTTCCGATTCTCTGGCAGCCAAGATTGAGTCTCTGCGAATCACGTTTGAACAGTGGCACACGGAGTTGAAACCGGAGCGGCAGCGGGCCGCGCTCCAGGAGGTTTTCGGTGTCACGTCATGAGTTGCTGGATGCCGTTCTACGCGCGCAGTTCGAGCTCGAACACGCCGAACCAGGAGACTTGTTCGCCTGTCGGGATCGCTTGCACGCGTTGCTCGACCAAGCCATCGCCGGAACCCATTTAACCCGGCGGGATCTCCTCTCCGTCCTGCGCGACCGCTACAGAGCTTTCCAGCGAGCGCAATATTTGGCCGAAGCCCGGCGGAGGTCCGTCTAGTCTTGCACCCGCCGCCACTCAAACACGTCTTGAACAAACAAGCGGCGGCTCTTTTTGCGCCAGTGCCCAGCGCGAGCGTGAGCACGGCCACGGCGGTGAAGCCGGGATTCTTCAGCAACTGGCGGAGGGCGAATTTGAGGTCGTTCATGGTTCGTGAAATGGTTACAAGGGTTGAATCGTTAAATCGGGAGGAAATGGCGGCGTGAACTGGATCGCAGACCTTGACCGCACGGGTGCCCCATCCTACGCTGCCGGTCATGAAGTCGCTTGAACTGGAATTGCCGGATCGCGTCGCCGCAGAGCTGGACCAGTTGGTGAAGGCTGGACTGTACCACAACACCCAGGAGGCCGTGCGTGACGCCCTGAACGAGTTTCTGCGCCGCCATGCCGGCGCCCTCGCAGAGAAGCATCAGCGCGAGGACATTGCCTGGGCGCTGCGTGAGGCTCAGAGAGAATGAGACCGGAGACGGTCGTTTCCGACACGGGACCGGTTCTTCATTTGTGCGAGGCCAATGGGCTCGATCTCCTTTTATTGCCTGCCTCGGTCCGGGTTCCATCGATTGTTGACCGAGAGCTAAGCCGGCTTGTCGGAGACTGGCCCTCCAATCGCCCCAAACAATTGCAGGTGGTCGAATTGGAGGCGGGATCGGCCGAGCAAGCGGCGCAGTGGACAGCCGCCGGCCTCTTGCACAGAGCCGAATCTGAGGCGCTGGCGCTGGCCGTTCAATTGAAAGCCCACTGGTACTTGACCGACGACACGGCGGCACGAGAATTGGCGAAGTTTCTTGGTGTGGAAACGCACGGTTCGCTTGGTGTAGTTCTCTGGGCTGCAGCTCATGGGCGCCTGGACCGGCAGGAGAGCGTGGCCCGGCTGGAAGCTCTCTTTGTCTCGTCTCTCTGGGTCTCTCCTTCAGTGCGAGAGGAAGCGCGAGCGGCGTTGAAGAAAATTCATTCTCCTTCATAGGGCACAATAGTCGGGGTATTCGTGCTGATGCCCAGCGCGAGCGTGAGCACGGCCACGGCGGTGAAACCGGGATTCTTCAACAGTTGGCGGATGGCGAATTTGAGGTCGGTCATCATCAATCGTTCCGCACATGTATCCGGCGTGCCAGGATGGGAATCTTGCGATAAGCCGTGAAAAACACGCGAACCGACCGCACACCTCAACTTTGAAATCCCGGCATTTGCCCGATCTTGGGAATCCTCCGTCCCACGAGTGGGACGGGGAGAGGAGGCGTTTCCCCTCCGTATGAACCTCCCCACTCGTTCCTCGCGGAGAGAGGAAGAAAGAGGTCGCACCGGTGTGATCCATGACAGACTTCGTCCGGGTCTTGGGTCTTCGCTACCAGCCTCACGTATTCCATTCTCTCACTCCCGCGTGATCCCACACATCGCCGGGATGGATGACTTCAACGCTGCTGTCCAGATAGGACGCCTTGAACGGCTTGGCTCCGCGGGCGGGACCGCCGCTCCGCTTAAATTCGAATCCCGCGAACCCTCCGCCGCTTTCCTCGACGAAATCGAGTTCTTTTTGATCATAAGTGCGCCAACACCACGGGTTCACCATCCGCCCCGTGTAGTGGTTGTGTTTTAGGCGTTCAACGACGCAGACGTTTTCCCACAGCGCGCCCACGTCGGCGCGGAGGTGCAGGTCGTTGAAATTCTTGATGAGCGCGTTGCAGACGTTGGACGTTGAAAATTGTGCGTTCTCTTCGGTTACCCCGAAAATGGGAGGGTGAGGCTCCCGCCGAACCCTGAAATTCTGCCAAGATGGGGTTCGACAGGAGTCTCACCCTCCCGCACAAAACGAGGAACGCGCTCGAATCGGTGTTTTCATCCGAAGCGGTGTGCTTTTTTTGGGGTGGATTCATGGAGAGCCACCTCCTCAAAGGATTTGATGCACATTGGGACCATGAACACCGAACATCGAACGACGAATCGTTGGATGTTCAGCGTTCGAAGTTCGAATCCGGTTCATGGAGATATTCATCATTCCGCACCTCGCGAAAGACTAAAGTCTATGAAGATTGCTCGCGGATGGCTTGGGTGATGCCGTCGATGAGGTCGTGAAGTTCCTTCGGCAAGCCCGACGGGGGTGAAGGGGAGCGGGTCGGCAGGTGACGAGCACGCAGCCGCGCCCCGGCCCGGTGGCGAGGTCCTGGAAAAGATCGTCCAGCTCGCGCCGCACGGCGTCGGTGTAGGGCGTGGCAGTTTGGGGACTAGCATGTAGTCCCGGCTTCAGCTTAAGGCCATTCGGTAATTCATTTCCAACGACAACTCCAAAAAACCAGCCCAAGGTTGGACCGCAGTTCCCACAATCCCAAATATAACGTTCGTCCCATATGGCCTGGTGTTTGCGCAAAAGCGTCCGCAATTCGTCTTGAAACGTCATCTTCCGATGATGCTCCCCTTGTCTAGCGATGTATTCTTTGACCTGTTTGAGATTCGACTGACTGACAGAGAAATCGGCATAGACTCCTTTACATTTCAGGGCACAACCCCCTTGGGGTTGCCGCGTTCGCCATCAATTTACCCAGGGTTGCTCGTCCCTCGCAACCCTGGGCTTTAAGGCGGAATCCCTTTGGGATTCTGCGGAACAATTACCGAATGGCATTAGCCTTCAGGCGGAACTCCATACGTTCCGAACTGCGGCAGGACGCTTTCGTAATTATCCCACACCATGAGCACGGCGCGGTCGCGGAAGAATTCGATGGCGCGCTTCCGCTGTTCCGTGCCGGGGCGCTGGTGGAACTTCGGCCCTTCGCAGTATTCGCCGAGAACCGCGATCACGCGCTCGGTATAAATCGTCCGCTCGAAGCTGACGAAGCACGCGCTGCTCGGGCGCGTCGAGCAGTCGCTTAAGCAGCGCGGCATTTTCGGGCGCAGCGAAGATGGCGTCATGCAGCCGCCGGCTCCATTGTTTGAGCCGCGCCTCGACGCCTTGGACCCGAACGACCGCGCCAGAAGATTTATCCTGGAAAAAGCCGTTGAGCCCGCAGAATACGGGAACACGCAGAAAAAGAGGAGCTAAGGCAGGCTTAGGATCTTAACCTGCCCAGGTGAAAACTCACTTCTCCGCAAGCTACCGTCTTTGCGTTCTTTCCGTTCTTTGCGGCTAACCCAACTGCCTTTTCTAGAATCGATCATCGGCAGGGGTTCATTTGGCTCCATGACGCCGCAGCAGTTCGACGATCTCGGTATGTTCGCGGCGGGTCGCCCACGCCAGCGGAGTTGCCCACGGCGGATCGCCGGACAGGTTTGGTTTTGCACCCCGTTGAAGGAGGAACTCAACCATCTCCTTCTTGCCGAACTTCGCCGCCCAGCCAAGCGGGGTCGAACAAATGTCTTCGTCGCGTGCGTGCAAATCCGCGCCGTGATCGAGAAAGATGGCCGCTTTCTCCCTGTCGTCCTTCCGGGCAAATTCATGCAACGGGCTGACCTCCAGCCAATCTGCCGCGTCATTACCGCCCAATGGATGGGCTGATTGCCCCGAGCGTCTCCCGTGTGCAGCAGTTCCGGCGCAATGCCCAGGAGGGTCAGTCACCGGTAACTTGGCGTCTTTGCACCAAGTCCCACAAGTTTCCGTACAAGTCTTTGAACACCGCCACAGTGCCGTAGCTTTCTTCATTCGGGCCACGGACGAAGATCACTCCTTTGCTCGTGAACGCATTGAAATCGCGCCAAAAGTCATCCGTGTGAAGGAACAGGAAAACGCGCCCGCCGGTTTGATTCCCGATACGCGAGGACTGTTCCGGACCGGCAGCCCGTGCTAGCAGCAACCGGGTTTCGCCGGAGCCGGCCGGCGCCACCACGACCCAGCGTTTCTTTTGATCTTCAATCACCGTGTCCTCGATCAGCCGGAAACCAAGGGTGCCGACAAAAAACTGAAGCGCCTCGTCGTAGTCCTTAACGACCAGCGCAATTTGGGCGATTGATTGTTTCATTGAATCTCGTTCCAGGAGTCTGTTGACATCGTCGAATTGGGGATCGCGCGATTGAGTTCAATCCAGCTAACGCGAAATTCCGGATTCAGGCGATCAGAATCGTGAAACCAACGTTCGGTCATTCGCAACGCAACGCCTCCATTGGAGAAAGGCCCAAACTCCAGCGCAAGCTGTCCTTATTCGCAGCGCCCAAACCGCCACTAAAAGTTCTATTGGCCTTGTCTTATCGCATTCAAACGGATAATCTTTCTTCCGCCCAGTAAAGCAAATGCCGGTTCGTGGTTCCATGTCTCACATCCTAGCGATCTTTACCGCCGTGTTCAGCGCCGCCCTTCAAGGCTCCGAGGCGGATCCAAGTGAACATTGGGCGTTTCGACCACCGACGATCAGCGGGTCTTTTTTTGCTTCGTCGCAGCGTTCGCCCGCCGAATCGCCAGTTGCAGGGCAGCCAGCGTTCCGCGGGCGTAATCCGATCGATGCAATTCTAGACGGGCGCCGTCGCGCAAAGAGTCTTGCGCCCAACCCACCCGCTTCGAAACCGATCTGGTTGAGGAGAGTTTATCTCGATTTGATCGGTCTTCCGCCAACGCTGGCCGAAATTCGCGCCTTCGAGGCGGACCACTCAGCGCGCGCCCGTGAGACCGTCGTTGAACGCCTGCTGGCAAGGCCTCAGCATGGCGAACGATGGGCCCGGCATTTCATGGACATTTGGCGTTACTGCGATTGGTGGGGCCTGGGTGATCAACTTCGGTACAGCCAAAAACATATCTGGCACTGGCGGGATTGGATTGTTGAATCGCTGAATACCGACAAAGGGTACGATCAAATGGTGGTGGAGCAATTGGCCGGGGACGAACTGGCGCCGGGCAACATGGACACGCTCCGGGCAACTGGATTCCTCGCCCGGAATTATTATCTATTCAACCGAACAACCTGGCTCGACGACGTCGTCGAACACACAACCAAGGCATTTCTTGGCCTCACGCTCAACTGCGCCAAGTGCCACGATCACAAGTACGATCCGATTGCGCAGACCGACTACTACGCCTGGCGGGCCATCTTCGAACCGTACCATGCTCGGCTCGACGAACTTCCCGGTGAAACCGATTTGGAGAGGAACGGAATTCCCCGCGTGTACGATTTGCACCTGGACCGGCCCACTTACCTTCAAATCAAAGGGGACCCAGAAAATCCGGACAAATCGAAACCGATCGCACCCGGCGTTCCGTACGTCCTCGCGTTCGCCCGGCTGCAAATTCAGCCGATCAATCTTCCGGCACAAGCGCATCAGCCCGGGCTGCAACCTTGGGTAATCTCCAACCATCTCGACGCCGCGAATAAGGGAATCATCACCGCGCGGCAAACGGTCGAGAACGCGAGAAGAAGTCTCGCAGAGGCGGAGTCACCCGCGAAACTGACGGCGGCAACGAACCATTCCTCAGAATCTGGCATCGCTCTTTCCAACCAGGAATCGCAGCCGGAACCTGATTCAGAAAAGGGGAGCGGCGATTCTCAAGAACAGGATCGTGTCTCAGCTCTCGAACGCGCCCGGTCGGCGTTGGATGCGGCGGAAAAGGCGCTCACCGCCGCCGAATTGCGGCCATCGTTGGTTCGCGCTGTGATGGACGCGGATATCGAACGATACGCACACGTGAGTGCCACGAACGATTCGCTGGAGAAGACCGGGGTTGCAGTGGAGACCGAATCGAAGTTCAGGCTTGCGGAAGCCGAGGCGAATTTGGCCAAAGCCCAATCAGACCGGCTCATTGCGGATTCGAAGAAAATAGCCGATGCCGAAAAAAAACTGAAATCCGCGACCGAAGCACTCGAGAAAGTCCGCAAGGAAAGCTCGTCACCCGCCACGAACTACACCTCGTTGCGCGCGAGCTCGAAGGCGCTAGAAGGACCGGATGAAACCGAAGCGAACCGCGTGAAATCTTACCCGGCCACCAGCACCGGACGCAGGCTGGCACTTGCGCGATGGATTGTTGACCGGCAGAACCCGTTGACAGCCCGCGTGCTGGTAAATCACGTCTGGACTCGGCACTTCAACCAGCCGCTTGTGCCGAGTCTAACCGACTTCGGCCTTCGATCGCCCGCACCCGAACACCAGGACCTCCTCGATTGGCTCGCGGTTGATTTCATGGAGCATGGCTGGAGCTTGAAGCGATTGCACCGGCACATGCTTCTCTCCGAAACGTATGCCATGAGCAGTTCCAACACCGGAGTTCATGATCCGGAGAATCAGTTTTATTCGCGGATGACAACCCAACGTCTGGACGCCCAGGCGCTCCGGGACAGCTTGTTGTACCTCGCCGGCGCGCTCGACTTCCAGGCCGGGGGTCCCACTGTGGATCCCCAGAAAGACGACATTGGCATGCGCCGAAGCCTCTACTTCAAGCAGTCGCCGGAGGATCTCCACAAATTTCTCGAAACGTTTGACAACGCAGACCCGAAGGAATGCTATCGGCGCGCCGAAACGCTACTCCCACAGCAGGCCCTCGCGCTGGCGAACAGCAAACTCACGAGCGTCGCAGCCGCAAAACTCACGCAGCGTCTCACGCGATCCCCCGAGCCCGCGAGCGACGAGATATTCATTCGAACCGCGTTCGAAACCATCCTTGGCGAAAAGCCGGAACGATCTGAATACGACGCATGCGCCGAGAGCTTGAGGCAGCTTCTCGAAGCAGCTCGCGATCTGCAAGCGCCGCAGCCAGAATTCCGGGCTCGCACGGGATTGGTCCAAGCGTTGCTGAATCACAACGATTTTATCACTATCCGATGAACCACAATATGCCTCGATCCTTTTCATCGATTCACCCGGGACTTTCAACCCTGACTCGCCGTGGGTTTCTAGCCCGCGCCGGACTCGGTTTCGGCAGTCTTGCGCTTGGCACGATGCTGGCCCGCGATGGACTCGGATTTGATGGCGGCTGGCGCCCACCCACCGGCATGCCGCACGGATCGCCGCAGGCCAAAAGCGTCATCTGGATTTTCCTCCGAGGCGGTTTGAGTCACATGGAGAGTTTCGATCCGAAACCGGCGTTGAACCAGTATGAAGGCAAGACGTTCGACGAAACACCATTCGAAGGGATCAACGACCCGGAAAAACGGAAGCGCGTGCGCGTCGTGGTGGTGAACGATGCCAACGGCCAGCAACGAAACAAGATCTACCCGCTTCAAATCGGTTTCCAGCCGGGTGGCCGCAGCGGCATCGAGATCAGCGATTGGTTCCCGCACCTTCGAGCCAGCGCGGACGACCTTGCCGTGATTCGTTCCATGTGGACAACGGACGACAATCACGGCGCGCAGGTGCAGTTCCACACGGGCCGGCACATGCTGGACGTGCAGGAACCATCCATCGGCGCTTGGGTGAATTACGGCCTTGGCACGCTCAACGAAAATCTGCCGCAGTTTATTAACATGGGTCCGCGCTTTTTCGACAAGCGCGATGGACGTTATCTCGGGCCCGCCTTCGATGCCGTGCCGCTGAAGATTGATCCACGGGAACCGCTCGCTTACGCAAGTCCGGAAGGTGACCTCAGCGCCAAAGAACAGGCCATTCAGTTTGATTTGGCTGGCAAACTCAACCGGCTGCGCGCTTCGGAACATCCGGCTGACCAGGCTCTCGAGGCGCGAATTAAGAGTTATGAACTCGCCTTTCGGATGCAGATGGCTGTGCCGGAGGTAGTGAACTTCGACCGGGAATCCGAGGAAACGAAGCGCTTATACGGACTCGATGCGGACACGACGAA
Organism: Verrucomicrobiota bacterium; assembly: GCA_027623095.1. Lineage (GTDB taxonomy): Bacteria > Verrucomicrobiota > Verrucomicrobiia > Limisphaerales > SIBE01 > JAIPJX01. The sequence goes on from JAQBVM010000013.1 coordinate 11,972, forward strand.
GCCCTTTGGAATGCAATTACTGGCCGCACGGCGGTTTGTGGAACGTGGCGTGCGGTTTATTCAGATTCAACACGGCGAAGGCGCGGCCGGCGCTTGGGACGCGCATAGCGGATTGAAGGCGAATCATTCAAAGCTATCGCAGCAAGTGGACAAACCCACGGCGGGATTGCTGGGCGATCTTAAGCGGCGCGGTCTGCTGGAGCAAACCATCGTCGTCTTCGCCACCGAATTTGGCCGCACACCCGGATCACAAGGATCCGACGGGCGCGACCATCATCCCTACGGCTTCAGCATCTGGATGGCTGGTGGCGGCATTCGGGGGGGCATCGCGCACGGCGCCACGGACGAGCTCGGTTTTCATGCTGTCGAGAATGCGCATTACGTTACCGATGTTCATGCGACACTGTTGCAGCAGCTCGGCCTCGACTCGCATCGACTTGAACTTCCCGACCGCAAGCGGCTCGAGGCTGATCACGGAAACGTGATCCATGAGATCCTTGCCTGATCCGGTGAAGTGGGGAACCCCGATCGGGCGAATGAATGGACCGGTCAGAGCAAAGATCGTCCAGAGTTCGGAACGACTCCTCGGCAAGGCGCTGTCGCCCGGCCCTGATCTCCCGTGTCGCGCTTAGCGCGAGGAACGAAAGGAATTGGCGGCGGAGCACTTCCTTCTTAGCGATCGGCAACCGCGTCGCACGCGAGTCTAAGATATTCTTCGAACTTCCAGTCGCCACTGCTTCCGGTTTGACGCGTTACGACGAGATCCAGACTGGGAACAAATGCGATCAGTTGGCCGCCCGATCCGGGTTTCTGGCGCGCATCCGCCGGAATACCCTCGCCGCTTCGACCGCTTTCCTCCCAATGACGTGCCGGCAATTCCCAGCCGTGCGAGAAGACCTGCGGGTTGAGTCTCCAACGCATCTCGGGAGTTCTCACGTCGTGCGTCGGCGCGGCTGTTTCATCGACAAACCATTTCGGAATCACCTGCCGGTCGCCCCACCGGCCTTGGTGAAGCATGCAGTAGGCGATTCGCGCGAGATCGCGCGCCGGCATTCCCATTCCGTGCGAAGGATGGCGCCCATGGAATGAAGTCGAACGCGGCATCCTCGAATCGCATTTTCCTCGGCGTCAACCCGTGTTGACTTCGCTGTGGATGCGATCGCCAAAACTGTGGCGCACACAGCCTTGGACACAGACGCCACCCGCCTTGAATCGGTCTTGGCACTGTTCCCGCGCTCCACTTCCAGGACGATGTAACCGTGCCGAATCACATCGGCGGCGAAGTCGCGATTATCGCTTTGCAGCAGCCACTCTTTGAGCGCTTGCAACTTCTCGGGGTCCATTCCCGCGATGCGGCGAACTTCGTCAGGACGATCGAGTTTCCGCCAGCCGCCTTGGCTTTCCGGCGGAGGGAAATACGCTTCCCGCGGCGGCTGAAAGGCATTGCGGACAGCCTCTCGGAATTGTTCGCGCAATCGAGCATCGGTATCCTGCCGATCACGGAATTGCGTGAACAGAATTCCCATCACGCGTGTCTTCGGATCCGCCCATGCAAGTGTGCCGCTCGATCCCTCGTGCAGAAACAAACCGTCCTTTAATGACCAACCCAGCCCCCAACCCTGCGGTTGCGGCGTGAGCATTTCATTGACCGCCCGTTTCGACAGAACGGTCCCGTCATTGTCGAGGAACATCCGAAGAAAGGGAACGAATTGAGCCGGATAAGAAAACAACCCGCCATCGGGAGCTGTGTTCGTAATCCGAAGAGACGGCTTGAACCGAAAGATTGTTTCACGATTGCCGTCACGACGCGCATAGATCACCGCCACTCGCTTAGCCTCGGACGAGGGCGGCGCGTACCAAGTATCGGTCATTCCAAGGGGCTCAAGAACCGCCGCCTTCACATAATCCGCGTAAGATTTGCCCGAAATCACCTCAATGATTCGACCCAATACAAACAGCGCCGAATTTGAGTATTCAACCTTGCTTCCCGGCGCGAATCGAAGCCGGCTTCGAGCTATCGTATCCACGACTTCCGCCAGATTCTGCTGGAGCCAAAAATCATCCAAAGGCCCTCCGATCGGCCAGCCCGAGCGCCGGGTTGGAGGATTCGGAACCAGGCCCGATGTGTGCGACATCAATTGCCGAATTGTGATCGGATAGCGCTGGCCAGCTTCATCCGACTGCTCGCGAAACTCGGGCAAATACTTTTCAACCGCATCCTCGAGCGCCAGTTTTTTCGCGTCCACAAGCGTCATCGCGGCCGCCGCGGTTACAGGTTTGGTGATCGATGCGATCCAGCAGAGTGTGTTTGTTGTGAATGGTTCTTGGGCTTCGATATCACTCACGCCGCGCGTTTCGTGGCGAAGAATTTCTCCGTCACGAGCCACAAGTGCGATATAGCCAGGCAATTCGCCGCGATCAACGGCGTCGTTCAACAACTTAAACGCGCGATCCAGCGTATCCTGTCCGTGGACCAAACTCACCGCGGCCGTCAATGTAAGAAACGTTTGCTTTCTCATTAGTTCATCTGAGTTTTGGCGGCAGATATCGTCGAAACGTTCGGACTTTGTTCGTTTCTTTTTCTTTGAAAGCGGATCGCAGAAACCAGTGTTCTTTCAAGCCCTGGATCAGTTTGTCCGCGTCAACAATCGCTGTTGAGATTTGGCTTAGGATTTGGTCATTGGACTGCACTTGCGCATTGAGATTGCTCGTCATCATGGCGACGTTGAGCAGCGTTTCATTCAGGCTGGCGGTCACCGTGGCAAGATTGGTTTCGGATGAGGACAAGACGGAAGACGCCGCGGAAAGCGTTTGGTCCAGTTGCCGATTCAGATTTGTCGGAATCAGCCATTCACCCAACGATCCTGGTCCGTTTGTCAGAAATCCGGAAATCAGAGCCAGATTTGTGATCGCCGGCTTTGCGCTCACGACCATTGTGTCTGCGTTCAGCAAAAGCCGGGAACTGTTCGACAGGACTTCGGAGATCTGGTTGGTCAAAACCAAAATGCTCGGCAAAGCCATCTCCACTTGATTCACAAGTGTTTCCAGCCGCTCGGTCAATGCGGGGGATTCGATCGGCGCCAGCCAGTAAGGCCCCGGATCTTTTCCGTATGGTATGTACATTCCGGCGAGATCATCCCAAACGCCGGTTATGACTTTTTTCTTCTCGCGTTTGTCCGTGATGAGGATTCGCTCGACACCCAAAGCTTCGATTTGATCCAAGACTTCCAATGTCAACGCCCCTTCGAGCGCGGGGACGACTACTGTGTTTAATGTGCCCTGCCGGATCTCTTGCGCCAGATACTTTTGCGACAAGTCCTTGAGCGCGCGCGTTTCCGCGATCGAACGACTTTCCAGTTCCCACTCGATATGGGTGGGCACCCCGCGCATTCCTTTGGTCACTTCGACAAAGCGTTTTCCGAGAAAATCCGCGGCCGTGACGCGCGCCTGCGATCCCACCGTCCACAGGTATCCGTAGTACGGATGCTTGACTGTGAACTCGACATAGACATTGAAAAGGTCGCCCGGCGGTTGCGCATCGATTCGCGTAATCTCACCGACATCGAATCCCATCAACTTGACCGAATCGCCGACGTGAAGACCTGCCGCCGTGTCGGCCAGGGTAAAATACCGAACCTTGGTAACCAGCCACCCCTTTCTTTCAGCGGTGTGATAGATATAGAACATAAAGCCCGCCAGCATCAAAAGCGTGGCGAGGCCCACGAACCAGCCGACGATATGCTCGACGCGGCTGAGGCGCGTGCGCAGTTGGGGAGTCAGATCTTGCAAAGTTCTTAGTTCGGTTTCGAGTCTCGCGCTGCTTCCGGTGTGACCGTTTCATTTGAGCGCGGATCGGTGGCAGGGTTTTCCGCCACAAGACAAAATCGTCGTTTCTGCAACCGTGCGAATCGGTTGCCGTGCGCGCTCCAATTCCGGATGTCGTTTGTTCCGATTACAAATGTCGCGGGACGCCCCCAGGGAAATACGTTGCCCCGTCCGAGCCTGCCCAGCATTTCGTGCCACCAAGCCGCCTCGTTCGCTGCCGCCCCGTTGAGCGGCTCATCCAGGAGAATCAATTCAGGATTCAACACCAGCGCCCGGGCGAGCGCCGCTTGCAGACAGAGATACCGGTTCAAATTCCGCGGATACCGGTTTGAATGCGCCGACAAATCGGTTTCTTTGAGCACCGACGCCACACGCTCGCGCACTTCAGCCGTCCGGCAATTGCGATGGTAACAGAGCGGAAACGCAACATTCTCAGCCACCGTCATATGGTGGAACAACCTACCGTCGTTTCCAAAGACAAAACCCACACGCATCCGGCTGGACACAAGATCCCCTTCATTCATTTCAGCCAGGTTGCTCCCAAACAGCCGGTGGACGCCGCTCGCAGGCCGCAAAAGGCCCGCCGCTGTCAGCAAGAGATTGCTCTTTCCCGAACCGGGCGGTCCGCTGACAATCCAAAACTCTCCCGCCATCACCTTCCAGTTCACGGACTCAACCACCGCAATCTCCGATGATTCGCCCGCGGAAACCGTAGCGTCCGTCATTTCGATCAAAGGCACACTCATAACAGATCCATACGAAGCAGGGCGCAAAGTCACATCAACAAATACACGATGATAAACAGCGCATCCAAGAGCGTGCATGCCACAACACTCTCGACCACTGCCCGTGTTGTCGCCCCGGCCAGCTCTTGGATTCTCAATGGACGCGCCAGCCCGTGATAGCAGGTCACGATGGCAATGCAGCATCCAAAACTGAGCGTCTTGATCCCAAGCAACACAAAATCCTCCCACCGCAACGCTCCAGCCAGCTGACCGAGATATTCCCCCAAATGAAGAGGGACATCCTGGAGAAACGCGAACAAATAACCGCTGCACAGCGCCATGAGGATAAGATAGATCGTCAGCGCAAAAATGGAGAGGGCCAAGCCGATCACGCGCGGCACGACCAAATAGTGAATGGGATCGATGGCCATCGCCTCCAATGCCTCCACCTCTCCGGTCGCGCGCGCTGTTCCCAATTCGATGACGATTGCCGTGCCGATGCGCGCCAGCACCAGCAGCGCTACGATTAAAGGCCCAAGCTCACGGACCACCACCGTGACCATGATGATTCCGGCGTAGTTTGTCGCTCCAACCCGGCTTAGCAAAGACACCGTCTGCCCAATGATCACCAATCCCAGCGCCAGAGCCAGAAAAGCCACCATTGGCATCAGACAGACACCGGCCCTGTAAACTTGACCGCAAATGATCGGATGAATGACACGCGAAGCGACATTCCATTTCCGCACAAGAACTCCAAGGGTGATCAAGCCGAACGCTCCTACGCCGTGGATGGTTCTAGTAAAGCGAAGGAAGCCGTGGCCGATCCAATTCGCGCAGCCGGTTCGTAGCAGGGGGGAGCCATCGCCGGCACCTTTAATCGACTCGAATGAACCGGCAAGATCGTTGTCCACGATTCGGAAGTATCGCCTTTCTTGGACGCCGGTCAAAGGCGATTTTCGGCGGCGCTTAATCCTTAAGTCTTCTCCAGAACTCCAGCTCCGCCCTCAAACGTTCGATCGGAAGCCCAACCACGTTCGTGTAGGAGCCGGAGATCTTTTCCACCACCATATCGCCATGCTCTTGGATTGCGTAACTTCCCGCCTTGTCGAGCGGATTGATTTGTTCCAAATACTGGTCAATCGCTCTCACGGTTAGCCGCCGGAATGTGACATCGGTGCTTTCCACAAGAAACTTCTGGCGATGCGCTCGCAACAGGATCAAACAAACCGCCGTGACCACTTGATGCGTTTTGCCCTGCAATTGGCGCAGCATCCAGCGCGCCTCCGCGCAGTCTGCCGGTTTGCCATAAAGCCGGTTGTTCAAATGAACCACTGTGTCGGCGCCCAGTACCAGCGTATCCGGAAACCGCTTTGCGACCACCCGCGCCTTGCGATACGCATTGATTTGCGACACCTCGTGCGCGGTCAAATGCTCATGCTGAATCTCCTCAGCGACACTGACAATTACCTCGAAATCCAGAGTCAACTGACGCAACAGCTCGGCCCGGCGCGGCGATCCCGAAGCCAGAATGATGGTTGCCGGATTCATGTAGAAACAAAGAGAACGCTTTGGAATCGCCGCAACTTTTCCGAGAAATGCTCCGCATCCAGCACTGGAGTCGCTTCGGCGGTTTCAACCTCCTGTTCAAGATCAATCCACGATTTGCATCCTCCATAGCTCGGAAGCATCGGCAACGCGACCGGAGCCGACAATCGCGACACCCGCACAGCCAAAGCATAGACACACTTCGAACCTCCCCAATCGAACCGGTTACGGATCACGTCTTCCCTCCAGATATGTTGTCCGTGGAGCCGCTCGACCGCGGCCAGCGAATCCAGGAGAGACCACTCGACAACCTCGGCAACAAATTCCAGCCGCACCTGCGCCGGATCGTGGTGATGTGGCCAAATCTGATCAAAGCGGACCTGCGCCGGTTCCATCACCGACTCCCGCTGCTGATGGAACCGAGTAGGAAATAAGAGAAAGTTTTTGTGCTCCATCGCGAATCCGCTCTTTCCCTCGTGAATACCCCCTTTTCGCAGGATGATGATCTGTTCACCCGCTCCCAGCGCATCGACTACAATCGCCCACTCTTTAAAAGCAACCATCACGCACCGAAACTACGAGGCGGCCCGCCAAAAGTCGAGATCACGCATCAGCCCGGTGAGGCAAAATTCTCGGGCAAACATGGTTGCGTAACCTTGCGGCGCTCCCACCGCCGGCTGCCCCAAAATTGGGAGGGTGAGGCTCCCGCCGAACCCTGTAATCCACCTAAAAGACTTCAACGCGAATCGAAACCTTTGAGCCGATGAGGGTGGGGCGACACCGCTTTTCGCGAAGCGAACATCTCATGTGGGCACCCAACTTGCAGGGCTTAGGAAGCCAGTCTGTGGAGCCCTTATCCAACCTTGAAGGAATCAAACTGAGGAAGAAGGCGCAAGAACTCGATGACACTTTTGACAAGGGAGAGGATATCACGCCACACTTGGACCTTTCCACGCTGCGGCGCCCGAACCTCGATCAAAAGAGAGTCAGCGTGGATTTGCCGATCTGGATGATCGAGAAACTGGATCGCTGCGCGGACCTCATCGGGGTGACCCGGCAATCTGTCATCAAGGTATGGCTAAGCGAACGTATCAAAGGAGAACGCATCCTCCCTGCTCCAACCTCTTGACGAGGTCAAGTCGCTTCACGCGACCTCCAACTCCTCAACCTTTCGAACTCCCGGAATCTCCTCGGAGCTGAATGTGTGGAACAAGTCCTTCAAATGCTCCTTCAGGTCATTCAGGTTCTCGCCCTGAGTCCAATGGTCCGGGTAATCGTTGAGGTAACCAAGGTACCGGCCATCGCTCTCTTTCCAGTATGTGAAGCGCGCTTTCATACACTGCACTTTATCAAGCGCCGATTTGGAACACGAGCAGGAGTTTTTGGCGAACGACACGGATCACCGACTGCAGCCGGAAACGTGCGCTGGCACCGAATCCTGCGGTCGAAGTGCCTGGCGTGTCCAAGCCGCAGCGCTGGGCGGAGGTTCGTGTGGATCCGATTGGTTCGACCTCATGACGCACGGGGAAGTCCTCGTCTTCGGCAAATCTTGTGTGCCAGTGCATTCTTGATTTCCGTGTGGCGCGGAACACCCTCGACCACGCCGTTGGCTGGGTTCGTCCACAATGAATGTCCAGCCCCCTCCCTCTTGAGATAACATCCGTGACGCCGCAAGTGCTGGAGTAGGCTCGACCGTTTCACGGCACCGACACCACATCTCTAATGGCCTCGGGTGGCAATCCCCGCATAGCATCCTCTCGACGGTCCTCCAAGACTAGTCGGATCGACTCGGATAGGTCTTGTTTGGCTTCCTCGACCGTCTCCCCCTGGCCGTTGGCACCCGTGACTTCCGGGCAAACCGCCCAATAGCCGCCTTCCTCTGCGACCTCGATTACTGCTGTAAACTCACCATGCATGCTTGAACGATATGCTGTGCTCGACGAACTGGCAAGAAGGCTCCACGAGCGAAACATGTCGAACGACAGAACTGAGCGACAGCCGCCGACCGAAAACAACGGCGAATACCGAGGCGACCAAACTCTTCCGAAACGTCGAAACTTACGAGCGGGGCGGCTGTTGGCTGTAGTGATTTTGTTCGGCGATTCAGCGTCCAATCTCGTCGAAGCGGTTCAGGTCATCCGCGATGATCTGACTCGGCTTCCGTAATGTCTCTCCAGCAATCTTATGAAGATCCACGGCCCAATCATGCTCGTTCTGGAGATCAAGATCGGTATTTTCGAGACCATCGTACTCCAGCCAAAGGCGCGTCAATCGAGCGGCCTCAGAGCGTGACAGAAACGGTCGGAGCTTGAACACGGCTTCTCGAATCCGGCCCTTGGTGGCATCATAGAACTCCGCGAACTCTTGATGCGGCGCCGCTTCAGAACGCAGCGAACATATCGCGAGAAGATAATCGTCTTTGGCCTTGCGGCGACGTTGGTATCCGAAGCCGAGCCACTGACTCAGTGGGCCAAAAAGACTGCCGAGCGAAAACTCATGCTGTGCGATCATCCGACTTTTTTAATGCCGCAGAACACATGGCGCTCACAGTGTGGAGTTTACACGCTAAAAACGCCAGCACTTTCCCACACAGGAAACGTATCGGGAGCGGAAACAACTCCGTTCATGAAGGCTATTCTTTCTCGTACTGAATCATCGCCTGGCACATGCCTTTGTGTGTCATCACCGGTTCGCCAATTGGCTCGCACCCTTCGTTTATGGAGCTTTGAACTTCGTCTGCAAGCTTGCGCCAAATCTCAACGGGTTCGTCGGGCTCTCGAACATGGATAATGAAGTAATACTTGATCTTCAAGGGATTGGTTTTCCGATTTCTTAGAAAGTCCATACAAAATCTGCAGTTGTCTCACGCCTTTTCACCATGTCCCGAACAATGGGGCCTATCTCAAAACCGCCATTTCAGAGCGGATTATGACAATCGATGTACTCTCCCGGATTCTGATATCCTCTCGGTGGCTCAGAGTCATGAACGCCGCTGCCGCTCTCGACAACCGAAACCTGGCAGACTGCAACCTCGGGAAAAGCACTGGCAAATGCGGTCCTGCAAGTGTCAGTCCTCACGAGTGACACGATTCCGCGAGCAATGTAAGCAATTTGCTGAGCCACAGAAACTGCCCATGGAGTACTCGAGGGCGATCCGCCATCTGCCTTAGCGTTCCGCTTCGCCACGACAAGTCCGCCTTCCTAATGAGACTTCGATGCAACTGGCGTCATGAATCACGGAGATCGGCCGGAAGACATTTTAAATGGGGAGCGATGTGTTGAAGAAGTTGAAGTGAGTGAAAACGCGCTTTTGGCACGCTGGTAAGGAGTTCCAGGAAGAATCAGACTGGCGCGGGAATTGCGCAAGGACTGCGAATGGGCCGTTGGACCTTCGTGGCGAATCTGCTTTAGAGCTGGAGTTGAGGACTACCTCAGACAAGTCGGACCCGGCCTTCACCCCGGAGGACTTCTCCAATCAGCCATGCCCGAACCCCAGTCGCGCGGATCGAACGAAACACCGAGTCCTGCTTCGCGGCCGCCACAATCACAACCATCCCGACCCCCATATTAAATACGCGGTGCATCTCCTCCTCGGGAATGCCACCCTTTGCCGCGATGATCCGGAAAACAGGCGGCACCTCCCATGACCCTCTACGAATGCACACATCGCAATTCTTCGGCAGCACACGGGGAATATTGTCAATAAACCCGCCCCCGGTAATGTGGGCAAGGCCTCTCACAACCGGACGCGCGCCCCGCAAGTTAAACCGCTTGATCAGATTCTGCAGGACCCGGCCGTAACTTACATGCACTTTCAGAAGTTCGTCTCCTATTGTCGTTCCCAGCTCGGCGACACGGCTTTTGGGTTTTAACTTCATCTTCTCGAAGAAGACTTTTCGCGCCAGGGAGTATCCGTTTGTGTGCAGACCGCTGGATGCCATTCCGATCACGGCATCTCCAGGACGGATGAATCGTCCGTCAAGCATCGCCGCTTTTTCGACCACACCCACGATCGTACCGCTGACGTCATACTCGCCGGCTTGGTAAAAGCCCGGCATCTGTGCGGTCTCCCCGCCGATCAAGGCGCAATGGTTTTCGACGCAACCCCGGACAAAACCTTTGATGATTTCCGTAAAAACGTGCGGTTTGAGTTTCCCCGTGCCTAGATAATCCAGGAAGAACAGGGGTTCCGCTCCGATCACCGCGATGTCGTTGACACAGTGATTGACGAGATCGTGTCCGATCGAGTCGTGCCGATCCATTGCAAAGGCAATCTTCAGTTTCGTGCCCACTCCATCGACACTCGACACCAGCACAGGCTGCCGGTACTTCCGTGTGTCCAGCGAGAAAAGACCACCAAACCCTCCCACCTTTCCAAGCACCTCGCGCCGATGCGTGGAGGCAAGCAGTTCGGGAAGGCTGGACTTCATCTGGTTGCCGAGATCGATATCGACACCGGCAGAAGCATAAGCGGATCGGTTCATCAATTTGCCTCAGAAGAGCCGTCGCTGCCTTTCTTCGAGGGCAAGCGCGTCACCCAGGCTTTCGACGCGCTCGCGCCGCCGTTCCATAATATTTTTGGCGATCAATGGGTCATAGGGGACCGGATACTCGCCATTGAAACACGCCATGCAAAAACCGTCTCGCGGAAGCCCGGTGGACTTGACCAAACCTTCGGGCGACAAATAGGCCAGCGAATCGGCATTGAGATAGTCCCGGATTTGTTCGAGGGAATAATTCGCCGCCATCAGCTTGCTGCGATCGGGAAAATCAATTCCATAAACGCACGGATTCATATGCGGCGGACAACTGACCAGAACATGGACTTCCTTCGCGCCGGCCTCTTTCAAATTGTTAACCCTCGCCTTCGAAGTGGTGCCGCGCACGATCGAATCATCCACAATGATGACTCTCTTATCCTTTACGAGCTCGGCAATCAGATTCAGTTTGACCCGGACATTGAAATCTCGAATCAACTCGGTGGGCTGCAAGAAACTTCTCCCCACATAGTGATTCCTCACAAACGCCATCTCGAACGGAATCCCCGCCTCGAGCGAGTATCCGAGAGCCGCGCAATTGCCGCTGTCGGGCACCGGAACCACCACATCCGCGCTGATTCGATTTTCGCGGGCGAGTTGGCGGCCCATTTCAACGCGCACTTTGTACACATTGCGGTCTGCAATGGTGCTGTCCGGCCTGGCGAAATAGATATATTCGAAAATGCAAAATGCGCGGCGTGTTTGGTCTGGAAACGCCTGAATGCTGCGAAGGCCTTTCTTGTCGATGATAACGATCTCGCCCGGCTCCACATCGCGGACAAACTCGGCGTGAATCAGATCAAATGCACACGTTTCACTGGCAAGCACCCAGGATTCTCCAACTTTTCCGATTGACAGGGGACGGAAGCCGAAGGGATCCCTGATCCCAATCAGCTCGTGCTCAGTCATGATCACGAGAGAGTAAGCGCCTTCGATCCTTCGCACGGTCTCGACCAGATTGTTCTCGTGCCCCGACTGCATCGGCTGGACCATCATGTGGAGAATGATCTCGCTATCGACTGTCGTTTGGAAGATCGACCCAGCGGATTCGAGTTCCTCCCTCAATTTCGCCGCATTGGTGAGATTCCCATTGTGCGCGATGGCGATTTGCCCTCGTTTGCAATCGACGGTGAGGGGCTGCGCGTTGCGAAAATGAGACGCTCCCGTCGTCGAATAGCGCGTGTGCCCCACCGCCATTGACCCCTTGAGCCGCGATAATACGTCACTGTCGAAAACTTGCGAAACCACGCCCATGCCTCGATGAGCGCAAAACTGCTGATCGTCGCAAACGACGATGCCGGCGCTCTCCTGGCCACGGTGTTGCAGGGCGTAAAGGCCGTAGTAGGTCAGCTCGGCGGCGTGGGGATGCCCGAAAATCCCAAAAACGCCGCAGTAATGCTTTGGATAATCTTGATTCATTGGCGCATCGCATCCCCGATCGCATTCCACCAAAGGCGATGCAGTTCCGGCAGATCCCAACTCCATTCTCCGCGTTTCGTCTTAATCTTTAACGCTGTTCCACCGACGATTCCGACATTGAATGCGGCCACGCCCAAAATCTTTGCGCGCTCAACAACTTTGACCGCGTTCAATGCCGAAACCGAAACCATGATGCGACCCTGGGCTTCGCCAAACAGCAGCGCGTCCAGCCGAACATCAGGCGCAGAGGAGAGATCCACGAACGCGCCGGTCAAGTCAAACGCACCCCTGGCAATCTGATGCGAAATACAACTCTCGGCCAGCGCAACGGCCAGCCCTCCCTCACTGCAGTCGTGCGCGCTCTTGATGTCTCCCGTGTAGATTAGCGAAAGCAGCGCTTCGTGGAGCTCCTTTTGCTTCTCCAAATCACAGGAGGGCGGTGTTCCCGTCTTTCGCGAATGAACAACTTTTAGGCAAGCCGACCCGCCCAGCCCCAGCAGCGGATCCGATTCATCCACCGCATGGCCCAAGAGAATGATCGCGTCGCCCTCGTCTTTGAACCACTGGGTTGTAATATGCTCTTTTCGTTCGATCAAACCCACCATCGCGATGGTCGGAGTCGGATCGATCGCTCCGTTTGGATTCTGGTTGTACAGGCTGACATTGCCTCCTGTCACCGGCGCTTTGAATACACGGCACGCTTCGGCCAAACCCCGGACTGATTCACGGATCTGGTAAAAAATTTCGGGATTATGCGGGTTTCCAAAATTCAGATTGTCAGTCGTTCCCAATGGCGCCGCGCCGGAACACGCCAGATTTCGAGCAGCCTCCGCAACGGCGATTTTGCTGCCCTCGTAAGGATCCAGATACACGTAGGTCGCATTGCAATCGACCGTTATCGCAATCAGCTTTTCTTTTCCGACGGCAACCGGTTCGGCGGAATTCGGAACCTGTTCCTTACATGTGTTCCCACCGTCCCATCCAGCATCGAGCCGGCCTGGCGTCGCCGGAATCGAATCGTGCTTGATCCGGATGACCGCTGCGTCCGAACCAGGGCAGACAACCGTTCCATTCCGCACCATGTGATCGTATTGACGGTACACCCAATTCTTCGAAGCAATGCTGGGCCACGCGATCAATTTGCGCAACGTGTCGCAAGGGTCCGTCAAATCCGCCACTTCGTCCAATGAGAACGCGCGAACGCTCTTGAGGTACTCGGGTTCCCTGGCTTCGCGATGGTACACAGGCGCATCGTCGGCGAGTTGCTTTGCCGGAACATCGACCACGACTTGGCCATGATTCCTCACAACCATTCGGCCGCTGTCGGTCACGGTACCAATCTCGGACCACGGCAAATCCCATTTTTCAAAGATCCGCTTCACCTCTTCTTCGCGGCCCTTGTGCACAATCACCAGCATCCGCTCCTGCGACTCGCTGAGCATGATTTCATACGGTGTCATGTCCGGCGCGCGCTGGGGTACTTTGCTCAATTCGATTTCAATTCCTGTGTCCGCCCGAGCCGCCGTTTCGCAGGTCGAACAGGTCAGACCCGCCGCTCCCATGTCCTGCATGCCTGCCACGGCGCCGGTAGCGAGCAACTCGAGACACGCCTCACAAACGAGTTTCTCCATGAACGGATCACCCACTTGAACCGCGCCGCGCTGCTGTTCGGCCGATTCGTCAGTCAGATCCTGCGACGCAAAGGCGGCTCCAGCCAGCCCGTCGCGGCCCGTCGCGGGTCCAACGTAAAATACTGGATTGCCAATCCCAGAGGCTTTCCCGCGCGCGATTTGATCATGGCGAAGCACTCCGAGACAAAAGGCATTCACGAGTGGATTGCCCTCGTAACAAACGTCAAAATAGACTTCGCCCGCAACGGTGGGAATGCCAAAGCAATTTCCATAATGGGCGATCCCGCCCACAACACCCGCCAGGAGCCGGCGGTTGTTCGCAATCTCGGATTTGGGATTCCCGCCGTCGGACGCTTCCTCAGTGATTGGACCGAACCGAAGCGAGTTCACCGCGCAGACCGGCCGGGCGCCCATGGTAAAAATGTCGCGGATAATGCCTCCCACACCGGTGGCAGCACCCTGAAAAGGTTCCACGGCGCTTGGATGATTGTGGGACTCAATTTTGAAAGCAACGGCCAGCCCGTCGCCGATATCGATAATCCCTGCGTTTTCCTCGCCAGCGCCGACAAGAATATTCCGGGATTTCGTGGGAAAAGTCTTGAGCAACGGACGCGTGTTTTTGTACGAACAATGCTCGCTCCACATCACCGAGAATACACCCAATTCGGTGTAGCTTGGATCTCTTCCGAGAATTCGCTTGATCTGATCGAATTCCTCGGGAGTGAGATTGTGTTTTCGAACAAGTTCCGCCGTGATGCTCGGTTCAGTCATCCAGTTTGAATTCTCAGAATCCAGTTTTCAGCAACGTGAGCGCAGAGCATGGGGATTTCTCAGTCGGGACACAAGCAAATCGAGGGAAACCACAGCAATTCTCAATTTGGCTTGCTTGGCGCGCGGCCTTCCAGGCCGCAGCGGCCCTGGAAAGCAAAAGCGCTGGAGAATAGCCTGCAGCGTTCGGTTTCCTCTGCCCGCTGCGCCCAGGATGGGCGCGCGCCGAGCCAAAATGAGAATTGCTGGGGAAATCATCACGCTGCAACTGCGGGCGCCTCGCGCTCCAGCCATTGAACGATGCTCTCAAAAATTAGCCGTCCATCATCGCTGCCAAGGAGCGTTTCACTCGCTCTCTCGGGATGCGGCATGAGTCCGGCCACATTACGGCGTTCGTTGCAGATCCCCGCGATATTTCCAATCGAGCCGTTCGGGCTGGCGGTCTCGGCGACCTGACCGTCCCGTGTGCAATAACGCCAAAGGATCTGCCGGTTTTCCTCCAGTTTCTCAATCGTCTGGGCATCCGCGAAATAACAGCCTTCTCCGTGCGCGACCGGGATCCGAATGACCTTTTCATCCGGAATCCGATTCGTGAACGGTGAATCTCCCGTCAGGGTTTTCAGGAACACGTGTTCACACCGGAACTGGAGGGACCGGTTCCGAATCAGAGCGCCCGGCAGCAAACCCGCTTCGCAAAGAATCTGGAATCCGTTGCAGATCCCAAGAACCAGGCCACCCGCCTCCGCGAAGGCCTTGACCGCCTGGATGACGGGGCTAAATCGCGCAATGGCTCCTGTGCGCAAGTAATCGCCGTAACTGAATCCACCGGGAACGATCACAGCATCAGGATCTCCCAAAATGGATTCCTTGTGCCATACCAGGCGCGCGGACTGCCCCAACACATTGCGCAAGACATGCACGGCATCCTGATCGCAGTTGGAAGCTGGGAACTGAAGGATAGAGAACTTCATTTACTCAATTTCCAGATAATAATCTTCGATTACGGGGTTGCTCAGGAATCGATGGCAAGCTTCATCGAGCTGTTTCCTGGCAGCTTCCTTGTCGCCGTCCGCCAGCTCAATTTCCAGATATTTTCCAACATGCACAGCCTGAATTCCCGAGTGTCCCATATGTTCGAGCGTATTCTGAACAGTTTTACCCTGCGGATCGAGAACGGCTTTCTTTGGTGTTACGATGATCTTTGCTTTCATTCTTGGGCAGCGCTGGTTCGCTCGGGGGCGATGTTTGCCGCTTTGATTGGTTCGACGCCAGTCTATTCTAGCAGTTTTTCGACTCGGTATTTTGGATCAATAGCGCACAATTCCAAGTGAAGAACTCCCGGAGGGCCGGCACGTGTACCAGGAAAGCCAGTTCCGGATAATATCGTGGCGCGGCGCGCAAGATCCGGAGACCTGATTCGCGGTGAATGAACGCGAGAATCTCGCTGATATACGTCGGAAACAGGTTCACAAAAGGAGTATGCAGTCTAGGCCTCTTTTTCAGCTTGTCGTAAATCCGATGGCCCCACCGGCTTCCGAAGTAGTGAAACGGAGAGAACTCGTGCCCGCCCCAGGGAGAAAGCCAGTTCGTCCAGCTCAGATACAGAACTCCGTTGGGCTTTAGCAGTTTCCCCGCGGCAGCCAAGAAATCGAACGGTTTGGAGAGATGTTCCAGCACGTTCGAGCAGATCACCAGATCATAAACCCCAAGGCCCGTGATATCGTCCTGGTCGAGATTGATCTCAAAAAAGGATGCCCCAGACAAATCCGGCATGAGAAAGTTCGATTCGTCGGCAAAAACAACGTCGCAACCGTATTTTTGAAGTTCCGATCCAAAGATGCCGTGGCCGGCTCCGAGATCCAGTGCCGTAATCTGTTCATTCAGAACAACGCCGCCTTTTCGTATCCATCTGAGCGCGTCCCGCGCCTGCATCGTGTAGAAACGAGGATCGTCCCGATTAAACAGATGATGCGCGATCAACCTGTGAATGATCATAGTCCGTCAAGGCTCCCGTTGGATTGGCGGCACGTGGACTGTCTATATCGTGTCTATTGATTCCGTCTATTGTTTCCCGTTGGGAGCCCGTTCGCTACGAAAGGACTCGCGCTGTGCATGGACTGTAGGCAAGAATTCGCGCCGCCAACAACCAATTATTCGTGCGGTTCCTAATGCTCAACTGGCGTGACCCGAAAAACCCTCTTTCCGGAGGCGCCGAGCGGGTGTCGCTTGGATATTTGTCCGCATTGGCGGAACGGGGGCACTCGGCATATTGGTTCACCCATCAATTCCCGGGTGGCGCGGCCGAAGACGAGATCAACGGAGTCAAGATCGTTCGGCGCGGAGGAATCCGATCCTCATTCCTTCACGCCATTCGATGGTGCGCCAGTCAGCCGGTTTTCGACCTGATCATTGATCAGCACCACGGTATTCCGTGGTACGCTCCCTGGTGGAGCAACACACGTTGTGTCGCCTATATTCACGAAGTTCTGGGTCCCATTTGGAACGCTTTCTATCCTTGGCCCGTAAACGTAATTGGCCAATCTCAAGAGCGCTGGACACATTGGCTCTACCGGAAAGTGCCATTCTGGACGGCGTGCGAATCTACCCGCAAATGCCTTCACGCGCATGGAGTGAGGAACGTAACGGTGATTCCATACGGAGTGGACACGAGGGCATTGGAGGAATTGACGCCAAAACGGCTGGAAGAGCCAGTGCGCCTGATTGTTGTGTCTCGATTGGCTCCAAACAAACGCGTGGACGAATCGATTCGGACATTGAAGGTTTTGGCGGAACGAAAAATATCCGCATCTTTGAAACTAGTGGGCACGGGAATATCAGAAACACTATTGAGGAAACTCGCGGCAGATCTCGGGCTCACTGACCGAGTCACGTTCACCGGTCCGCTGAGCGAAGCAGAGAAAGACGCCGCACTGCGCGAATCCCACTTTCTCCTGCACACCTCGCAACGCGAAGGCTGGGGGCTCAATGTCATTGAAGCCAATGCGATGGGTACGCCGGCCATCGTCTATCCTGTGGCAGGACTCGTTGAGTCCACGCTGCATGGCCGCACCGGCTTAGTTTCCGAGCGCGAAACCCCGGAATCTCTGGCTGATTGCCTGACGGAAACGATTCGATCGCCGGATAAATACGAGTTTTTTCGCCGCAACGCCTGGGAACGAGCCAAGACCTTTCACTGGAGTGTCGTTCTTCCGAAAGCCTGCGACTGGCTGGAAGAGCAGGCGCGATCGAACGCGAGGGGCGAATGACGGACGCTCCAATAGGCATGCCGCGCGTCAGCGTTATTATTCTCAATTACAACGGAGCGCCGTGGCTCGAACGGTGTTTCGCGTCCCTCCGAAATCAATCGTTCTTTTCCCAATTGGAAATCATCGTCGCGGATAACCGGTCCACGGACAGTTCGGACACGCTTGCTGCCGAACTGATCCGCGACTGGCCCTCCGCCCGATTTATTCAGCACGGAGCAAATCTCGGATACTGCGAAGGAAACAACCGGGCGGCGCAGGCGGCGTCAGGACAGTATCTGTTCTTCCTAAACAACGACACATGGCTCGAGCCAGATTGCCTCGAGAAACTGGTTCAAGGTGTGGAACATGCCGGGGCCGCCGCCGGCATGCCGCTTGTGCTGAATTATCCGGATGATTCGTTTCAATCCTTTGGCGCTGGAGGCTTTGATCTGTTCGGTTTGACAAGCAAACATCCGCGCTCGGAATCAACCCGCGAAGTTCTAATGCCCGAAGGCTGCGCCTACCTGATCGACCGCGGTGTGTTCAACCAGCTCGGTGGATTCGATCGCGAGTTCTTCATGTTTTCTGACGAACTCGATCTTTCCTGGCGGGTCTGGATTGCTGGACATCGGGCCGTCGCCGTTCCGGAAGCCCGATTGCATCACCGCGGCGCCGCGAATGTAAATCCGGAGGGCGGCGACGAAACGATCGAATTTAGGACCAGCGACACAAAACGGTTTTACGCGAATCGAAATGGCTTGTTCGTGCTGATAAAGAACTGCCAGCACTTTCTGCTGTTGCTTGTTCCGCTGCAAATCGGGCTTCTTTTGGCCGAGGCACTCGTGGGCACTCTGATCGTTCGCCGAGGTTTATTCCTCCGAAGAACATGTTTGGACGCGTTGACCGACTGTTGGCGGAAGCGCGGGCATCTGGCTTCCGAACGCAGACGAATCCGGCAGTTCCGAAAGCGCGGCGATTTTTGGATGTTGCGGTTCCTTAGGCTTCGCCCAAACCGCCTGGACGAATTGCTTCGAATGATTCGATTCGGAACGCCAAAAGTTTCCTCTGATTGAAAATCCTGTTTTGGCTTCTTCGATTCATGCTTTTCTGATCACACAATGATGTCAGTCGTGCAACACATTCGGGTCAGTATTGTTCCGCCCGTCTTGCGCAATATTTGGTTGGGCTCGAAAATAAGCACGCCTATTTCCTATTCGACTCGAATTTATACACGTCGCATAGTTCTGATCGTGGAACGTTATTTGCGCCCTGACCTGCTTGCCGATCTCCGGGAGAAGATGGTTTTTCTTGGAGGCCCAAGGCAGGTTGGCAAAACGACGCTGGCACTCAGCCTGTTTCCCGCTGACCGAATTCTGCGGGTTGACGCAGCATGCGTGAAACACTACTGTTTCACGATATGACCAAAGCGACTGTCAGCATTCGGGAAATTCGCACGGACTTTCGCGGGGTGAAACGCAAGCTCGAGGAGCATGGCTCTGTCGTGATCACCGACAATGGCGTGCCGAGCTACGAGTTGAAGCCACTTGCAAATCCCAATCAAACCAAGCGGGCGCCCCTGCCGGATTACTTCGGACGGATTTTGAAGCGCCAGCCCAAGCCCATGTCAGAGAATGCAACGCGCGAATTCTGGGATTACGAACGTGGCGACCGCTGATAATTTCTACGTTGATCCCAGTGCCCTGGCATGTCTGTACCTGCACCAACACGACCGGTCTCGCCGAATGATAGCCTGGCGGGCCAGAATAACCGGCGCATTGCCGATCACGCACCACGGACGAACCGAGATAACGAACGCAATTTGCCGATGCCGGTTTACGGGCGACTTGGATGATCAGGGATTGGAGGAAGCCCTATCGGATTTCGAAGCCGACTTTGTGCATGGTCGGTTAAACCAAGTCAGTATTTTGTGGCGGGCTGCTTTGAACCTTGCGACTGAACTCAGCCGCCAACACACAACCCTTTACGGAACCCGCTCCAGTGATGTGCTCCACGTCGCCTGCGCGCTAGAGCTCAAGCTGAGACACTTCGCAACCTTCGATGACCGACAACGGAAGCTCGCCGTGGCATCGGGGTTGAAAGCAATCGCTCTGTGACAAAACCTTTGTCTCGAACTCCTGGCTTGAAGATGCGACTGCTCCCGCCCCCGTGCGGATAGCTCATTTAACTTTTCAAAAATCTCACGCTCCCTACGATACACCGCAATGAAAGGTATCATTCTGGCCGGCGGAACCGGGTCCCGTCTGTTTCCGCTGACGCTGGTGGCGAGCAAGCAGCTCCAGCCGGTGTACGATAAACCGATGGTCTATTATCCATTGGCCACCCTGATTGAGAATGGCATCCGTGAACTTTGCTTAATCTCCACGCCGCAGGACCTCCCACGATTCCAACAATTGCTTGGCGACGGAACGGCTTGGGGCATTTCCATCGAATACCGCGAGCAGGCCCGGCCCGCGGGAATTGCGCAGGCCTTTTTGATCGCGGATTCGTTCATCGGAAACGACTCCGTGGCGTTGATCTTGGGGGACAATGTCTTTTACGGAGGCGATGAATTCCACGGAGCCTTTGCGGAACTCGAAAAAGGAGCGGTCATCTTCGGCTGCCACGTGAACGACCCCGAGCGATACGGGGTGGTCGAGTTTGACGGCGCCGGACGCGCCCTTTCGATTCAAGAGAAACCGGCGCAGCCGAGGAGCAATTACGCGGTTCCGGGGCTGTATTTATACGACAATCAAGTGGTCGGGATCGCTCGAAACCTGAAGCCTTCGGCACGGGGAGAATTGGAAATCACGGATGTCAATGTGGAATACCTCCGCCGCGGAGAACTCCGAGTCCGCAGGTTGAACCGCGGCTTCGCCTGGTTGGACGCAGGCACAAGCAGCAGCCTGCACGAAGCTTCCGCTTACGTTCAAACCATCGAAAAGCGGCAAGGCATCAAAATCGGTTGTCCGGAGGAGGCCGCGCTTCTGCGGGGGTTCCTCGACATTGCCGCCTTGGCGATGTTGGTGGAGAAGATGCCGAACTGCGAATACCGCCAATACCTTTTCGACGTTGTGGGAGAAGCAAGAAGATTGGAGAAAGAAAGATGATACTTCTGCTCGGCGCCTCAGGATACATCGGCAATGCTTTTGCCCACTGTCTCGCGCAACGAGGCTGGGAATTCTCAGCGGTCTCACGCAAGCAAGTTGATTACACACGATTCCCGAGGCTTCTCGAGCTTTTAAAACAGACGAGACCAGAGTTTTTAATTAACGCGGCCGGATACACTGGAAAACCGAACGTCGATGCTTGCGAAATAGCACGCGCGGATACCTTGGACGGAAACGCACTGTTTCCGGAACGAATTGCCCACGCATGCCTGGTGACGGGCACTCCTTGGGGACATGTTTCGTCCGGGTGCATTTTCTCGGGAGCGAAGATCATTCAAGACGGCCAGACCCGGGTCGAGAAGGATCTTACGCAAGCCGACTGCCGCGCGGTAATTGAGCGTTCGCCCGAATCTGTTCAAGGGTTCACCGAAGTGGATTCACCGAATTTCTCATTTCGAGATCCTCCGTGCAGTTTTTACAGCGGCTCCAAAGCGCTCGGAGAAGAAGCGATCCACGGCTTCGGGGATCGCTATATCTGGCGCCTGCGCATCCCGTTCGATGAATTCGACAATTCGCGGAACTACTTGAGCAAACTCCAGCGGTATCGAAAGGTCTATGAGAACGTAAATTCGGTCTCTCACCGATTCGATTTCGTCAATGCCGCACTCGACCTTTGGCACGTGAAGGCGCCGTTCGGAATCTATAACATGACGAATCCAGGATTCGTGACGACCCGGCAGGTGGTAGAAATGATTGAGCGGATCCGGAAACCGGCCCGCGCCTTCGAGTATTGGCAGAATGACGAAGAGTTCTACAAGACCGCCGCCAAAACACCCCGCTCGAACTGCGTGATGGATACCTCGAAGCTGTTATCCACAGGCATCGCCATGAGACCGGTTCATCAAGCGCTGGACGCAGCCCTCAAGAATTGGAAATCTGAGTAGCATTCCGGCGACGCCTCAGTCTTGGCTCGCGGCCTTCCAGGCCGCAGCACGTTCGACTTGTCCTCAGATTCTCCCAGTTTTCGCGTGCTGCGGCCTGGAAGGCCGCGAGCCAAATTGAAAAGTGTCTCTGTAGTGGTATGGAACGTTCCGCGATCACGTTCTCATTCCGTGCCGGTGGTGAGATTTTCCAGCAATCGTTTCGCGATCAAAATACCGGCATCTTCAAGCTTTCGTCCTGCAAGTTTATCCGGCGTCGATCCAGGTTCCGCCTGTGCTTCTTGTGTTTCATGATCTCGAAATACAGGATCATGCCACCCTTCGATATTTAGATCCGAATCGTAACCAACCCTGATCAGCGCATGTACAATCTCTGGCCAATTGGCTTGACCGAGCCCTGGCATCCGGTGGTCGGCGACCCCCGGATGGCAAATCCCATAAACCTTCAGCAGATCGTGATTGATGAAAGCGTCTTTTGCATGCACGTGGAATATCCGCGAACCAAAGCGCCGAATGTTTTCGACAGGATCAATCAATTGACACATCAGGTGGCTGGCATCCCACTCGATTCCAAGGTTCTCGCATCGCGTTGAATTGAACAGGCGCTCCCACATCGCCGGCTGCGCCAGCATATTGTATCCCATCACCGGCAGGTGATAAGCGCCTTGGGGACAATGCTCAAACGCGATTCGAATCCCTCGCTCCGCCGCAAATCGTGCGATCGGCTCCCAAAACTCAAGAAGCTGTGGAAGGTGTTTCTCGAATGGTTTGTAAACGGGATTCCCGCCGCGCTCGTTGATTTCCATTTCGATGACCGCTCCGGGAAACCCCGCAACGGTCTTCACTCCAATCGCCTCAGCGACCTCAATCGCCCGATAAAACGTAGCGCGAGCGTACTCGGACTGTTTAGGATCCAGAGGATTCGCATAAAGAACGGCGATCGCTGAGATTCGAATGTCCCGATCGCGAGCCCCGGCGGCCAGCCTTTCCGCGTAAGGTTTCCATTCGCCCGTAGCGATTCCGCATGGACCATCAGCAAATCCGACCCACTCCATCGACGAAAAACCGAGTTTCTTGACGCGCTCCAAGCCCTGGATTTCGCCTCTCTCCAGAATTCCAATTCTCATACTCTATTAAGCGAGTCGGTTCCGCATCATCGCGGACGAATATCTCCCTTTCCCTTATTTCCCTCCGGGCCCGTAGCCTTTGGCCGGCGCGCCGTCGTCAGTGAGATGACCCGTGGCCCACAACACACCCCGAGTTACGAGATCGAGATATTGCGAATCTTCCACAGTAGCGTTGTTGTGGCCAATCGTCGTGCTGAACACACGCGTGTTCTTCGGACCGTATTGGTTGGTCCATACGACGACGAAATCGTTGGTCGTTTCCTCGCCATTGCGCCGCTTGACCGTTTGTTTTCCGTGTGCGATTGGAGTGGCGCTTTCGAACACATGCACGTTGTTATAGAGCTCTTCGCGAATGGTGGTCCAATCAGTCAGTCCTCGCGCAATCGAGCTCGTGTCGCTTGCATAGCGGATAGCAATGGGTTCCTGCGGCCCGTGCCCACTTGATTGAAGTCCGAGGTATTCGAACCAGAAACCGTGCGGTGTTCCCAAAGTAACCGGATCATTCGGACGCCCAATCCGGTACGAGTGCATCGCGCAGTGGAGATTCACTCCGGGAATCCCATCGCGATGGGGTTTCAGGACACCTTCGACTTGCGCCGGGTCGGAAACATCCGCCGCGCATTCGTCATGGATCACAAGATCGTAGCCCTTCGCGTAATCCGGATTGCCGAGGATCGCCAGAGGGGGACGCGTTGTTTTGTCGTCGGTATGGATCTGGTCGATCACCACGTTGGCGCGCGCTTCAATTCCCTTCTTGAGAATCTCCTTCTGGTTTGCATAGTCATGACAGCACCCGCCGGTGATGAGCAGCGCACGAATCGGTTTTTCAGCGGCAACAGCGCGCTCCAAAGGGACTGCCGCAAGAAGGGGAACAACCAGAATGGACGAGAATAAGCAACGAATAGAGGAATAGGGATTTTTCATTGATTCCTTATACGGGTTCGAGGAACAAGACGCAATGGATTCGCTTCGGCGAGGCTCGTGCATCTCCAACTTGTTGGAAGAAGCGTCGGAGCACGGGCTGTCCCAGCCCGCGGCACGGCGATTCGCTCCCGCCATGGGGAATGAGCGTGTGCGGTTCTCGGATCGTGTTCGCTGCGGTTTGAGACAAACCGCGGTCCGCCCGAGCATTCCGGTTCCACACGCAACTTAGAGATGCGCCGGGTTGAGACCGACATTCCAAAACCCAAGCCGGTGGAACAATTGACAGGTAATCCGTTTCCTGTAATAAGAAGTATCGATGAAACCCACTGGGCGCAGACACTGTTGGGCGGCTTCTTTGGCCTTGCTCTTGGCGATTGGAAATTACGACGTTCTGTCCGGGGCAGAGACGCCGTCGCAAACAGCCGGATCGTTCCGGTCAGTAAATGAATTGCCGATCGGTGGCAACAAGGGATCGACCCCTTCGGACGCTCCCCGTCAATTCTGGGCGTTCGAACCATTGCGACGGGCCGCACCACCTCAAATCAACGAAGGGGACTGGTGCCGAACTTCGATTGATTCCTTCATATTTTCGGGCCTGCGCAGTGCCGGACTGCGGCCAAATCCTCCAGCGGACCGCCGCAGACTGATTCGCCGGGTTTATCTCGATCTGCTGGGCGTGCCCCCTTCCGCGGATCGAATCGAGGACTTTGTCCGCGACCTTGATCCGGACGCCTATCCACGATTGATTGATTCACTTCTGGCCAGTCCACAGTACGGGGAACGTTGGGGGCGATTCTGGCTGGACCTGGCCCGTTTTGCGGAGAGCCACGGTTTCGAGCATGATACCGACCGTCCGTCGGCCTTTCATTACCGCGATTTCGTCATAGCCGCGTTGAACCAAGACATGCCGTATGACCAGTTCGTCAAATGGCAGATCGCGGGAGACGAGTTTGAACCCGAAAACTTTCAGGCTCTGACGGCGACCGGCTTTCTCGCGGCGGGAGTCCACAGCACTCAGATCACGGCGAATCAGGCTGAGAAAGAGCGTTATGATGAACTGGATGATATTGTGGGGACAATTGGAACTTCAATGCTCGGCCTTACAATCGGGTGCGCGCGCTGCCACGATCACAAGTTTGATCCGATTCCGACGTCCGACTACTACCGGCTCATTTCCACATTTACTACAACTGTTCGAACCGAAATTGATCTCGATCCGCAATCGGAGGATGCCGGAGCCAAAAAGGTCCCAGCCACACCCGATGCCGCACCGGATAAGAACAAAAAAGAATCGCCGGAACGAAAGGCACTGATCTGCAGCGAGGGGCTCAAACCACTTCGGCTCAACACTCAGGGGCCGGATTTTTACGAGAAAACGTATCTTCTGAACAGGGGTGATCCGAACCAGAAGGGTCGTGAGATGACGCCCGGATTCCTGCAAGTGCTGATGCGTTCATCCGACGGAGAGAACCAATGGCGAATCGATCCTCCCAAGGGCTGGCGGACGTCGTATCATCGGCGCGCTTTGGCCGAATGGATCACGGACGTTGATTACGGCGCCGGAAATCTGCTCGCGCGAGTCATTGTCAATCGACTCTGGCAACATCATTTCGGCCGGGGAATTGTTGGAACTCCAAGCGATTTTGGATCCCAGGGAGAACGTCCGTCGCATCCCGAACTGTTGGAGTGGCTGGCCGGTGAACTGGTGCGGACCGGATGGCGGTTGAAGCCCATTCACCGGTTGCTCATGCGGAGCGCCGTCTATTTGCAGGACAGCGCTTACGAAAAGGAAGCGGCCCGTGCCGATCCGGATAACCGGCTGCTTTGGAGGTTTGCTCCCAGGCGTTTGGAAAGTGAAGCGATACGCGATTCAATTCTTGCAGTGACCGGCGCTTTGGACAGGCGAATGTTCGGGCCCGGGACTCTCGACGAAGGGAATCAACGCAGGAGCATCTATTTCACGATCAAGCGCAGCAAACTCATACCGATGATGGTGCTGTTTGACGGTCCAGACGCGTTACAGAGCCAGGCGCAGAGAGCCACAACCACGGTTGCTCCGCAGGCGCTTCTCATGATGAATAATCCGCACGTCCAGTCTTGGTCGCGCGCGATGGCAAAGCATCTGATTCCGGATGACTCCCAATCGTTCGCGTCTGCGGTTCGAACGGCGTATGGGGCTGCGCTTGGCAGACAACCCAGTCAGGTGGAACTCGAAGACAGTCTGCAATTCTTGCGGCATCAAATGCAAAGCTACGGCGGAAACGAAGCATCTGAACTGGCACTCGGCGATTTTTGCCAAGCGCTATTGATCCTAAACGAATTCGTCTTTATCGACTGAGAGGCGCAAGAACGATTCCTGTAAAAAGTGTTTGCTTCCAATCTCATCGCCTTTGCGCTAATAACAGTCTTCCGACTGAAGCCATCCGAGCATTTCGAGATGAAATGCAGCCGAGGCTCGCGGCAAAAAACTGTTCGCTCTTTGAGACCGCTTCTACCAACAAAACTATGAAACCACTGAACAGACGCCACTTCATTACCCGCTCCGCTTTTGGCAGCGCACTCGCAGGTTCCGGATTCTTCTTCCACCCGATTCAACGCGCGTTGGCGGCTCCCGCGCCGGGTTCGAAAAATGCGGAGCCACTTTCTCTAACAACACGGCAAAGAGTTGAAGCCTCGCCCGGCACCGGCAACTATCAGATCACGGAACGCCAAGTCCAATGGAACCCGCGTGAAACGGCGGTCATTGTCGTGGATATGTGGGATAAACATTGGTGCAACGGAGCCACCTCTCGGGTTGCGGAGATTGCGCCGCGCATGAACACGTTTATTCACGCTGCCCGGGATCGAGGGGTGTTCGTAATACACGCTCCGAGCTCGTGCATGGACGCCTACAAGGATCATCCGGGGCGCAAACGCGCTCAAAACGCTCCCAGGGCGGCGAATCTGCCTCCAGAGATCGGCGAATGGTGCAATAAGATTCCAAGCGAAGAAAATGGGAAATACCCGATCGATCAGTCCGACGGCGGCTGTGATTGCGAACCGAAATGCGAAGGAGGCAGTCCTTGGCGGCGCGAAGTGGCGGCGATCGAGATTCTCGATATCGACGCGATCAGCGACTCCGGCGTCGAGATTTGGAATTTGCTCGAGGAACAAGGAATCAAGAATGTGATGATCTTTGGCGTGCATACCAACATGTGCGTGCTGGGCCGGCCGTTCGGACTGCGGCAGATGTCGAAAAATGGCAAACATGCCGTTCTCGTGCGTGATCTAACCGACACGATGTATAATCATAAAGCATGGCCGTATGTGAATCATTTCAAGGGAACGGAATTGATCGTTGAGCATATCGAGAAATTTGTCTGTCCCACGATCACAAGCGAATCGCTTCTCGGAAAACCACCGTTTCGATTTAGCGCGGACCCGAGGGTTCCTACCGCCACGAAGCTGTAGCGAACTCAAGTTGGTTAGGATTTGGACGGCGAAATCGGAATGAACAGGATTTCTCAATTCGGTGCTTCAGGCCAGTCCGGCCTCGTATCACGGCGGGCATTCCTGGAGCGGGCCGGCTCGGGCTTCGGTCTGCTCGCTCTCGGCGACCTGCTCCGATCTGGAAGCTATGGCGAAACGCTGGAGACTCCTCAATCGCAGCCCCTCCAAATGGATCCCCTGGTGTCGCATGCACCCCAGTTTCCACCACGAGCGAAGGCGGTGATTTGGCTTTTCATGAATGGCGGACAAAGCCACGTCGATACGTGGGATTACAAGCCCGAACTCGAAAAACGCGACGGACGCGAGCTGGAGGGGTTTGATAAGAATACCGGCTTTTTCACGAATCAAGTTGGCCCGCTGATGAAGTCGCCGTTTGCATTCCGGCAGCACGGACAGTCTGGCGCGTGGGTATCCGAGATCTTTCCAAACCTTGCGAACCATGTGGACGACTTGGCGTTCATCCATTCCTGTTTCACCGCCACAAACAATCATTCTCCGGCGCTCTTTCAGATCAACACCGGCATGAACCGGATGGGCTTTCCTTGCGTGGGATCTTGGGTCACTTACGGGCTCGGCTCGGAAAGCCGGAATCTTCCGGCATTTGTTGTTATGTACGACACGCTTGGAAGGGGCGTACCCAAAGGACACGCCCAGAATTGGGGCGCGGGATTCCTGCCCGGCGTTTTTCAGGGGACCGCCCTGAACGCACAGGGCCCGCCAATTGACAACTTGTACCGGAACGCGAAAATGAGCGACGCGCAGCAGCGATCACAGCTCGATTTAGTCAACCGCTTGAACCGGCATTATGGGGAATCGTATCCCCACGAACCGGAACTGAATGCGCGCATTGAGAGTTTTGAACTGGCTTACCGGATGCAAATGACAGCGCCCGAGGCGCTCGACGTGGGTCGGGAACCCGAATCGATTCGCAGGCTTTATGGTTTGGACAACAAACGCTGCGCGCATTTCGCAAGGCAATGTCTCACTGCGCGGCGGCTGGTCGAAAGAGGCACGCGTTTTATCCAGATTTATAGCGGCGGGATGGAGAACGAGCGCAGTTGGGACGGGCACGCCGATATCGAGGGAAACCACCGGCAGTTTGCTGGGGAGACAGACATTCCAATCGCCGGGTTGTTAACGGACCTCAAGCAGCGTGGACTGCTCGAATCGACGCTTGTATTGTGCGCGGGCGAATTTGGACGCCTGCCGGTCAGTCAGAAAGCCAAGAAACCCGGTCGCGACCACAATCCCCATGCGTTTACCACTTGGATGGCTGGTGGCGGTGTGAAGGGCGGGACACATTATGGCGAGACCGACGAACTTGGCCACAAGGCCGTCGTGGACCGAGTGAGCATCAACGATCTACATGCCACAATCCTTCACCTCTTGGGGATCCACCATGAACGGTTGATCTACCGCTACAACGGCCGCGATTTTCGGCTGACGGACGTTGCCGGTGAGGTGGTGCGAAAAATTCTGAGCTGACGAAAAAAAGGTATTGGGCCGATTGCTAAAAGTCCAATCGCCAACGTTTGAACTAGCCCTTTGGATTGCGGCGGCGATCGGGGACGGCATCTGTTTATGCCGACAGACTGAAAACTGAACAAGAAACTGACATGGAACATCCTCAATTCTTAAACAATCGGGCGGCATTCAACTCTCTGGCGCTTTTCCTCCTGTTGTCTGCCACGAATGCATGCGTTCCTTCGAGGGCGGCAGATTCTACTTCCATTAGCCCACTTCCGGGAACTCTGCCGTTAACGATGGGGGGCGATATCGCGTCGAATCTGGTTGCTGGCGTGGATCGTTTTCTACTCCGGGAGATCGACCGATCGGTCGATCGGCGCGCGAAGTATTGGAACCGCGATTTTTCGTCGGGCGAAGCCTACAACCGCTCGATCGAACCCAATCGAAAACGATTGGCTCATATTCTAGGTGTGCGCGATGAACGCAAACCAGTCGAGGCGATCGAGTATTTGGCTTCAACGGCGAGCGACGGTGTGCTGTTCCGCGGCAAGACATACGAGGTGCGCGCCGTTCGGTGGCCGGTCATCGGCGATGTGTCCGGAGAGGGTCTTTTGATGACGCCACTGAAGAGTGGAGACGGCCCAGCGTGGGAGGGGCTGGCGGACGTAATCGCCATTCCCGACGCCGATCAAACTCCGGAACAAATAGCGTTTCTGGTGGACGGCATCGATCCGGATTTGCAGTTTGCCCGGAAACTGGCTGAACGCGGCTGTCGAGTGCTCGTGCCGACACTGATCAACCGGAAGATGGGTGAACGCAAAGTCGAATCGACTGACCGCGGATCGGGTCTCAGCAATCGCGAGTTTCTGTATCGAAGCGCATTTGAGCTGGGACGCGGACTGTCGGGATATGAAGTTCAAAAGGTCTTGGCGGGTGTGGATTGGTTTACTCGTGAACGGGACCCAAGTGACTCCAAGGGAGCAAACCTGGAGTTGAAACAGTTCAAGAGGAAACTCGGCGTGATCGGATGGGGAGAAGGCGGGCTTATTGCGCTTTACGCAGCGGCTCTGGACACGCGCATCGACGCAGTGGGTGTCAGCGGCGCGTTCGACGATCGCATGAACACTTGGCAGGAACCGATCGATCGGAACGTGTTTGGATTGCTGGAACAGTTTGGCGGGGCGGAACTTGCCGGCATGGTGGCGCCTCGAGGGTTGCTTATCGAGGCAGCGAAGGGACCGGAGGTGACACTGCCAGGGAATGGCGGAGGAGCGCCCGCTCGTTTGCTGACGCCGGACATCGAAGTGGTGAAAAGGGAGTTTCAGCGCGCCAAACAGCTCCTTGAAAAACTCGATCCCCAGCCGGATTGGTCCCTCGTTGTCAGCGGCGACGGGACGGGGCCATATGGAACTACCGAGACGCTCAATCGGTTTTTCGATATGCTTGTTAATCCTCAGACACCACCGCGCTCGATGGGCGGAAGCCAACTATCTCCTGTCCTCGCCGGAACGATCGACACGACCGCGCGCCATGCCCGGCAGATGCACGAAATCGACCGGCACAATCAGTGGCTGCTGCGCGAAAGCCCCTATGTTCGGGATGCATTCATGAAGGATCTCGACACGGAGTCTATCGAGAAATACGCCGCATCCTCGGAGAGCTACCGGCAATTCTTCTACGAGGAGGTAATTGGCAAAATTGAAGAGAGGCCACTTGCTCCGAACGTCCGTTCTCGAAAAAGTTATGATACTCCCAAATGGACCGGATACGAAGTGGTAATGGATGTGTTTCCGGATGTCATCGCATACGGTATTCTGCTTTTGCCGAAAGACTTGAAGCCGGGCGAGAAGCGGCCCGTTGTGGTTTGTCAACACGGCCTTGAAGGCCGCCCCCAAGATGTCGTTTCCGGCGACAAAGGCGCTTATCACGATTTTGCCGCCAAACTCGCGGAACGCGGTTTTATCACGTTTTCCCCGCAAAACCTCTATATTTTCACAGACCGTTTTCGGACGCTGCAACGCAAAGCGAATCTCGTGAAGAAGACGCTTTTCTCTGTCATCACGCCACAACATCAGCAGATTGTGGACTGGCTAAAAACGCTGCCAAACATCGATCCGGATCGAATCGCGTTTTATGGACTCAGCTACGGAGGGAAAACGGCCATGCGCGTCCCGGGTCTGGTCACCGACTATTGCCTTTCGATCTGTTCGGCGGACTTTAACGAATGGGTTTGGAAAAACGCCTCGACGCGAAGCCGCTACAGCTACGTTTGGACGGGAGAGTATGAAATCTTTGAGTTCGATTTGGGAAGCACTTTCAATTATGCCGAGATGGCAGCCCTTATCGCGCCGCGGCCATTCATGGTAGAGCGAGGTCATTTCGATGGAGTGGCTCCGGACGAAACAGTGGCTTACGAGTTTGCCAAAGTCCGGTTTCTTTATGATGCGCGGCTGCACATTGGAGACCGCTGCGAGATCGAGTGGTTTGTGGGTCCCCACACGATCAACGGCAAAGGAACATACGACTTCCTCGGCAAACATCTCAACTGGCCGTGATCCACGACAAGTCACCGGCCGCCACTAAAGTGTTGCCGGCCCAAGCACAGCACTTACGTTCGGTCGCCGAACTTGCGGACACTAATTGGCGGGAGTATCGCGGGTCCTGAATTTGGTTCAGTTCCAAGAGATTCCTGCCACTGAGATTCGCCGGCAGTTGCACGCGAAGGACGGAGCTGTCCACGTTGGGTCATTCGATCCACCGTAACACTATAAGAAGAATTCTTTGTTTCTTGCGAAGATTTTTCAGACACTCTGTGGCTGCTGCTTCGCCGCGCCGCGCGATCCGCGGTTCTCTTCAGATGCTCCGCTCACCGCTCGCTTCCAACTCAAAGTGGCTTTCATTCCAAAGAAAGGTAAGTCCCGCTGCGGAAACGCCGTAGAGAGGATCGTCTTTTTCTGCCTCAACCAAATTGTTTCGATCAGAAAAGCTTAGATGAGCCGGTCAGACCTTGCTTTCCCATTCGTGGAATCTTTTGCTCTGTGCTCCGCCATGCCACAGCTCGATCCCCGTCTGATGCACGTGAATCACCTTGCCAAGGCGTTTGAGGTTTGAATTGAAGCTGGGATGGCGCAGGAATCGCCTGATGTGCGTCGCGACGAGTCCTTCATGTTCCGGAATGTCCATGAAAACGAGAGCATATCGCGGATGGCTGAGCTCTGCTTTCCAGAAATCTCGGTCCCGCGTGAAGAACGTCGGATGCTTGAGCCGGTGCAGCAGAGAAAGAATGTTTTCGTCCGAGATGCTTTTGTCAGCCAAGTCTTCTCCGATCACCCGCACGGCAATCCGCCATTCACGCAGCCGCCAGACTTCGTTTTCCGAGATGCTCTCGTCGATGACTAACATTTGGCTTGAACGGGCCGCTTTCCTTGAAGTGCTGACTGGCAAGGCGCACCGCTTCGGAAATTGCTTCCATCGGCACTTTTCCACGCCATGACCAGACGATTCGTTCCCAGGGGGTGCCGTTGGCAACCTGTTCCAGAACCTGAAAAACCATGATGCGGGTGCCCTTGAATGTCGGCTTGCCATGGCAAATCTCCGGGTCAACGACGATGAAGTCGCCCAGTTCCAAACGCCCTTTATTCACATTTGCCTTAACCTTCATTAAGCGGGTAGAAGCGTGCCACTAAACTCTTATTGCTCACGCGCCAAGCCTCCGGCTAGTTCTTCGGCTGACTCCTGAATTGGGGAAACTTCAAACCGACTCAGCGACTGGATAAAATCGTAACGACTCAACCCGGCGATTTCAGCCGCCTTTTCCTGCGACAGCTTCCCGAGTTCGTACCACTTAACCGCCGCTGTGAGCCGAAGCTCGCGCGCCAACTCGTCCGGAGTGCTGCGAAACACCGAGAATGCGCCCTCGGGAAGGTCCATTACGAGTCGCTTGCTCATGCCAATACTCTAACAGGCACTTGCGGGCCGTCAAAGCTCGATGTGCCCCCCTTCGCGCTTCGGGCGCATCTCCGAATGAGGACGATTTTAGTGGATGAAGTTAATTCCA